>NZ_DASWTE010000001.1:0-3617 GCF_036402295.1 Phenylobacterium sp.
GTCTTGGGGCAGTGGACCTCCAGGGCGCGGATCTCCGTCTGAGCGACGACGAGAAACGGCGAGGGCCGTTTCGACCGACCGGACGGCCCGCTCAAGCGTCCACGTCCGCCGGCCCGTCGACCTCAGCGCGAGCCCGCGCCGTGAGGAGGCCCTCCGCCCTGTCGCAACGGACGCGGACAGAGGGGGCCTGCATGGCCACGAAGCACTTCCTGGGCGCCGCCGCCGCGGCGCTGCTCATCTCCTACCCCGCCTCGGCCGCCGAGGCCGACGGCGACGTCGAAGGGGTCATCGTCACCGGCACGCGCGCCTCCCAGGGCGTCGACGCGAACAAGCTCGGCTCGTCCGTCACCCTGATCACGGTGCAGGACATGCAGGACCGCCAGGTGCGCCTGGTCTCGGACGTGCTGCGCGACGTGCCGGGCTTCGCGGTCAGCCGCACCGGCGCGGTGGGTGGCCTCACCGCCGTGCGCGTGCGCGGGACCGAGGGTAACCACGTGCTCACCCTGATCGACGGCATCGAGGCCGCCGACCCGTTCCAGGGCGAGTACGACTACGGCCAGTTCCTGAGCGACGACGTCGCCCGCATCGAGATCCTGCGCGGGCCGCAGAGCGCGCTCTACGGCTCCGACGCCATCGCCGGGGTCGTCAACTACATCACGCCCAGCGCCGCCGACGCGCCGGGCGGGCGTTTGCGCGTCGAGGCCGGCTCGCACGGCGCCTTCGGCGGCGCCGGCCGCTACGCCGTGGTGCTGGGTCCGCTGGACCTGGTGCTCAACGCCGACGTCCAGACCACCGACGGCTACGTCACCCAGACCCTGCCGGGCGGCCGCCGCAAGGTGGGCTCCGAGCTGGAGGGCTTCTCCGCCAAGGCCGGCTACCAGGTCAGCGACGCGCTCAAGCTGCGCGGCCTGGTG
The DNA here is from genome assembly GCF_036402295.1 of Phenylobacterium sp. Classification (GTDB taxonomy): domain Bacteria; phylum Pseudomonadota; class Alphaproteobacteria; order Caulobacterales; family Caulobacteraceae; genus Phenylobacterium. Next base: position 915 of record NZ_DASWTE010000001.1, read on the forward strand.
CGCTACTCGAACACCCACGCCGAGACGAACGGCTCCAGCTTCGGCCGCGGCCAGGTGGACAGCTTCGGCAGCTACTCCGACGCCACCAGCCTGCTCTACTTCGCGGGCGCCGACCTGAACCTCCTGGACGACGCCTGGACCCACAGCCTGTCGTTCCAGGGCCTCGACGCCGAGCGCAACGGCTACAGCGCCAACCGCCGCTCCAGCGGCAGCGAGGGCGTGCGCAAGAAGGCCTCCTATGCCACGACCTACCAGCTGGAGACCGGCGACCTCGTCCACCGCCTGACCGGCGCGGTCGACTGGGAGAAGGAAACCTACCAGAACACCTCGCCGCCCAGCGCCGGGGCCGACACCACCCGCCGCTCGATCGAGAACACCGGCCTGGTGGCGCAATACGACCTGGAGATCGGCGACAACGCCGGCCTGGGCGGCGCGGTGCGCCACGACGCCAACGACTTCTTCGCCGACGCCACGACGTGGAAGGCGCACGGCTTCTGGCGGCTGAACGACATGATCCGGCTGCGCGCCGCCGCCGGCTCGGGGATCAAGAACCCGTCGCAGACCGAGCTGTTCGGCTTCAACGCCAGCGGCCCGTTCCCCTTCCGCGGCAACCCCGACCTGAAGCCCGAGAAGTCCGAGAGCTGGGAAGTCGGCGTCGACCTGGCGTTCCTCGACGGCCGCGCGCGGCTGGGCGCCACCTACTTCGACGCCCGGCTGAAGGACGAGATCTTCACCTACTTCGGCGGCCCGGGCCTGCCGTCGGCCTGCGCAGCCCCGCCGCCGGGGACCAGCACCGCGTGCAACCGCGAGTTCAAGTCGAAACAGCACGGGGTCGAGGTCTTCGGCGAGGTGGCGGTCACCGACAGCCTCTCGCTGTCGGGCAGCTACACCGACCTCACCGCCAAGGAGAACGGGCTGGAGGAGATCCGGCGCGCTCCGCATATTGGCAGCGCCAACGTGACCTGGCGGCCGCTCGCCGGTCGCGCCACCGTGAACCTCAACGTCCGCTACAACGGCCGCCAGCTCGACTCGAACTTCTCCGGCATCGCCGCGCCGTTCCCGGCCTCCTTGCCTGACGTGAAGCCGGCCACCGGCGCCAATGCGGGTCGCGTGGTGCTGCCGTCGTTCACCCTGGTGAACTTCGCCGCCAGCTACGACATCGACGACCACGTCGAGATCTACGGCCGGGTCGAGAACCTGCTCTCGGAAGACTACTATGAGGTCTTCGCCTTCCCGACCGACGGGCGGGCGGCCTACGTCGGCGCGAGGGTGAAGTTCTGAGGAAAGACAGACACCTCTCCCCTCCCCCTTGCGGGGAGGGGTCGGGGGTGGGGGTGCGTCCCTGGAAGCTTGGCGCTAACACCCCAACTCCCAACCCTCTCCCCGCAGGGGGGAGAGGGCTTTTGGCGTTTGGCCTCGCGCTTGCCCTTGCCCTCCCGGCCCACGCCGCCAAGCCCCAGCGCATCCTGTCGATGAACCAGTGCACGGACCTCTTGCTGCTGCAGCTGGTCCCGAAGGCGCGGATCGCGGGAGTGACCTATCTCGCCCGCGACGGGTCGGCTGCGCTGTTCCCCGGCGCGGCGGATGGTGTCCCGGTCAACTACGGGACCCCGGAAGACATCATCAAGTTCCGGCCCGACCTCATCCTCACCGGCGACTTCTCGCTGGCGGTGACACGGCGGCTGGCCCACGAGGTCGGCGCGCCGCTGGTCGAGGTGAAGAGCACGCGCACCTTCGACGACGTCCGCCAGAACCTGCGCCAGGTCGGCGCCGCCGTCGGCGAGCCCGCGCGCGCCGAGGCGCTGGTGCGCGAGCTGGACGCCCGCCTCGCTGGGCTCGCCGCCCAGCGGCCCGCGCGCCCGAACCGCGTCGTCGTCTGGGACGGCGGCGCCACGGTCCCGGGCTCGGAAACCTTCGCCAACCAGATCATCCGCACCGCCGGCGCGGTGAACATCGCCGCCGAGCCGGGCGGCCTCTACACCGGCTTCGACGTCGAGCGCCTGCTGGTCGCGCGGCCCGACGCCCTGCTCTCGGCCGGCGGCGCGCGGCCGCTCTTGCAGAACGACGAGGCGCGCCACCGCGTGGTCCGCCGCCTCTTCGCCGGCCGCCGGATCGCCTACCCGGAAGTCGCCTTCAACTGCGGCCTCCCGCAGTCGGCCAAGGCCGCAGTCGACATCCGCCGCCAGCTCGACGCGCTGCCGCCGGGGACCGCCCGATGACCGCGCGCACCCTGCCCATGCGCAGCCTCGCCATCGGCGTGCTGGTCCTGGCCGCCGCCGCCTCGCTGTTCCTGGGGCGCGTGAACATCAGCCCGCAAGAGATCCTGCACGGCCTCGTCTCGTCCGACGTCAGCCTCTCGCGCCTCGTGGTCCTGGAGCTGCGCCTGCCGCGCACGGTGCTGGCGATCCTGGTGGGCGCGGCGCTCGGCCTCTCCGGCGCGGTGCTGCAGGGCCTGCTGCGCAACCCGTTGGCCGAGCCCGGCCTGCTCGGCGTCTCCAGTGGCGCGGCCCTGGGCGCGGTGGTCTCGATCTACTTCGGCCTGGCCGCCGCCTTCAGCCTCGCCACGCCCATCCTGGGCCTCGCGGGCGCGCTCGGCGCCGGCGCGCTCACCTTCGCGCTCGGCCGCGGCGGCACGCTCAGCCTGATCCTGGCCGGCGCCGCGGTCTCCGGCCTGATGGCCGCCTTCCTGGCCATGGCGCTCAA
>NZ_DASWTE010000002.1:0-2328 GCF_036402295.1 Phenylobacterium sp.
CGAGGCCCAGGCCGAGGCGCTGTTCCGGAAGGTGCTGGACGGCGTCTTCATGCCGGCCGACGCCGAGCTGTTCCGCGCCCAGATGCTGACCGAGATGGCCAAGATGAGCCTGGACGACGGGCTGGTCATGCAGATCCACCCCGGCAGCTTCCGCAACCATAACCGCTGGCTCCACGGGACGTTCGGCCGCGACAAGGGCGCCGACATCCCGACGCGCACCGACTACGTCCGCGCCCTGAAGCCGCTGCTGGACAAGCTGGGCAACGACCCGCGGCTGTCGATCATCGTCTTCACGCTGGACGAGAGCAGCTACGCCCGGGAGCTGGCCCCGCTGGCCGGGCACTATCCGGTGCTGAAGCTGGGCCCGGCCTGGTGGTTCCACGACAGCCCGGAGGGCATGCGCCGGTTCCGGGAGCAGACGACCGAGACGGCGGGCTTCTACAACACCGTCGGCTTCAACGACGACACGCGGGCGTTCCTGTCGATCCCGGCGCGGCACGACGTGGCCCGGCGGGTGGACGCCAGCTTCCTCGCGCGGCTGGTCGCCGAGCATCGAATCTCGGAGGTCGAGGCGGCCGAGACCGTCGTCGACCTCGCCTACAACCTGCCCAAGCGGGCTTACAAGCTGGATGAGCCGGCGGCGCAGCGCGCGCCCGAGCCGGCCTGACGGGAGAACGACGTGTTCAAGCGGATCTACCACGCCACCCATCCCGACATGATGGAAGGGGTCGACAACGCGACCCTGCGCCAGCGCTACCTGATCGACGGCCTGTTCGCGGCCGGCGAGGTGGTGCTGAACTACACCCACTACGAACGCTTCGTGGTCGGCGGCGCCGCGCCGGGCAAGACCGCGGTCAAGCTGCCCGACCAGACCGAGCCCGAGAGCGCCAAGGGCCACCCGTTCCTGGAGCGCCGCGAACTGGGCGTGGTCAACGTCTCGGACACGGCCGGGACGGTGACGGTCGACGGGATCGCCTACGACCTCGCGCCGCGCGACTGCCTCTATGTGACCATGGGCGCGAAGGACGTGACCTTCGCCGGCGAGGGCGCGCGCTTCTACCTGGTGTCGACGCCGGCGCACGCCGCCTTCGAGAGCAAGAAGCTCTCGATCGCCGACGCGGTGCCGTTGGAGCGCGGCGCGCTGGAGACGTCGAACGAGCGGACGATCTACCAGTTGGTGGTGCCGCAGACGTGCAAATCGGCGCAGCTGCTGCTCGGCCTGACGATCCTCAACACCGGCAGCGTGTGGAACACCATGCCGCCGCACCTGCATGACCGCCGCAGCGAGGTCTATTTCTACTTCGGCCTGGGCGAGAACGACCGCGTCTTCCACTTCATGGGCGAGCCCGAGAAGGCGCGCCACATCATCATGGCCAACGACGAGGCGGTAGTGTCGCCGCCGTGGTCGATCCACATGGGCTCGGGCACCTCGAACTACGCGTTCATCTGGGCGATGGGCGGGGAGAACCTCGACTACACCGACATGAACGTCCTCGACATTTGCCAGCTGAAATGAGCGGCAATCCCTTCGACCTCACCGGCCGGGCGGCGCTGGTCACCGGCGCCAACACGGGCCTGGGCCAGGCGATCGCCGTGGGCCTCGCGCAGGCCGGCGCGGACATCGTCGCGGTGGGCCGCAGCGCGTCCGACGAGACCGCCGCGCTGGTCGAGAAGGCCGGCCGCAAGCTGTTCCAGGTGAAGGCCGACCTCTTCACCACCGAACCGATCGAGCGGGTGGTCTTCGAGGCCTATGCCGCGGCGGGCCGCCTGGACATCCTGGTGAACAACGCCGGCATCATCCGCCGCGCCGACAGCCTCGACTTCACGGAAGAGGACTGGGACGCGGTGATGAACACCAACCTGAAGACGGTGTTCTTCCTGAGCCAGGCGGTAGCCAGGCGCTGGGTGGCCGATGGCCGGGGCGGCAAGATCATCAACGTCGTCTCGATGCTGAGCTTCCAGGGCGGGCTGCGCGTGCCGTCATACACGGCCTCGAAGAGCGGGCTCGCGGGCATCACCAAGACGCTCTGCAACGAGTGGGCGCACCTGGGGATCAACGTGAACGGTCTGGCCCCCGGCTATTTCGCCACCAACAACACCGCCCAGCTGCAGGCCGACGAAGTGCGCAATCGCCAGATCCTGGAGCGCATTCCGGCGGGCCGTTGGGGCACGCCCGAGGACCTCGCGGGCGCGGCGGTCTTCCTGGCGAGCCGCGCTGCGGACTATATGCACGGCGCCATCGTCCCCGTGGACGGCGGCTGGCTGGCGCGCTGACGCCACGCCCCGGCATTTCAAGGAGTAGCCCCATGGCCCGCGACCGCCTGAAAG
>NZ_DASWTE010000003.1:0-21980 GCF_036402295.1 Phenylobacterium sp.
GGTCGCCCACCACCTGAAGCGCCGCGGCAAGGGATCTGCGGGTCCCGGAAGACGGCATCGACCTCATGACGCGCCACTCCGCGGGCCCACCGACGAGAATGTGCAGCGGCCCCGCCAGAGGGCAAGTGCAAAAATAGAACTACGGAGTTGATTTGGCGCGTCTCGTGCAGGGCCTTCAGCCTCGGCCGCATGCGTCTCCCTGATCTCTAGCGCAGAGGGGATCCGACAGTCGTCGCGAGCCTAGGGCGCCAAGGGTTCGCGCTGCGGCGTTTCCGCCCAACAGGTCTGCGGCTCTGCATATAGAGTACAATTATGGAACTTATGGGGCACAAGGAGGGATCATGGCGCAGCGTGATCCGTCCGCGCCATGCCGATGCGCGTAACCGACCTTATGACGGGCCTGTGTGGCGCCGGGAGTGAGCGTACGCAGGACCGCTTCACGGTGAGATGGGCTATTCCGGCGAGCGTGCCGTGCCGGTGACCCGCCAAATCACGTTGCCGACGTCGTCGGCCACCAGCAGGGCGCCGCGCTTGTCCTGCACCACGCCGACCGGGCGGCCGCGCGCCTTGCCATCTTCGGTCAGGAAGCCGGTTAGCACGTCCACCGGCGGACCGGCGGGCCGGCCGGCGCCGAAGGGCACGAAGACGACCTTGTAGCCGCTGAATGGACGCCGGTTCCACGAGCCATGCTGTCCGACGAAGGCGCCGGCGCTGAAGGTCGAGGGCAGGTTCAGGCCGGGCTCGGCGAACGCCAGTCCCAGCGAGGCGGTGTGTGGCCCCAGCGCGTAGTCCGGCGCCAGCGCCTTGGACACCAGCTCCGGCCGCTGCGGCTTGACCCGCTCATCAACGTGCGAGCCGTAGTAGCTGTACGGCCAGCCATAGAAGCCGCCGTCGCGCACCGAGGTCAGATAGTCCGGCGCCAGATCGCTGCCGATCTCGTCGCGCTCGTTGACGACCGTCCACAGCCTACCGGTCACCGGCTCGAGCGCCATGCCGTTCGGGTTGCGCAGGCCGGTCGCGAACAAGCGCTTCACACCGGTCTTCAAATCGATCTCCCAGATCGCGGCGCGGCCCTCCTCCTTGTCGATGCCGTTCTCGCCGGCGTTGCTGTTGGATCCGACCGTCGCGTAGAGCTTGCTGCCATCGCGGCTGGCGATGATGTTCTTCGTCCAGTGGTGGTTCAGCGGCCCGGCGGGCAGGTCGGTCACCGGCGTCCCGGCCGCGTCGATGTGCTGGGCGCCGAGCTTGTAGGGGAAGCGCAGCACGCCGTCGGTGTTGGCGACGTACAGGTCGTTGCCGACCAGCGCGATCCCGAACGGCGAGTTGAGCTTGCCGATGAAGACGCTGCGCGATTCGGCCACGCCGTCGCCGTCGGCATCGCGCAGCAGCGTGATGCGGTTGGCGCTTGGCACGCCGGCGCCGGCGCGCGCCATGATCCGTTTCGCCACCCAGCCCCTGATGCCATCGCCGGCCCCCGAATTCGGCGGAGCATTGGTCTCGGCCACCAGCACATCACCGTTCGGCAGCACATGCAGCCAACGCGGATGGTGCAGCCCGCTCGCGAAGGCGTTGACCCGAGTCCCCGGTGCGGGCGTCGGCTGGGCGCCGTCCGTCCAGCCCCGGGGCTGTGCGATGTGGACGGTGGGCAGCAAGGTCTTGTTCGGCGCCGGCAACTCCGGCTGGGCGCCGTAGCCTGCCTGGACCGGTAGCTTGGCGGTGTCACCGCAGGCGCCCAGTGCGGCCAATGCAAGGGCCGACAGCATGGAGGGAAGGAATTTCGTGACGTATCTCCGCCGTGGGCAGGCCTGCTCGCGAAGCCATCTTCCAGGCGCCGCCGAACAGGCACGTAGGCGAATGCCCCAGTTGTGCGTCGGCATGGTCCGCCCTTAGTTCTTTGCCTGGGACGGCATATCGCCGAGCCATTGCATGAAACTACCGACATGCTGAGCCCAAAGGTCGGGGAGCGTCATCGTGAAATGGCCGGGTGACATTGCCGTTCCGGGTTGAACCACGTAACGGCCCTGTTTCAGTTTTGGCACCTTGTTCTGAAGTACTTTCAGGTCGTCAGGATTGAACTCATCGTCTGAGAAATTCAGCGCGAAAACCTTCGTTTTGATCTCCGAAAGTTTAGGTTCAGGATCGTAGCTAAATGACGAACTCAGGGAGTAAAGCATATCGTTGGGGTCGACGTGCTCGGCCTGTATGCGGGTGGTCGTCAGAAATTTGTCCGCTGCCGCGCCATTGGGAACTTGTTGTTGAAGCGCTGGGGCGCTGTCGATCATCATCCGCAGCACCCTGAAGCCATAGACCCAGCCGCGCGGCGTTTGCGTGTAGTCTCCGCCCTTCCAATCCGGATCGGAGCGGATCGCGTCGATCACCATGCGCCGCCACAAGAGGTTGCGGCCCGAGACGGAGATCGGCAGCGAGACCACCGGCATGACGCCGTCCATCATGTCGGGATAGGCCTCAGCCCACTGCCAGGCATTCATCCCGCCCATGGACATGCCAAGGATGGCGTGAAGATGCTTGATGCCCAGTGTCTCCGTCACCAGCTTGTGTTGGAGATCGACGACGTCGCCGTAGTCGTAGTCGGGGAACTTGGTCTTCAGGCCGTCGCTTGGCTTGCTGGATTGGCCATGGCCAATGCTATCAGGAAAAATCAAATAGTAGCGCCTGGCGTCAAGCGGACGGCCTGGATCGAAGAGCGCCCGAGTGAATGTCGGGCTCAGAAGGGCCCGGCTGTCGCCGCCGGTCCAATGCAGCACAAGGACGGCATTGTCGATGTCGCCTTTGGCGTTTCGATGGGGCGTACCCAGGGTCGCATAATGAATCTTCAGACGCTCAAGCGTCCCCCCGTTTCGGAGCTTGTAATTCTGAAACCAGGCATCGGCCTGAATGGCGTCCGGATTGACCCGCTGGTCCCAAGGTGATGCCGTCCCGCTGGCGGCGGCGGATGACGGCGGAGATTGGGCAAATGCTGAACCTGCAAGCGTTGTTGCGGATAGCAGGACTCCGAGCAGTAGGCTGGCTGCCGTGCAAGTACATGGAGACTTCATGGCGATTTGCTTTGCTCGGTTTGGAACAGCGGCTTGCCTAAGATCTGGATCGAGCTTCGGCGGAACTAGCTTGGGAAGCAGGCGCCGAAGGCCTTCAGCAGGCGCAAGGGGCCCTTCAGCCGGATCTTGCGCTGGGCGAGCGCCAGAACGACGGAGAGGCTGCCGTCCAGCGTCTTCAGCCAGGCCGCTGAGTCAGCTTGGATCCGCAGGTCGGCCTCGCCGATCAGCCCCTCACTGACCGTCAGTTTCTGGTCCTTGATCACCATCGTGGCTTCGGCCGGCTCCTTCCCGGTGAACACGAAGTGGTAGGTGGCGTTCAGACCCTTGGACTTGTCGCGCTGGAAGCTGAGCGTGACGCCGAAGAGAAACGCCCCGATGCTCGTCGCGCGCGCGGCGGTGCGGACGTATCGAAGCGTCTTGTGGGGGAAGATCTTCGCAGCGTGGCTTTCGGCGTCGGAACCCCGGACCACGTACAGCGGCTCCCCCTTCTCCTGCAGCGGTTTGACGACCTTTTCAACGTGGGCCTTCTTGTCGGCCAGGTAGCCCTCCATGATCTCCTCGCCGGCCGGGCAAACCGCGATGCAGTAGGCGGCGTTGTAGTTGGGACCGTAGGAGAGGCTCTGCCAACGCTTCACCGTCTCGGCGACGGGATGGCGTTTCCGGTAGTCCTTCGCGGACTTGGAGTCGGCGATGTCCTCGACCCAGTTGGTGAAGCCGCCCATGAACTGCTGATAGTTGTGGTTCAGGCAGGTCGAGAAATCGAAGTAGCCGTCCGGCTTGATGGCGCCCACCGGGCAGGCGACCACGCACAGCCGGCATTCGAAGCACGGATTGTAGTCCAGCGGCATCGCTGGGGCCTCGACATCGAGGTCGACCAGGACGGTGCCCAGCAGGATGAAGCTGCCGAACTTGGGATGGATCAGGCTGCGGTGGAGGCCGCGCTTGCCCAGGCCGGCCGCCTCGGCGACGATCTTGTGCGAGACGACCCAGGCCCGCTCGGGATAGCGGTCGAACTCCATCGGAAAGGCCATCGGCGGGTTCATCGCCGAGACGCCCATCTCCTCAAGTCGCCGGACCAGGTCGCGCGCCACGTCGTCCACCTCGTGGCTCACCTTGTGGAACTCGTTGTTGGCCGCCGAGCGGACCGGCGAACGGACGGCGTTCCGGTGCATCCGACAGACGATGGACACAGCCAGTTTCGCACCCGGGAAGGCGCGTCGCGCATGCGCCGCTTCGTCCCCCATCAGCGGATCGTCGAGGCTGATCACGCCGCAATCGTCGGCGCCGCACTCAAGGGTCAACGCCTTAAGCGCCTCGATGCTCAGCGTCGCCGGCGGCGGCCCCGGCGGCTTCAGCCGAATGCGTTCGGCAATTGGGTGGTCCTTCAGTCCCGCCATGTTGGTTCCTGTCGCTCGGGCGCCGCCGGGGGCGGCCTGTTGCAGCTGTTGGTGGATGCGTGTCCGCGCCCAGGCGGGGCGCTACTGGCTCTCGGGCAGGGTGACCCGAAGCCCATCCAGGGCGGGGGTGACCTTGAGTTGGCAGGAGAGGCGGCTGTTGGGCTGCGCGCCGTCGGCGAATTCCAGCATCTGCGCCTCCGTGGGCGACTGCTCGGGCAGGGCGTGCGCCCAGGCCGGATCCACATAGACATGACAGGTCGCGCAGGCGCAGGCGCCGCCACAGTCCGCGTCGATGCCGGGAATGCTGTTCTTGACCGCGCCTTCCATGACGCTGAGGCCGACAGGGATGTCGAGGGTGTGCGCCTCACCGCTGTGCGCGACGTAAGTGACCTGCGGCATGGAGTGGTTCCTGTTAGGGGAGCAGCGTTGGAGCCCGCTGGAGGGGTGCGGCGGTCAGGGCCGCCGCAACGGTCCGCCCAGCGGGTGTGGGATCCCGAAAAGGCCAGCCTAATAAGGGTATATGCCCCTATTAGACTGGAGTTGGCCCTCGGCCCGTTCAAGGAGAACCGGCCGCAGGCGGGGGAGATTTGCAATTACTTCACGACCGCGAGGCGGCGGTCGAAGTCCTTCAGATCGCGGTGCTGCAACTGGTTCGGCGCGCCCTTCTCGAACCGCCAGGCCTCCGCTTCGATCACCGCTCGCAGAGAGGTCGCCGGGCGACCGAGCAGCCGCTCCACGTCGCTCGTGGTCTCTGCGATGTATTTGTCGCCCCCGTTCTGCAGGGCCAGGTTCTGGAGGTGGAGCGAGATATGGTCGGGAAGGTGCGGGGCGAGCGCCCGCAGCCGTTCGCGGAAGTCGTCCATGGTGGTGGGCACGTAAGTGATCTTGCGCCCAAGGGCGGCGGAGAAGTCCTCGGCGAACTCTACCCAGTTCTTCCGCTCGGGGCCCGTCAGTTTGTAGGCTGTACCCTCGTGCCCCTTGGCTTCGGCCAGGACCTTGATGCAGACCTCGGCGACATCCACCGTGGCCACCGGCGCGGTCTTGGCGTCGGCGAACGGCAGGCGGATGGTGTCGTCTTCCTTGATGGTCGTAGCCGGCATCCATAGGGTGATGGGGTTCTCGGTGAACATCGCCGCCTGGATGTGGCAGACCGGGAGGCCGGACCAGTCCAGCGCGCGTTCCGCCGCCCAGTGCACGAACTGCTGGGGCGACCACTGCACGTCTGCCCCCAGGACGGCGATGCGCTCGGCGTCCGGCCGGGACATGTTCTCGAGCGTCATGTAGTCCTGCTCGACGTCGGACATGTTCACGAAGATCTCGCAGCCCCCCTCGGCCTTCGCGGCGGCCGCCATCAGGATGGTCGCGTCGGCATAATAGGGATTGAGGCTCATGCTGAAGTAGATGCGCTTCACCCCCTTGACCGCGAGCGTCACGTCACGGGGATTGAGGAGGTCGCCGACGAAGACCTCGGCGCCCATCTCGCGCAGATCCTGGGCGCGTCTGTCATCGGTGCGGACGAAAGCGCGGACCGGCAGCCCGCGGGCGCGAAGGCCACGCACGATGCTTCGTCCGATGGAGCCGGTCTGGCCTCCGGCGCTGGTTACGAGGATGGGCGCGTCACTCATGGTCTGCCTCTTTCAATGATGGGGGCGTCGGCCGCGGGGCCGCTTGTTCTTCGGGGCGGGGCTGTGGGCTCGTGATCAGAGGGGAATGCGCACCGGCAAGTGGCTGTATCCGTTGGCGAATGAGGAAGCGACGCGCACCGGCTCGCCCACGACCTCGATCTTCGGGAAGCGGCTCAGGATCTCTTCCCAAAGGATCCTCAGCTGCATCTCGGCCAGCCGGCTGCCGACGCACCGGTGGATGCCGAAGCCATACGAAAGGTGCTGGCGGGCCCGGGGCCGGTCGATCAGGAACTCGTTCGGCCGGTCGATGACCTCTTCGTCGCGATTGCCGGACACGTACCAGATCAGGACCTTGTCGCCCTTGCGGATGCGCTTGCCGCCGAGCTCCACGTCCTGGGTGGCGATGCGCCGCATGTAGGCGAGGGGGGTCTGCCAACGGATCATCTCCGAGACCATGTTCGGGACCAGGCCCGGGTCGGCGAGGAGCTTGTCGTACTCCCGGGGATTCTGGTTCAGCGCCAGCAGGCCCCCGGTCATGGAATTCCGGGTCGTGTCGTTGCCGCCGATGATCAGCAGCACGGTGTTGCCCAGGAACTCCTCGGGCGTCATGTGCCGCGTGGCTTCGCTGTGCGCCAGCATCGAGATCAGGTCACCCCGCGGCGGCGCGTTCACCCGCTCGTTCCAGAGCCGCGCGAAGTAGGCGCCACACTCTCTGAGCTCGGCCTGCTGGTAGCTCCTTTCCAGATCGCCGGCGGTGGCCACGTCGGACCAGTGGGTCAGGCGACGCCGGTCTTCGAAGGGGAAATCGAAGAGCGTCGCCAGCATCTGGGACGTGAGCTCGATGGAGACCCGGTCCACCCAGTCGAAGGTCTCGCCTCGCGGCAGGCCCTCCAGGATGGCCATGACGCGACTACGGATCAGCGGCTCCAGTTCCCTGAGGTTCGGGCCGGCCAGCGCGGGCGCCACGGCCAGACGCTGCTCCTGATGGCGCGGCGGATCCATGGCGATGAACATGGGCAACGGGAAGTCGTCCGCAGGGTCGCGGTAGGTGATCGCCGGCTCCGAGGAGAAGAGATCGTGGTTGGTGTCGACGAAGACGATGTCGTTGTACTTCGTGACCGACCAGTAGGGTCCATCGGGGTTGGAGTTGGAATAGTGGACCGGATCCTCGGCGCGCAGGCGCTCGAAGTAGAATTCGAAGGCGCCTTTGCGGAAGAGCTCGCTGTCTACCGGGTCGATGCGCTCCAGCGGTATGGCGTAGGCCTCCGCCCGTGCTGCGGCCCGCCAGTCGATTGCGCCGTCGTCCATCGTTCTCTTCCTCGCCGTTTCGCTCTTGAACGCGACCCACGCTGCCTCCGACGCGCCGCGACAGCGCGCGCTGCTCGCGTCGGCGGCGGCTCGGGACCGCGACTTATCCCTTCCGAAAGGGGCATATGAGACTTATCATCTGGTGAGTATCGAAACAACACCTATCCGCTGACGAGGTCCCATTCCGGCGCCTTCGGTGCTACGAGCGTCGGAAGCAGCCGATGGGCAAAGACTGGAGACTCCTGAACGTGGCGCTGAGCGACTTTGAAAGCACGGATTTGCCGCGGCATTGCACGTGCAGTCAGCTGAGGCGGGCAGCGCGTCGGATCTCGCGCTACTACGATCTCTGCCTTGCCGGCACCGGGCTCAGATCAACCCAGTACGTCCTGCTGGGCTTTCTCGGGTCGGAAGGCCCCATGACCATGGCCCAGCTGGCGGACACTATGACCATGGATCGCGCAACGGTCGGTCACAACCTTCGACCCCTGCAACGCGACGGGCTGGTCGAGATCAAGGTCAGCGCGGCGGATCGCCGGGCGCGGGAAGTCGCGATCACCGATCGCGGGCACGAGGTGCTGCTGGCGGCCTATCCGGCCTGGCGTCGGGCGCGGGATGGCTTCGAATCGGCCTTCGGCGCGCGCGAGGCGGCCGGTCTGCGTGATCTGATGGCGCGCGTCATCGAGACCCCGTTGCCCGAGGCCGGCCCCGCGTGAGACGTGTCGGGCCGCCGGCATAGCGCCCGGCGTCGGCCGCTCGTGGGCCGCGGCGCGCTGGCCCGGATGCCTGGGTCGCCTTTCAGAACTCGCGATGCCTGAGGACGCCGGAGCCTGAGCGCCGGCGCAAACAGACCCGTCTGAAAGGTGATAGACTCATATGCCCCTTATGTGAGAAGTGATATGCGAGTGTGATTTTGGCACTCACAAAGCGCTGCGCTCGTGCAGACGCGAGGAAAGAGATCCGACCTCAGGGATCGGACGTGTGGAAGGGGAGGAAAGCAGGATGCCAGGATGCTTTGACCGTTACGCAGGCCTCGGTCCGGGCGCGGACGTCGCAGCGGGGCTGAAGCGGGAATGGCGTCGACGGCTGCTGGGCTCCAGTGCGTGCGCCATGGCGCTAGCCACCGCCCTCCCGGCGATGGCTCAGGATGCGCCAGGCCCGAACCTCATCGAAGAACTGGTCGTCACGGCCCAGAAGAAGGAGGAGGCCCTCCAGGACGTGCCGATCGCCGTCTCGGCCTTCGACCAGAACGCGCTCGAGAAATCCAAGATCGACGGCGGCCCGAACCTGGTGCTGGCCGTGCCGAACGTGAATTTCGGCAAGAGCAACTTCATCGGGTACAATTTCCAGATCCGCGGCATCGGCTCCAAGCTGGTCGCCGCGTCCGGTGACGCCGGCACCGGCATCCACCTGAACAACGCCCCGCTGATCGCCAACAACCTGTTCGAGACCGAGTTCTACGACATGGAGCGCGTCGAGGTGCTGCGCGGTCCGCAGGGCACGCTCTACGGCCGCAACGCCACCGGCGGCGTGGTCAACCTGATCACCGCCAAGCCCACCGACCAGTTCGAGGGCATGGTCCGCGCCGAGTACGGCAACTACGACTCCAAGAAGCTCCGCGGCATGGTCAACGTGCCGCTGGGCGAGATGTTCGCCGTGCGCCTCGCCGGCAACTACCTGAAGCGCGACGGCTTCGGCGAGAATCTCGTCACCGGCCACGACGTCGACGCCCGCGACCTGTGGAGCGGGCGGGCGACCGTCAGCTTCAGCCCGGCAGACCGCTTCCGCCTGTGGGCGCTGCTGGACCACTTCGAAGAGCACGACAGCCGCTCGCGCACCGGAAAGCAATTCTGCACGAAGGATGTCGGTCCAGAGACCATCGGCGGGTTAGGGTACTCCAGCGTCCCGCCGATCGCCCAGATCCAGCGCGGCTTCTTCAGCCAGGGCTGCCTGCCGACGTCGGCCTATTCCCCGAGCGCACTCGGAACCTACAATTCACAAGCCAGCATCAGCGGGATCTTCGCCGCGTACCTGGGGCTGCAGACGGGCGACGGCTTCGCCGGAAAGACTCAGGCGCCCGGGATCCGGGACATCGAGACGCCCTTTGATCCGGTCTACAAATCAAAGACCGACACCTATGAGCTGAACGCCGAGTTCGACGTCACGGATCAGCTGAAGCTGACCGCGCTCAGCGCCTACACCGTCTACAAGCTGTCCAACAGACAGGACTTCACCCGCTACACGACGACCGCTCCCTACAACGCGACGCCTAACCCTGTGAACTTGTTCGCGGGCGTCCCGGGCTATGCGTCGATCTACGCACAGTTGTTTCCGGGTGGCGTGATCAACGATCCTCAGCTCGGGCCCTACAACTCTCAAGCGGTCATTGATCAGTCGAACGCGAGCAGTGATCAGTGGAGCCATGAAGTCCGTCTGCAATCGAATTTCGATGGTCCGCTCAACTTCAACGTCGGTGGATTGTACCTCAAGTTCAAGAACAGAAACGAATACATCGTTACATTCAATTCGGCGACGGCATTCTCGCAAATGTTGAACCTATTCAACACCGGGAACCCCAACTGCTTTGGTCCAGCCCCCTGCATCGCTGTGGATCCGAACCGGGATCCGACGGGACAGGGGCACAACTATCTCTACGTCGCTCAGCCCGTTTCACTGACCTCGTATGCCGCCTTCGGCGAGCTTTACTGGCAGGCGACCGAAACCCTGAAATGGACCGTGGGCCTCCGCTACTCGGTCGACGACAAGAGCCTGCTGAACCATCCGCTGGCGCTCGTCCAGCGGGGGATCGGGCTTTCGGGTCCGCTGCCCGGTCAGGACGCGATCCTCAAGGCAAAGTTCAAGAAACCGACCGGCCGCGTCGGTTTCGACTGGAAGCCGGACCTGGGCTTCACCCGAGAGACCCTGATCTACGCGTTCTACTCCCGCGGCTACAAGGCCGGCGGCCTGAACCCGCCCTTCAGCCCAGGCCTGGGCGTGCAGGCCTATCCCGCGACCTTCGCGCCGGAGCTGATCGACTCCTACGAGATCGGAACGAAGAACACCCTGCTGGACGGGTCCCTGCAGGTGAACCTGACCGCGTTCCACTACGACTACAAAGACTATCAGATCGCCAAGATCCAAAGCCGCGTCGCGCTGAACGAGAACATCGGGGCCAAGGTGGACGGGGTCGAGTTCGAGTCGATCTGGCAGCCGCTGCAGGGGCTGCGCCTCAATGCGGCGGTGGGCTACCTCGACACAAAGATCGGTGACGCCGCTTCCGTCGATGTGGCGGACCGGACGCAGGGGCGCAGCGACCTGACGGTCGCCAAGAACAGCCTGGGGTCGAACTGCGTGATCTCCACGGCGGACGCCCGGGCCGCCCTGGCGGCGTCGAACGCGGCCTCCAACCCGTTCCTCATCTCGGGCATCCCCGGGACGCCGCTCGGGGTCTGCGGCGTGGTGAGCGAGGCGGGGGCCGGAACCAACATCAACGGCTCGGGCGCCATCGCCGCCGGCTCAAACTCCTTCGGCGGATTGTTGTCGGAAGGCGTTCCCGTACAGCTGAAGGGCAAGGCGCTGCCCAACGCGCCGCACTGGACCGTATCCCTTGGCGCCCAGTACACTTGGAGCCTCGGAGATTGGGAAACCACGCTCCGCGGGGACTACTACCACCAGTCGAAGACCTACGCGCGGATCTACAATTCGGTGGCCGACCGGATCAAGGCCTGGGACAATCTCAACGTCACCTTGACGGTGGTGAACGATGAGATGGGCTTGGAGCTCGGCGCCTTCGTGAAGAACGCGACCAACGAAAAGGTCATCGCGGACATGTTCACGCACGACGAGAGCGCGGGCCTGTTCCGGAACGCGTTCTATACGGACCCGCGCACCTACGGCGTTTCGCTGACGAAGCGCTGGTAGTTCTTGCCGGCGACCTGGCGATATCGCGATTTCGGTCCGATCCGTTCCAGCTCGCCGGCGTCCCTTCTGAGGCGCAGAGAGGCCGTTCCCGGACGCGTAACGTCCGGTGACGGCCGCCTACGGAGCGAGTCGCGCGTCAATGGTCAGGCGCTGGGGTCGTGTCGAGGCGTTGCGCGAGCGCCGGCCTGGAAGCTCCCCTTGGGGCGATGCGCCTGGGAGCCGCGCGGCCGGCGCCGCGGTGTCTACGCGGCCGGCTCGGTGGGGCGATAGTAGCGCGGAGCAACCTGGCCCGAGAATGTCGAGGCGAGGTAATGCTGTCGTGCGGCCTCCAGCGCGTCCCACGTTTCGGGCTCCGCCATGGAGGGGCTGGTGACCGCCTCTCCCGCCGACAGCCCAGCGAGAGCGGCGTCCACCAGCTGCTCCGCCGTGAGGAAGCTGGTGTCCGGGAACACGGAGTCGCTCATCCCTTGCGAGGAGAAGAACTCCGTGCGGATCGGCCCTGGCATCACGAGTTGGATCCGGATGGGACCTTCGGCGTACTCCAGCTGCAGGGATCGCGTGAAGTTCGCCACATACGCCTTCGACCCGCTGTAGGCTGCGGCCCCCGCCGACGGCGCATGGGCGATGATCGAGCCGATGTTGACCAGCGCGCCGGCGTTCCGCGCCCGGAAACCCGCGAGGGCGGCGAGGGAGAGCCGCGTCAGGGCGACGATGTTCAGCCGGATCAGCTGTTCCTGCTTGTCGGCGCTGCTTCGCGCCGTGGGCCCCAGCGAGCCGGCGCCGGCGTTGTTGACGAGCATCGCAACGGGCTCGCTCTCGAGGCGGGCTTCGAGCCGCGCCAGATCCTGCGGCTGCTCGAGATCGGCGACCATGGTCTCCACGGACGTCCCGTGACGGGAGGACAGGTCGGCCGCGATTTCGTGCAGGCGGTCCTGGCGGCGGGCGACCAGGAGGAGCGCGCGGCCCTCGGCGGCGAGCCGGTCCGCATAGACCGCCCCGATGCCTGAGGACGCTCCGGTGACGACGCTCATTCCGGCGCGTTCAGCCGTGTTCATGGTGGTTGGTTCCTGCGGCTGGGGGGATCAGGCGTGGGTGCGCGGGGAGGGGCGGTTTTCCGTCATCCACCGCTGCTCGTCCTCGGTTCCCTGTTTAGGCGGGAAATGGCCCTGGATGGACCAGTACTCGAAGGGCGTCTCGTCGATGTGGAACTCCCAATCCAGGCCGCGGTCCTTCACCCAAGGGGCGATGACCTTGTTCGCGATGTCGACGAAGCGGACCGCCGCATCGGTCGATGGGAAGGCCCGAGCGATATGGTCGATCCAGATGCGGACGAAGTTGCTCCGCGCTTCGCCGCCGATGAAGAAGGAGTCCTCGTCGACCTCCTGGAAGACCACGCCGACGTAGAACTTCGGCATGATCCGTCCGTAGATCTCGGTCACCGCGGCCGAGAAGGCCTGCTTCTCATCGCGGGTGTAGGCGCCAACCGGATGGTAGACCTTCCACAGAGGCATGGTTCGTATCCCGATTTCCCAAGACGCCGATCGGCGACCGCGGCCGCAGGCGGGCATAAGAGCGGCCCGGACCTCTCCTCGGTCAAGGCTCCACTTTCAAATGGGTGTCGAAATTTAACTCAGTGGCCGTGAGATTTTCTCACCCTAAGTCCCCTGCGCGCCCAAGAGATGCCGGCGATGGGACTGTGTCGATCCCTACCGGATGGTGCTATTGCAACATGCACTCAATCTGGTGTGCGGCAGAAGACCGCGCTGGCGTTCACGCCGCCGAACCCGAAACTGTTGGTCATCGCATGGGTGAGGGCGTCGACGACCCGGGCCGCCCGCACCAGGTCCAGCCCCGTCGCGGCGACGTCTGGCTGAGCCAGGTTGAGGGTAGGCGGCAGCCGCCGGTCCCTCAGGCTCAGAACCGTGAAGGCCGCTTCCAGCGCGCCGGCCGCGCCCAGCAGATGGCCGGTCGCCGACTTTGTCGCGCCGACCGCGACCGGGGCGTCGCCGAACACCGCCCGGACGGCCTTGAGCTCGCAGGCGTCGCCCATGGGCGTCGAGGTCGCATGCGCGTTGAGATAGCCCACGGCCGCGGGCGGTATGCCGGCCTGGGCGAGCGCCAGGCGCATGGCGCGTTGCGCGCCTTCCCCGTCCGCCGGGGCGGCGGTGATGTGATGGGCGTCGGCGCTGGTCCCATAGCCGACGAGTTCCGCCAGGGGCCGCGCGCCGCGGGCGGCGGCGTGGTCCGCGGCCTCGAGCACCAACATGGCCGCGCCCTCGGCGAGGACGAACCCGGCCCGGCCGGCGTCGAAGGGGCGTGATGCCGTTTCGGGACGGAGCTCGCAGCCCGTGGCCAGCGCCCGGGCCGCGGCGAACGCGCCGAACACGAGGGGGTGGAGGGAGGCTTCCGAGGCGCCGCAGATCGCCATGTCGGCTTCGTCGGCCCGGATCAGGCGGGCCGCATCGCCGATGGCCTGCAGACCGGCGGCGAATGCGCCTTCGGGCGCTCCGACGGGCCCCTTGAACCCGTGCCGGATCGTGATCCAGCTGGCGGCCATGCTGCCCAGGAAGGTGGGCATGGCGAAGGGGGACAGGCGCGGGCGTCCTTCGCCGTCCCCCGAGCGGGATGCTTCCACGATCGATTCGAGGCCGCCCAGACTGGAGCCGACGACCGTGGCGACCCGGGCGGGGTCGGCCTGGCCGCGGCCCGGACCTCCCGCGGCGCGAAGGGCTTCATCGGCCGCCACGAGCGCGAACTGAACGAAGCGGTCCATCTTGCGCCGGTCGCGCGCGGTGGCGGCCGCCTCGGGATCGAAGCCGCCCTGCGGGTCCTCCGCGACGCCCGGCACGGTCCCGGCCACCAGAGAGAGCGGCATGTCTGCGGGCCAACCCGGCCGCAGAGGCATGCGGCGGATGCCCGACTGCCCCGCCAGGAGCCGAGACCAGGCCACTTCGGCTCCGCAGCCGAGCGGCGAGACGACGCCCAGGCCAGTGACCACAACGCGACGCATAACGACGGCTTCCGCTCAACGCTGCCGGCGGCGACGAGGGTGTGCCCGGCGGGAAACGCGTTTTGACTGAGTTCATTTTTGGGATCAACCCTGAAGCCTGCGAGCCCGCCGGAAACCGCCTCATTTTCTGGGGAGGCGAACGAGGCTGGCCGGCGCTCAGGCCTTGCTACTTTTGGAAAGTGAGTGCAAAAAACGCATTCACTAGGGTCGTGGCCGGTCAGGTCCTGCGACCTTCGTCATGCCAGCGAGCGGCACGAAAGGACGCAACCATGAGAACACGGATCACTGACCTCTTCGGCATTGAGCATCCCATCATCCAGGGGGGCATGCACTACGTCGGCTTCGCCGAGATGGCCGCGGCGGTGTCCGAGGCCGGCGGGCTCGGCCTCATCACGGCGCTGACCCAGGGGACGCCGGAGAACCTGGCGAAGGAGATCGCCCGCTGCCGGGAGATGACCGATAAGCCGTTCGGGGTGAACCTGACGTTCCTGCCGGCGGTCACGCCCCCCGACTATCCGGGGTACGTCAAGGTGATCATCGAGAGCGGCGTCAAGGCGGTGGAGACCGCCGGGAACAATCCGCAGCAATGGCTTCCGGCGCTGAAGGAGGCTGGGATCAAGGTGATCCACAAGTGCACCTCGGTCCGCCACTCGCTGAAGGCCGAGGCGATCGGCTGCGACGCCGTGAGCGTCGACGGCTTCGAATGCGGCGGTCACCCCGGCGAAGATGACGTTCCCAACTTCATCCTGCTGCCGCGGGCGGCGGAAGAGCTGAAGATCCCGTTCGTGGCCTCGGGGGGCATGGCGGATGGCCGCTCCCTGGTCGCCGCCCTCAGCCTCGGTGCGGAGGGCATGAACATGGGCACCCGGTTCGTCGCCACGCAGGAGGCCCCGGTCCATGCCAACGTGAAGGCGGCCCTGGTGGCCGCGAGCGAGCTGGACACCCGGCTCGTGATGCGCCCCCTTCGCAACACCGAACGCGTCCTGAACAATGCTGGCGTGGAACGGCTCGTCGAGAAAGAGAAGACCCTCGGCGCGGCGATCACCTTCAACGACATCGCCGAGGAAGTGGCGGGCGTCTATCCGCGGGTGATGCGGGACGGCGACATGGATGCGGGCGCGTGGAGCTGCGGCATGGTGGCCGGTCTCATCAACGACATCCCCACCGTGAAGGCCCTCATCGAGCGGATCATGTCCGAGGCGGATGCGATCATCCGGCAGCGCCTGGCCGGCGCCCTGGACGGTAAGATCGAGGCGCTCGCCGCCCGGCGGCCCGAGCCCGTCCTGGCCTGAGCGGTTCTGGACATCGCGAAGGCCCGTCGCCGCAGGCGGCGGGCCTTTTGCATGGCCAAAGCGGGCTGGAGGGCCGGGCTGCCAAGGGAGCCCGGCTGCGCCGGGGATCCGGCCGTGCGCCTGGCGCGCTGCTTGAGCTGGCAGGTGGATCGCTGCCGGGCGCAGCCGCCGGCGGGTGACGCGGGGGAGGAGGGCGTCACCCCCCGGCTTCGCCTGCGAGGCGGTGCGCTAGAAGCGCTTGGTCACCCCGAGCTTGATGACGCGGCCGAGGGGATTGGCCGTGGCGGGGTCATAGGAAAAGTCCAGCCGCGCGAACGGCGGATCCTCGTCGGTGACATTGATCACCGCGAGCGTCGCGGTCGTGTCGGAAGGGAGGTCCACCCGGTAGACGATGTCCGCCGTGACCCAGCTCTTGATCCGTCGGCCGCGGGTGGTCGCGCCCTGGCCGTTGTTGGGGGACACGAAGATCGCGGCCCGCTGATCGTCCATGGGCCCGATGTAGCGCAGGGTGACGCGCAGATTGTGCGCGTCGCGGCTCCACTCCGCGAAGGCCGAACCCTTGAGGCGAGGCAACGAGCTGGACGGCAGGCGGTAGTTCAGCTTGCCCGCCGCCTCGTAGGCCGGCGCCACGGTGACGCCGTCCATCTGCAGGGCGGAGACCTGGTAGTTGAAGGTGTAGCTGCCGTCGAGCCCGAGGGTGAGCCGGCCGCCGAACGGGGCCTGCGTGATCCGATAGTCCACGCCCAGGTCGACGCCGTCGGTCTTGATCGGCGATCCGTTCATGACGGCGGTCCGGACCCGGAGGATATTTGCCGGCGCGCAAGGACCCGAGAAGGTCACCCGCCCCAACAGGGCGGCGTACGCCGCGTCCGCGCAGCGGTTGGGCTGCCCCGCCGGGAAGATCGCGTCGAGGATCTGGGTTCCGGTCACGGTGGTGATCGGATCCGAGAACTCGAAGCGCCAGTAGTCCACCGTGGCCGAGAACGGTCCCGCATTGACGATGACGCCAGCGCTGTAGGTGTCGGCCGTCTCCGGCTTGAGGTCCGGGTTTCCGAAGACCTCCACCGCGCGGTAGGAGCCGACCTGCGGGACGAAGATGTTCGACGAGTTGAGCTGCGCCGGAGACAGGTTCACCTCCGGCGCCGCGCGGAAGGTGCTGCCGGCCGAGGCTCGGAACGCGAGCCAGGACGTCGCCTGCCAGCGCAGGGCGATCTTCGGATTCGTCGTTTCGCCGCCGGAGCTGTCCTCGTGGCGGATCGCCAGTTGCACCTGGATGTCGTCCGTCACCGGGACCTGCAGCTCGGCGAACTGGGCGTGCGTCTTCTGGGTCAGGTCGAAGGTGGGATAGTTGCCGTAGAAGCTGTAGGGGCCGTTGCGCGCCGCGCAGGCCGTGGACCCGTTGATGATGCTGTCGATGCAGGGGAACTGGTCGTTGCTCGAGAAGCCCAGTCCGCGGGTCTTGTAGGTCGCTTCGCGGTACTGGTAGCCCGCCGCCCAGGCGATCGGGTCGCCCCAGAGCCTGATGGGCAGTTCACCGTTCAGGACGACGTCCAGGACTAGGAGGTTGTTCGACGTCTTCGTCCGCTGGGAGTCGTCACCGTACAGCCACTGCACCACCTGCGGGTCGTTCGCCACCCGCGGGTCCAGCGCCACGGCGGCCGCATACTGCGGATTGGGTTGGCCCGTGATGGCGTTCGCGGCCACGCCCGTGGAGAAGGGATTGACGTAGTAGCAGTCCCCGGCCCCGGGCGTGCCGCGGGTGATGTCGCAAGGCGTCGCACCGGCCTTGCTGGCGAGGCCGCGGTAGCCGAGCTCGACCCGATCCACCAGGAAGTCCGGGTTTATCGAGTCATACGACGAATGCCCGTAGGTCGCGCCTGCGTCCCACCCGATTCCTCCGAACCGGTCCAGCTTGCCGGTCAGGATGGCCGCCAGGCGATATTCCTTGGCGTAGCGGCGATTCTCCTGGGCCCGCCCGTAGAGCGGGTTGCCGCCGACGCCGAACGGCCGGGAGAAGAACGGGTGGGCGAGCACGCCCGTGGAACCGGCGATCGGGTTCGCCGCGGCGACGCCGGGGTTCAGGGCCAGCAGCGTCCGCAGGCCCGGGTTGGAGGCCGGGATGAAGTACTGGTTCGGCACGGGCGAGACGAGCGCCGTGGGGAACTGGTTGGGACCGTACGAGGGCGACTGGGCGATGTGGAACACCTCCGTCGCGCCGTAGAGACCTTCCACGTGCAGGCGCGTGTCGGCGTTGAACGCGTAGTTGAGCTCCGCGTAGCCCTGGTAGAGGTTCTGATCCTCCACGAGGTTGGCGTAGTCGGCGAAGCGGAGCAGGCACTGGGTGGCGCTGATCTGCAGCTCGCCGCCGAGGCCCGGGCAGCCCGGGTCCAGGAAGTTCGCGTTGAAGGCCGCTCCGCCGATGTAGGTGCCGGGATTGGCCGCGGTCGACCATCCGCCTTGCGGATTGTAGAGGTAGGCCGCCCGTGCGCCGGCCGGGTCGGAGAATGCGGGCGCGGCGAACGACCGATCGGTCGTGCGCAGCTGAGAGCGGTGCTGGTAACTCACCGCCACGAACCCGTCCCACGCCTCGCCGCCGGCGCCGTAGATGGCGCGCGCGGTCCAGTCCCCCTCGGAGCCCTTGATGCGCGAATAGTCCCCGCCGATCTCGAGGCCGCGCACGTTGGACCGCGTGATGAAGTTCACCACCCCGCCGATCGCGTCGGAGCCGTAAGTCGCGGCGGCGCCGTCCTTGAGGACCTCCACCCGGCCGATCGCCGCCGGGGAGATCATGTTCACGTCGATGTAGCTGCCGGCGACCGTGCTTCCGCTGGAATCCGGAAGCCGCCGTCCGTTCAGCAGCACGAGGGTGCGTGCGGGCCCGAGACCTCGCAGGTTGATGTTCGCCTGACCCTCGACGCGTCCCGCGCCGTAAGTGTTGGCCTCTCCGAAGACGCCCGCCGTCGCCGGGATCGACTTCATGAGCTCGACCGTCGAGGGCGTTCCCTGATTGGCGATGTCCTGCTGGCCGACCACCTGGACCGGAAGGGCCGTCTGCTCGGCGGCTCCCCGCACGAAGGAGCCCGTGACGACGACTTCCTCGACGTCGGCGACTGTGGCCGCCGCCGAGGCGGACTGGGCCCGAGCGGGACCCGACACGACGATTCCGACTGAAACCGCGAGCACGGCCGTGCTCGCGCAGAGCGACACCTTCTTCATTCTGAGACCTCCCGGCTGCACTTGCGGCAGCTGAGGGCCGTGATGTCGCAAAGCGCGGGCGGTGACAATATAGAAAATGCTAAAAAAGAACTTACATGCCAAAAGCGGACCGGCTTCCGCGCTTCGCCAAAAGGTGAGGCGACGAGCCGGATATCGAAGATATATCATAGGAGTGTGCGCAGGCGCGCGTGCCCCTGCAGCAGGCGATCATGCCCGCCAATGGCGGCGAGCCCATCAGTGGAATATTAGATAGTAGGAAAACGACACGAAAGACTGATGTCAGTCGAGCGTCTCCTCGCGGATCGTCGCGCGGGCGCCCCAGAAGCAGCCGAAGGCCGCTACGCCGAAAAGGCTTCCCACCACCAGCGCCCAGCGAACGCCTTCCGCCGGCCCCAGGCCGAACCCGTAGTTGAACAGGTCGGATGTGGCGCCCACGGTGATGGGCCCAAGCCCGAAGCCGAGCAGGTTGACCAGGAAGAGCAGAACGGCCGCCGCGGTCGCGCGCATGTGGGGCGGCACGACCGATTGGGCCGTCCCGTAGACGGGACCGAACCAGAGGGTCCCCAGGAAGCCGTTCAGCGCCAGGAGCGCCAGGCCGACGCTCGCTTGCGGCGCCATGACGGCCAGCACGAAGATGGGGATCGACAGCAGGCTCGCCCAGGCGGGCGCAAGCATCCAGGCTCGCAGATCCCGCGCGCCCAGGCGATCCGAGAGCCAGCCCCCGCACAGGGCTCCCAAGGCGCCGCTCAGGCCGCTGATCAGGCCCAGGGCCAGGCCGAGGAAGCCGATCGAGCGCATCTGGAAGCCGAGGACTTCCCCGGCCGCGGCCGCCAGCGCGGCGATCTCGTCAGGGTGGTTGCGCAAGAAGAACGAGGCGGTGAACGGCCCTGCGCCGAAGGCGATGAAGGCCTTGATGGCGCCGCCCATCGCCACGAGCCAGAATGTCCGTCGCCCCGCGAGGTAGGCCATGGTCTCGCCGAATGTCGCGGCCGTCGAGGCCAGGTGGGCCGCGTGGCGCGCCAGCTGTCGCCGGGGCTCGCGAAGCGTCGTGAAGGCGAGCGCTGCGAGGACCAGGCCCGGCGCGCCAGCGATGAAGAAGGCCACCCGCCACCCGTAGGCGTCGGCCACGAGGCCGCCAAGCGCGAGCCCCAGGAGGGTGCCGATCGGCGTTCCCATGGCGTAGAACGCCAGAGCCGAGGCGCGCTTCTCCCTCGGGACGTAGTCAACGATCAGCGAGTGGGCGGGTGGCGAGCAACCCGCCTCGCCGACGCCGACGCCGATGCGAAAGAGAACCAGCTGCACGAAGTTCTGGGCCACGCCGCCCATGGCCGTGAACGCGCTCCAGACCGCCACGGACGCGCCGATGATCATCGGGCGATTCCGCCGCTCCGCGATCCGGGCGATCGGAATGCCCAGGAGGGTGTAGAACAGCGCGAACGCCAGGCCGCTCAGCAGGCCCAGGTGCCAGTCGTCGAGCCCCAGGTCATGCTTGATGGGCTCGGCCAGGATGGTGATGATCTGGCGGTCGAGGAAGTTCGCGATGAAGATGCTGAGCAGCAACCACATCGCGTAGCGCGTGTATGCGGGCGAGTACGGCGCGCCGGCTGGAGCCGGGGCGAGCGCAGGCTCGGCGTTTCGAGTCAGCGGCGCATTCATGCGGTGTCCCGGTGGGCTTGCGGCTGCAGGGTGTGTGGGTCATGGACGCGCGTCGGACGGCGCTGACGGCTTGCGCCGCCGCGCTGAAGCGCGGTGAGCGGGCGTCGCCGCCGGAGCCCTCAGGCGGGCTCGGCGGCCGTCACGTCGTTCGTCGTCTCGAGCAAGGCGACGATATCGGCCGGCCTGGTCAGCGGACGCGGGTTGGCGGGGGCGAAGAGCGACTTCACCGCCACCTCGCCGATCCGTTGATAGTCCGCGGGCTGGATGCCGACGTCGCTCAGCTTGCTCGGCAGGCCCAGCTCCTGGATCAGTTGCTCGAAGGCGTCGGCGGCGCTGCGGCCCGCCGCGCCGAGCGCCGCGGCCAGTCGGCGCTGCGCGTCCTCGGTGACCGGGCGGTTGTATCGCAGGACGTGCGGCATCAGCACCGGCGTGATCAGGTAGTGCGGCACGCCGAAGGTCCCGCCCAGGACGTGCCCGATCGCGTGGCTCGCCCCCATCGGGACCCGGGTCTGCAGGCCGAAGGCCGATAACCACGAGCCGTACTGGGCGAGGCGCCGCGCCTCGAGGTCGGTCGAGTCGGCCTTGCACCGACGCAGGCCTTCGGCCAGCAGGCCGATGCCCTCGGTGACCACCGCGTCCACCAGGGGGGTTCCCATCCGGCAGCAGAGGGCTTCGATCCCGTGGTCCAGGGACCGGGTTCCCGAACCCAGCCAGAGAGTCTCGGGGGTATGGAGGGTGATCAGAGGGTCGAGGATGATGGCGCGCGGCATCATCAGGGGATGGTGGAAGACCTGCTTCCAGTCGCGCCGGGTGTCGGTCACCAGGGCGCCGGCGTTGTACTCCCCGCCACTGAGGGTGGTGGGAACGACGATCGAGCGAACGCGCGGGGCCCGGAACTGCTTGGCCGAGACCGGGGCGCCCGGCGCCCCCGCGGTGAGTTCGTAGCCGTCGAGCCCGTCCTCGTCGAAGATCTCGTGTTCCATGCACATCGCGACGATCTTGACCACGTCGACCACCGAGCCGCCGCCCACGGCCACCAGGAGGTCGGCGCCCGCAGCCGTCGCCGCCCTGGCGATTTCGACCGCGCTGGCCCGGGTCGTGTGCTGCGGCACGCCGTCGAAGACACCGACGCAGCTCTGGCCCAGCTTCGCGCGGATCTTCCCGATCTCGTCGGTCGTGGTGTTCAAGGTGCGGCTGACCACGAGGAAGACGCGCGCCGCGCCGAGCCGTTGCGCCTCGGCCAGGATCGCGTCGGCCGCCGGTTGCCCGAAGATCACCCGGTCCATCGGCGGAAAGGTCTGAACGCCCGCGAGCCGCATTTTCGCTCCTCCTTGCTTTTACCGTCGCGCTGCGCGCGCGTTAGGCTGTTCCCACGCTAGAGCCAAACTCAGGGTCTTGGTAGTGCTAAAACGGAACTGACGTGCATTTCCCTCGAAACACGTGCGGCCCTGCCCACGGCGCCGCTGCTGCGAGTATCGGGCGTCGCCAAGGCGGGGCGCAGC
>NZ_DASWTE010000004.1:0-27037 GCF_036402295.1 Phenylobacterium sp.
CGCCCGCGGCGGCCTGTTCGGCCTGACCCGCGACGCCGGGCTGCCCGAGATCGCCCGCGCGGCCTTCGACGCCAGCGCGCTGCAGACGCGCGACCTGATCGAGGCGATGCGGGCCGACGCGCCCCAGGCGTTCAAGGGCGATGTGGAGATGCGCATCGACGGCGGGATGGCGCGCAGCGCCTGGTTCAGTCAGCGGCTCGCGGACCTCACCGGCGTCAGCGTCTGCCGCGCCACCGTCGAGGAGACCACGGCGCTGGGCGCGGCCCTGTTCGCGGGCGTGGCGGCCGGCGTCTACCGCGACGTGGAAGAGGCGGCCAATGCGCGGCCCAAGACCGAAGGCTATCCGCCACGGATGGGGTCGGATCCGCGGGAACGGGCCTATGCGCGCTGGCTGGACGCGCTGAACCGTGTGCGGAGCGCCTGAGCGTATACTTTAACGCGTTCACACCTTCGGACGGCGCCGGTATAGCGCCCGCACGATGGTCGGGCTTGCAGACATCTGGCGGCGGTTGGCCGGCGCGCTGGCGGCCCTCCTGGTGGGCGTGCTGGTGCTTGCGCCGGCGCTGGATCGCGCCATCTGCGGACCGGGCGAGAGCCCTGCCATCGCCGCCCACGCCGTCGAGGCTCCCAGCCAGGCCGAGCCCGACCCTGATCATCGCGATGCCGCGGCCGACGCCTGCGTCCACGGCCACTGCCACCACGCCGCCTATGACCTGCCGACGGTAGCGCCGGCGGCGGGCGAGGGGCTCTGGACAGCGGCTCGCCCTGGCGCGCCGCCGGTCGCCGAACTGGCCACCGAGACCCACTTCGGATTGATGCGACCGCCTCGGGCCTGACGACGTCCCCGCGCGCCGCCGCGCGCCGTCGTTCCGTCCGAGAGGAGCCTCCATGCTCATGCCCCTACGCAGGCCGCGTCTGGCCCTGCTCGCCGCGGCCGCCGCCGTGGCCCTGGCGGCGCCGTCCGCCGCCGAACCCCTGCGCTTGGCCGAGGCGCTGCGTCGGGCCGCCGCCGCCGACCCGAGCACTGCGGCCGCGACGGCCCGGCGCGAGGCGGCGCAGGCGGCGATCCGCCAGGCCGGCCTCAAGCCCACGCCGTCGCTCAACCTCGAGGCCGAGAACGTCGCCGGCAGCGGCGGCTACTCGGTGCTCGACCGCAGCGAGACGACCCTCTCGTACGCCTGGACGCTGGAACGCAGCGGCAAGCGCGAGGCCCGTGTCGGGCGCGCGCGGGCCGAGGCCGAGGTCGTGCGCCTGCGCGCCGAGGCCCGGGCGCTGGACCATCTGCGCGACGCCCAGAAGGCCTATGCCGACGCTTGGGCCGCCGAGGCGGAACTGTTGGTGGCCGAGGCCCGCCTCGTCGCCGCCCAGCAGTCGCAGGCCGATGTCGTGCGCCGGGTGACGAGCGCGCGCGACCCCCTGTTCGCCGGCTCGCGGGCCGAGGCGCTCACCGCCCAGGCCGAGATCGCCCGCGACCGGGCCCGCGAGGCGGCGCGGACGGCCCGGGCGCTCGCCGCGAGCTACTGGGGCGGGCCAGGCGACTTCGAGCTCGGCCTGGACGACTTCTTCAATGTGGCGCCGCCCGCAGACCTGCCCGAGCTGAGCCCCACCGACATGGCCCTGGCCGAGGCGGAACGCGACGTCGCGGCCGCCGTGGTGCGGGTGGAGCAGGTCCGTGGCGTGGCCGATCCGGCGCTGAGCGGCGGCCTGCGCTACTTCGCCGACGGCTCGGACGTGGCGCTGGTCGTGGGCGCGTCGATCCCTTTGGGCGCGGCCAAGGCGAACCAGGCCAACGTGGAGCGCGCGCGGGCCGAGCGGTCGGCAGCCGAGGCCGACCTCCTGGCATGGAAGGTGGCGCGGGACCGCGAGATCGTGCGCCTCGTCGCGCGGCAGCGGGCGCTGGCCGTGGAGTCCGAACGGATCCGCGCCGAGCTGATCCCGCACGCCATCCGCGCCGTCGAGCAGGTCACCGCGGGTTTCAACCGCGGCGGCTTCAGCTTCTCGGACGTCACCGAGGCGCAGCGAGCCCTGGCCGACGCACGCGCGCGTCGCGTGGAGGTGCTGCGCGACTTCCACGTAGGCGGCGCCGAGCTCGATCGATTGACCGGCAAGCACCGGTCGCTCCTGACCCCTTCCAGCGAGGAGCGCCGCTGATGCGTTCGTCCTTGATTTCCCTGTTGCTGATCGCCGCGCTCTCGGTCGCCGGCTGCGGCCAGCGTCCCGCAGCGGACGCCCCCGACGAACACGCCGCGGCGGAGGACGCCGAGCGCGGGCCGCACGGTGGCCGGATGCTGCGCGACGGCGACTTCGCTGTGGAGCTGGTGATTTTCGAGGAGGGCGTGCCGCCCGAGTTCCACGTCTACGCCTATCGCAAGGACAGGCCCCTTAGCCCCCGCGAGGTGCGGGTCGAGGTCGAGCTGACGCGGCTCGGCGGCAAGGTGGACCGCTTCAGCTTCACGCCGCAGGGCGACTTCCTGCGCGGCGCCGGCGAGGTGCGCGAGCCGCACTCGTTCGACGTGAAGGTGCGCGCGGCGGAGGGCGGCAAGGCGCACCAGTGGGTCTATCCGTCGTACGAAGGGCGCACACGGATTGCCGCCGAGGCGACCCGCGCAGCCGGCGTGAAGACCGAGATCGCCGGTCCGGCGGTCATGCCTGAACTGGTGGAGATGGCGGGCCGGGTCGAGGTGACGCCCGAGGGGCAGGGCGAAGTGCGCGCCTGGTACCCGGGCCGGATCATGGCCATGAACGTCCGGGTCGGCCAGCAGGTGCGCAAGGGCCAGGTGGTCGCGCGGGTCGAGTCATCGAACAGCCTGCAGACCTATTCGATCCCCGCGCCGATTTCGGGCGTGGTGATCCAGAAGAACGCCAACGTCGGCGACGTGGCCTACGAAGAGCCGCTGTACGTCATCGCCGACCCAACGAACCTGCACGCAGAGTTCTTCGTCTATCCGCGCGACGCCGAACGCATCCGGCAGGGCCAGAAGGTGGAGGTCCGCACGCTCTCCGGGGCCGGGCGCGTGACGGCGCCGGTCGAGGCGATCGTGCCGGTGGCCGACCTGAACAGCCAGACCCTGACGGCCCACGTCCACCTGCCGCCGGGCGCGTCCGAGACCTTCCGTGCCGGCATGGGCGTCGAGGGTGTGTTCGAGGTGGCGAGTCGCCAGGCGCCCTTGGCCGTGCGCACCAAGGCCCTGCAGCGCTTCCGCGACTTCACAGTCGTCTTCGCCAAGGTGGGCGACACCTACGAGGTCAGGATGTTGGAGCTCGGCCGCCGGACCCCCGAATGGACCGAGGTGCTGGGCGGCCTCGAGCCCGGGACCGAGTACGTCACCGACGGCGCCTTCCTGATCCGCGCGGACATCGAGAAGTCCGGCGCGGCGCACGATCACTAGGGAGCGCGCGATGCTCGAACGGATCGTCTCGCTGTCCATCCGCTGGCGCTGGCTGGTGCTGGGGCTGGCGTTGCTGAGCGCGGCGCTCGGCGTTTGGAGCTTCCAGCGCCTGCCGATCGACGCCACGCCGGACATCACCAACGTCCAGGTGCAGATCAACACCGAGGCGCCCGGCTTCTCGCCACTGGAGTCCGAGCAGCGGATCACCTTTCTCGTGGAGACCGCCATCGCGGGCCTGCCGGGGCTGGAATACACCCGCTCGCTCTCACGCTACGGCCTGAGCCAGGTGACGGTCGTCTTCCGGGACGGAACCGACATCTACTTCGCCCGGCAGCTGGTGAACGAGCGGCTGCAGGCGGCCCGCGCGCAGCTGCCCGAGGGGATCACGCCCGAGCTGGGGCCGATCTCGACCGGGCTGGGCGAGATCTTCCTCTACACCGTCGACGTCAAGCCCGGCGCGCGGAAGCCGGACGGCTCAGCCTACTCGCCGGAAGACCTGCGCACCCTGCAGGACTGGGTGATCCGGCCGCAGCTGCGCAACACGCCCGGTGTCACGGAGGTGAACTCGATCGGCGGGTTCGAGCGGCAGTTCCACGTGACGCCGCGGCCCGAGCGGCTGTCGGCCTACGGCCTCACCATGGGCGAGGTGATCGCGGCGCTGGAGACGAACAACACCAACGTGGGCGCGGGCTATGTGGAGCGCTATGGCGAGCAGTACCTGGTCCGCGTGCCGGGACAGGCGAACGGAGTCGCGGACCTGGCGTCGGTGATCGTCGTGAACCGGAGCGGCGCGCCGATCCGCGTGGGCGATGTCGCCGACGTGGGGCTGGGCGAGGAGCTGCGCACCGGCGCGGCGACCCAGAACGGCCGCGAGGTGGTGCTGGGCACCGCCTTCATGCTGATGGGCGAGAACAGCCGCACCGTCGCGCGCGCCGCGGCGGCCCGGCTGGAGGAGGCCGCCAAGTCACTGCCGCCCGGCGTGACCGCAACGCCCGTCTACGACCGCACCAAGCTGGTCGACCGGACGATCCGCACCGTGGAGACGAACCTCCTCGAAGGCGCGCTGCTGGTCATCGTGGTGCTGTTCGCCCTGCTCGGGAATCTGCGGGCGGCGCTGATCACTGCGGCGATCATCCCGCTTTCCATGCTGCTCACCATCACCGGCATGGTGCAGGCGCGGGTGTCGGGCAACCTGATGAGCCTGGGGGCCCTCGACTTCGGCCTGATCGTCGATGGGGCGGTGATCATCGTCGAGAATTGCCTGCGCCGGTTCGCCGAGGCGCAAGGGCGGCTCGGACGCCTGCTCAACCGCGAGGAACGCTTCGGCCTGGCGGCCAGCGCCACCGGTGAGGTGATCCGGCCGTCGCTGTTCGGGGTGCTGATCATCACCCTCGTCTACGTGCCGATCTTCGCCCTCAGTGGCGTAGAGGGGAAGATGTTCCACCCGATGGCGATCACCGTGGTGATGGCGCTCTCCGCCGCGCTGGTCCTGTCGCTGACCTTCGTGCCTGCCGCCGTGGCGATGTTCGTCACCGGACGGGTGGAGGAGAGCGAGAGCCGGCTGATGCGCGGCGCCCGGCGGGGCTATGCGCCGGCCCTGGACTGGGCGCTGCGTCGGCCGGTGGCGCTGGCGGCCGGCGCGGCGGCGCTGGTGCTGCTCTCGGGTTTCGCCGCCACCCGCATGGGCTCCGAGTTCATCCCGACGCTCGACGAGGGCGATATCGCGCTCCACGCGTTGCGCATCCCGGGGACCGGCCTCAGCCAGGCGGTGAAGATGCAGGCGACGCTGGAGGCGCGCATCAAGAGCTTCCCCGAGGTGGAGCGGGTGTTCGGCAAGATCGGCACCGCCGAGGTGGAGACCGACCCCATGCCGCCCAGCGTGGCGGACACGCTGGTGATGCTGAAGGACCGCAGCGACTGGCCAGATCCTGGCAAGACCAAGGCCGAGCTGGTCGCTCAGATCGAGGAGGCGGTCGAGACCGTGCCGGGCAACAACTACGAGTTCACCCAGCCGATCGAGATGCGCTTCAACGAGCTGCTGTCGGGCGTGCGCGCCGACGTGGCGGTGAAGGTCTACGGCGACGACACCGAGACCTTGGCCGAGCTGGGCGAGGCGATCGAGCGGGTGGTGGCCGGCGTGCCGGGCGCCCAGGACGTCAGCACCGAGCAGACGACGGGCCTGCCCGTGCTGCAGATCACGCCCGACCGCGCGGCGCTGGCGCGGGTGGGCCTGAACGTCCGCGACGTGCAGGAGCTGGTGTCGGCCTCGCTGGGCGGCAAGGTGGTGGGCCAGGTGTTCGAGGGGGATCGCCGCTTCGACGTGGTCGTGCGGCTGCCCGAGGATGTCCGCGGCCAGGTGGATCGCATCTCGGAACTGCGCGTGCCCCTGCCGGCGACCGATACGGGGCCGCGGCGGTTCGTGCCGCTGGCCGACGTGGCGCGGGTGGAGGTCGAGATCGGGCCCAACCAGATCAGCCGCGAGAACGGCAAGCGGCGGGTCGTGGTGACGGCCAACGTCCGCGACCGCGACCTGGGCTCGTTCATCGCCGAGGTGCGCCGCAAGGTGGACGCGCAGGTGCGCCCGCCCAGCGGCTACTGGATCGGCTATGGCGGCACGTTCGAGCAGCTGATGTCGGCTGGGCAGCGGCTGCAGCTCGTGGTCCCGGCGGCGCTGGTCGTGATCTTCGGCCTGCTGTTCGTGCTCTTCCGGTCGGCCAAGGACGCGGCGCTGGTGTTCTCTGCCGTGCCCCTGGCCCTGACCGGCGGCGTCGCGGCGCTGATGCTGCGCGGCCTGCCGCTGTCGATCTCGGCGGGCGTCGGTTTTATCGCGCTGTCCGGCGTGGCGGTGTTGAACGGCGTGGTGATGGTGAGCTTCATCCGCAGCCTGATCGGCGAAGGCCGGCCACTGGAGGCCGCGATCCGCGAGGGGGCGCTCACGCGGCTGCGGCCCGTGCTGATGACCGCGCTGGTGGCGAGCCTGGGCTTCGTGCCCATGGCCTTCAATGTCGGCGCCGGCGCCGAGGTGCAGCGGCCGCTGGCGACCGTCGTGATCGGCGGCGTGATCTCCTCCACCGTGCTGACCCTGCTGGTGCTGCCCGCGCTATACCTGCTGGTCCATCGCCGGCGAGGAGCGGCGGCCTAACGTTGTTCGCACTGGCTGGATGCTTGGGCGTGTAATGGTTAAGCTTGAGAGTTGCCGAAGGAAAACACGATGTTGCGTCGGTCCCTCGCCGTCTGGGTCATCGTCGCAGGCCTTGCCGCAGGCGCGGCGGTGGCCCAGCCGGCCGCCCCGAAGACGCCGAAGCAGGTCGCTAAGCAGGTGGCCCCGAAGCCGGCCGCCCACCGGCCCGCCGTCCCGAGGCCCGCCGCCAACCCGCG
This sequence comes from Phenylobacterium sp., assembly GCF_036402295.1. Classification (GTDB taxonomy): domain Bacteria; phylum Pseudomonadota; class Alphaproteobacteria; order Caulobacterales; family Caulobacteraceae; genus Phenylobacterium. The sequence continues at coordinate 6,768 of NZ_DASWTE010000004.1, forward strand.
GTCCCAGCCTCCCCAGGGCCAGCTGGTCCCGGTGCAGCAGTTCACCCTGTCGAACGGCCTGCGCGTGGTGTTCCACATCGACCGGTCCGACCCGGTCACCGCCGTGGTGCTGGCCGCCCACGTGGGCTCGTCGCGCGAGACGCCGGGCCGCACCGGCTTCGCGCACATGTTCGAGCACCTGTTCTTCCTGGAGAGCGAGAACCTCGGCAAGGGCGGCCTGGACAGGCTGAGCGCGCGGGTCGGCGGCTCGGGCGCCGACGGCTCCACGGACCGCGACATCACCGACTATCTGCAGACGGTGCCCAACGACGCCCTGGAGAAGATGATCTGGGCCGAGGCCGACAAGCTGGGCTTCTTCATCAACACCGTGACCAACCCGGTGCTCGCCAAGGAGAAGCAGGTCGTCAAGAACGAGAAGCGCGAGAGCGTCGACAACGAGCCGTACGGCCAGATGCCCGGCGTGCTGCTGGCCGAGCTCTATCCGAGGGACCACCCGTACAGCTGGCCGGTGATCGGCTCGCTGGCCGACCTGGATGTCGCGACGCTGGCCGACGTGAAGGCCTTCTATCGCCGCTGGTACACGCCCAACAACGTGACCTTGGTGATCGCCGGCGACTTCGACCCGGTGCAGGCGCGCCGCTGGGTGGAGAAGTACTTCGGCGAGATTCCGAAGGGCGCCGTCGCCGGCCGCCCGAAGCCGCGGCCCGCCCCGCTTCGCGCGAGCCGCAGCGTCTCCTACGCCGACCCCTTCGCCGAACTGCCGCAGCTGTCCCTGGCCTGGCCCGGCGTGACCCGGCATCACAAGGACGCGTGGGCGCTGAAGGTGCTGTTCGACCTCCTGACGGTCGGCAAGGACGCGCCCCTGAACAAGGTGCTGATCGATGAGCAGATGCTGACCGCCAAGGTGGCGGCGGACGCCTATGACGGGGTGCTGGCCGGTGAGCAGTATCTCAATATCCAGGCCTTCAAGGACGTCGACCTGGACCGGGTGCGCGCGGGCGTCGACACAGGCCTCGCCCGGTTCGAGAAGGAGGGCGTCGATCCGCAGGACCTGGCGCGGGTGAAGACGCGGCTGGAAGCCGAGTTTTACCGCGGCTTCGAGAGCGTGCTCGGCAAGGCGCAGAACCTTGCGCGCTACGACGTGTTCGCCGGCACGGCCGACTACGCGGATCGCGATCTGGCGATGCTGCGCGGCGTCACCGCGGCGGACGTGCAACGGGTCTACCGGACCTATGTGAAGGGCCGGCCCCATGTGGCGGCGAGCTTCGTGCCGCGGGACCAACTCGACCTCGCCCTGCAGGGCGCGACGCCGGCGCGGGTGGTCGAGGAGAAGATCGTCCAGGGCGCTGAGAAGCCGGTGGACCCGGACGCGGGCCAGGCCAACTACAAGCCGACCAAGTCCAGCTTCGATCGCACGGTCGAGCCGCCGTACGGCCCCGCGCCCCAGGTGAAGACGCCGGCGATCTGGGAGGCGCGGCTCCCGAACGGCCTCAAGCTTATGGGCGTGGACGACCGCGAACTGCCGCTCGCGACGTTCGAACTGTCGATCGACGGCGGTCGCCTGTTCGACGATCCGAAGAAGCCCGGGGCGGCGAACCTGCTCGCCCAGATGCTGACCAAGGGGACGGCCAAGCGCACCCGCGCCGAGTTCGAGGAAGCCCTGCAGGCCCTTGGGGCCGAGGTGGCTGTGACGGCGACGGAGGAACGGTTCCTGGTGAGCGGCCGCACGCTGGCCCGCAACTTCGGCCCAACCCTCGACCTGGTGAAGGAGATGATCGTCGAGCCCCGGTGGGACGAGACCGAGCTTACGCTCACCAAGGCCGCCGCCGTGGCGGCGATCCAAAGCCGCCGGGTCGAGGCCGCCGCCCTCGCCAGCCGGGTGATGAGCCACGTGACCTATGGCCCCGACCATCCGCTGGGCGTGAACCCGCTGGGCACGGAGGCGTCCGTCCAGGCGCTGACGATGGCGGAGCTGAAGGCCCTGCATGCCCGGGCGGTAACCCCGAACCTTGCGCGGTTCCGGGTGGTCGGCGCGGTCAACCGGGCTACGGCCACCACGGCCCTAAGGGACCTGGGGCGGCGCTGGAAGGCGGGGTCCGCGCGCGTGCCTAAGCCGCCGGTTCCCGAGGCCCCGACCACCTCGCGCGTGGTGTTCTACGACCTGCCCGACGCCAAGCAGTCGATGCTGCTGTTCGGCTATCCGTCGGTGCGCCGCGCCGACCGCGACTACTACCCGGCGACGGTGATGAACTTCATCTTGGGCGGCGGAGCGTTTGCGTCCCGCCTGACCCAGGAGGTGCGCGAGAGCAAGGGCTACACCTACAGCGTCCGCTCGACGTTCCGCGGCGGCTCTTATGACGGGGCCTTTCAGATCGCCAGTCCGGTCCGCGCCAACGTAACCCTGGAAGCGGCGTCCCTCATCCGCGACATCGTTCGCGACTACGGCAAGACCTTCACGGCCCAGGACCTGGAGGTGACGAAGGCGTTCCTGAGCAAGAGCAACGCCCGCGCCTTCGAAACGCCGAAGGCCAAGCTGCGCATCCTCGCCGCCATCGGCGACTACGGCCTGCCGCGCGACTACCTGAAGGCGGAAGCCGCGGTGGTCTCGGGCATGACCGTCGACAAGGTCCAGGCCCTGGCAGCCAAGCACCTGCGGACCGACGCCATGACCTATGTGGTGGTCGGCGACGCCAAGACCCAGACGGGACGCCTCTCGGGGCTCGCGTACGGAGCGCCGATGGCCGTGAAGGACGAGGTGGCGGACAAGTAGCGCTAGACGAGACGGACGCCGGGCGGGCCGGCGACGAGCCGTCCGACCACCGCCGCCCGTCCGAAGCCGTCGGCGCGGGCGAGGTCCATGAGCCGGTCGGCCGCCTCCGGCGCCACGGCGATCAGCAGGCCGCCGCTGGTCTGCGGATCGGTGAGGAGGTCGCGGCGCCAGTCCGGAACTCCTGTGGCGTCTGTCACCTTCGCGCCGTAGCTGGCCCAGTTGCGACCCGAGGCGCCGGTCCGCACGCCGGCCGTCACCAGGGCCTCCACGCCGTCGAGCAGGGGCGGGGCCGCCACGTCGAGCTCGGCGGTGAGGCCTGCGCCGCCCGCCATCTCCAGCGCGTGGCCGATCAGGCCGAAGCCGGTGACGTCGGTGACGGCGTGGACGCCCGCCACGTCCGGCAAGCGCCGGCCCAGGACGTTCAGCTTCGTCGTACTGTCGATCAGCGCCGCATAGCCCGCGGGATCGAGCCGCTCCTGCTTGAACGCCGCGCTGAGCACGCCCACGCCCAACGGCTTGGTGAGGATCAACACGTCGCCGGCGCGGCCGCCCTTGTTGGTCAGCACCTTGTCCGGGTGGACTAGGCCCAGGGCCACGAGACCGTAGATCGGCTCGACGCTGTCGATGGAATGGCCGCCGGCCACCGGGACGCCCGCCTCCGCGCAGACCGACGCGCCGCCCGCCAGGATGCGGCCGATGGTGTCGGCGTCGAGCGTGTTCACCGGCATGCCGACGATGGCCAGCGCGAAGATCGGCGCGCCGCCCATGGCGTAGACGTCGGAGAGGGCGTTGGTGGCGGCGATCCGGCCGAAGTCGAACGGGTCGTCGACGACCGGCATGAAGAAGTCGGTGGTGGCGACCAGCGCCTGGGTGTCGTTCAGCCGCCAGACCGCCGCGTCGTCCGAGGTCTCGGTTCCCACCAGCAGGTCGGGGAAGGCCGCCGCCGCGGGCACCCGGGAGATGATGTCCTGCAGCACCGCCGGGGCCAGCTTGCAGCCGCAGCCGCCGCCGTGGGCGAGGCTCGTCAGGCGGACGTTTTCGGACATGCGGGACTCTCCGGCTGCGGAAACCGGGCTATAGCACCGCCATGAGCCTGGAGGTCACCGACGACGTAACGGCCGCGGCCCTGGCGCGGTTCGACATGCTGATCGACGCCCGCAGCCCCGGCGAGTTCGCCGAGGACCACCTGCCGGGCGCGGTGAACCTGCCGGTGCTGAGCGACGCAGAGCGGGCCGAGGTGGGGACGATCTACGTCCAGGAGTCGCGGTTCAAGGCGCGGCGGGTCGGCGCGGCCTACGTGGCCCGCAACGTCGCGCGGCACCTGGACACGGCGCTGGCCGATCGGGCGGGCGGCTTCCGGCCGCTGGTCTACTGCTGGCGCGGCGGCATGCGCTCGGGCGCCATGGCCACGATCCTCTCCCAAGTGGGCTGGCGCACCACGGTGCTGACGGGGGGCTACCGCACCTATCGGCGCGAGGTGGTCCGCCGGCTTTACGACGGAAGGCTCGATCTGCGGTTCGTGCTGCTCGACGGGCACACCGGCACGGGCAAGACCGAGATGCTGGGCCGGCTGGCGGATCGGGGCCTGCAGACCCTGGACCTCGAGGGCCTGGCGGCGCACCGCGGCTCGCTGTTCGGAGCGCTGGCGGGGCAGGCTCAGCCCAGCCAGAAGCTGTTCGAGAGCCGGCTGCTCGGCGTGCTGGACGGCTTGGATCCGGCCCGGCCGGTGGTGGCCGAAGCGGAGTCCAGCAAGATCGGAGACCGGATGGTTCCGCCGGCGCTGTGGAACCGCCTCGCCGAGGCGCCGCGCATCGAGCTCTTGGCCGAGCGGCCGGACCGCGCCCGCTACCTGGTCGCGACCTACAGCGACATCATCGCCGACCGCGCCGCGCTGGAGGAGGCGTTCCGGCGCCTGCCCGTGCAGCCCAGCGCAGAGCGGCAGGCCAAGTGGCGCGCGATGGCGAACGCCGGCGCGTTCGCGGAACTCGCCGAAGCGATCATGGCGCTGCACTACGACCCGGCCTACGACCGCTCACGCAAGCGGCACGACCGGCCCCTGCTGGGCGTCGCCGACCTGGTCCCGCACGATCCGGCGAGCCTCGGCGCCGCCGTGGACGAGGTGGTCCGGCTCGTGGCGCGCTTGACGCCCGGGCCCCGGGGCGCGACGCTTAAGTGAACAACGGCAAGCTAAATTGGGAGAACGGCCATGGCTGACGGTTCCGTCACCGGCGTCGCTTCGCTGCAAGGCAAGGTGAGCGCCGAGGAGTGGCAGGCGCGCGTGGACCTGGCCGCGCTCTACCGTCTCGTGGCGCTCTACGGGTGGGACGACCTGATCTACACCCACATTTCGGCCCGCATCCCGGGGCCGGAGCACCACTTCCTGATCAACCCGTACGGCCTCTTGTTCGAGGAGATCACCGCCTCGTCGCTGGTGAAGATCGACCTGGACGGCGCCATCCTCCAGGAGACGCCGTACTTCATCAATCCGGCGGGCTTCACGATCCACTCGGCGATCCACGCCGCGCGCGAGGACGCCAAATACGTGATGCACCTGCACTCCGACGATGGAGTGGCCGTGGCGGCGCAGAAGGAGGGGCTGCTGCCGCTGTCACAGCACGCGCTGATCGTGCTGCCGCGGCTCGCCTACCACGACTACGAGGGCATCGCCCTGAACCACGACGAACGCGAGCGCCTCGTCGCGGATATCGGTGACAAGACGCTGATGCTGCTGAAGAACCACGGCACGCTGGCCGTGGGCGACACGGCGGCCAACTGCTGGGTTGGCATGTACTATCTGGAGCGGTCCTGCACGATGCAGGTCAAGGCGATGTCCGCGGGCCGCGCCAACGTGCTGATCGCGCCCGAGGCCTCGCAGGCCGAGGTCAAGTCGCAGGTGGGAGGCGGAATCGGCGGGGCGCTGGCCTGGCCGGGCTGCCTGCGGAAGCTGGATCGGGAGCTGCCCGGCTACGACGCCTGACGATCCGTCGCCAGACTTGGAACGCGGGCGCCCGGCCGTTGGGCGCCCGTTTGCGTTTGCGGGACAAGTTTCAGCCCCGCAACCTTGAGCCATCCTCCTGTCACCGGACCCGGTGTATGGAGCGGTCGTAAGAGCGCCACCAGTTCGTCAGTAGAACGCCTGCATTCGCGCGGGCGACGGAGCCCCGCAGTTTGATCAAACGCCATTTCTTCCTTTTTGCGGCTCTCGTGGTCCTGGCGCTGATGGTCGTGGCGGGGGGCCTCAAGGTGCTCACCAAGAAGTCCGGCGGCGAAGGCGGTCCGGCGGCCATGGCCCAGGGCAAGGCGGGCGGCGCAGGTGGCCCGGTGGGTCGGCGCGGCCCCGGAGGCTTCGGCGGGCCAACGATGGTCTCGGTCGCGGTGGTGCAGCCCCGCGCCTTCCAGGACACCATCGAGGTGCTGGGCGTGGCCAAGGGCCGCCAGTCCGTGACGCTGACCGCAGCGGCGACACAGCTCGTGGAGCGGGTGCGCTTCTCCGACGGCCAGCGGGTGCCGCGCGGCGCCGTGCTGGTCGAGCTCAAGGACACCGAACAGGACGCCGGCATCGCCCAGGCCGAAGCCCGGCAGGTCGAGGCCAAGCGCGCCTACGACCGGTACAAGACCCTGGGCGACCAGGGCTGGGCCTCCAAGGCGCTGGTCGACCAGCGCGAGGCCACTTGGCGCTCCGCGCAGGCCGACCTCGCCGCAGCTCGCGCCCGGAAGGGCGACCGCATGATCCGCGCGCCGTTCGCGGGCGTCGTCGGCCTGTCGGACGTGGCTCCGGGCGCCCTGGTGAATCCCGGCGCGCCGATCGTGACCCTGGACGACATCTCGGTGATCCGCGTCGACTTCCAGGTGCCTGAACGCTACCTGGGCCAGCTCCGCGAGGGCCAGACGCTGCTGGCCGTCGCCGACGCCTTTCCCGGCGAGACGATCACCGGCCGCATCGCCAAGCTGGACACCCGCGTCGACGAGCGGACCCGCGCCATCACCGCCCGCGCCGAGTTCGCCAACGGCTCGGGCAAGCTGAAGCCGGGCATGCTGATCCGCGTCGGTGTCAGCCGCGGCCAGCGCAACAGCGCCAGCGCACCGGAGTCGGCCGTCTCGGTGCAGGGCGACAACTCGTTCGTCTATGTGCTGCAGCAGCGCGGCGACCGCACCATGGCCGAGCAGCGCCCGATCGTGGCCGGCCTGCGCCAGCAGGGCTATGTCGAGATCGTCGACGGCGTCCGTCCGGGCGAGCGGCTGGTGGCCGACGGCCTGAACAAGATCCAGCCCGGCCAGCCGGTGCTCGTCGCGCGCACCCCCGGCATGGGCGCCATCCCCGGCAAGGCCGATCCGTCCGGCGGGGCCGCACCGGCTGCCTATCCGCGTGGACCGCGGCCACCTCCGAGGCCGGCCGTATGATGCTCTCCGACATCTCGGTCCGCCGCCCGGTCTTCGCGGCGGTCGCGGCCATCATCCTGAGCGTGGTGGGCTTCGCCTCGTTCACTTCGCTGACGGTGCGCGAGCTGCCCAGCGTCGACCCGCCGGTGGTGGGCATCTCGACCAACTATCGCGGCGCCTCGGCGGAGGTCATCGAGGAACGGATCACCGAGGTGATCGAGCGCCAGATCGCGGGCATCGAGGGCATCGACCGGATCAACTCGGCGTCACGTGACGGGTCCTCGCGGATCAACATCTCGTTCAAGCTAGATCGCAACCTGGACGACGCGGCGAACGACGTCCGCGACGCGGTGAGCCGCGTATCGGCCCAGCTGCCGGAACAGGCCGACCCGCCGCAGATCCAGAAGGCGAACGCCGACTCATCGCCGATCATGTTCCTGAACCTGACGTCGACGACGATGAACAGGCTTCAACTTTCGGACTACGCCCAGCGCTACCTGGTCGAACGGCTCTCGACGGTGCCGGGCGTCGCGAACGTGGGCGTCGGCGGCGCGCAGTTCTACTCGATGCGCATCTGGCTCAACCCCGACGCCATGGCGGCGCGCGGGATCACGGTGGAAGACGTCGAGGCGGCGCTGAACAGCCAGAACGCGGAGTTGCCGGCCGGCTCGCTGGAAGCGCCCGCCAAGGACTTCACCATCCGGGTAGCACGCGGCTACGCGACGCCCGAGCAATTCGCCCGCATGCCCGTGGTCCCCAGCCGTGCAACGGTCCAGGCCCAGGGCTCGGCGGCGCTGGGTGGAACCGCTGCCGGCGCCGGCGCCGTCCAAGGCGCCATGCGCGACGTGACCGGCGCCACCGCGGCGCAGGGCTACATCACCCGCCTGGGCGACATCGCGCGCGTGGAGGAAGGTCCCGACGAGTACCGGCGCCTGTTCCGCATGAACGGCCGCGACATGGTGGGCATCGCCATCTTCCGCCAGAGCCAGGCCAACGACCTGGAGATCTCGGAAGGCGTCCGCGCCTCGATCGCCGAGATCAACACCAGCCTGCCCAAGGGCGCCAAGCTGGATGTCTCAGTCGACTATACAGAGTTCACCCGCCACGCGATCGAGGAGGTCTGGATCACCATGGCCATCTCGCTGGCGATGGTGGCGCTGGTGAACTTCCTGTTCCTGGGGACGGCGCGCGCGGCCATCATCCCGACGGTCGTCGCACCGATCTGCATCCTATCCACCTTCATCGTGCTCGCCCCGCTGGGCTTTTCGATCAACCTCCTGACCCTCCTGGCCCTGGTGCTGGCCATCGGCCTGGTCGTCGACGACGCCATCGTGGTGGTCGAGAACATCCAGCGGCGGATCGACGAGGGCGAGCCGCCGATCGTGGCGGCCCAGCGTGGCGCGCGCCAGGTGTTCTTCGCCGTGGTGGCGACCACCATCGTGCTGATCTCGGTGTTCGCGCCGCTGATGTTCTTGCCGGGCTTCATCGGCCGGCTGTTCGTGGAGTTGGCCGTAGCGGTCGCGTCGGCGATTGCGTTCTCGGCGCTGCTCGCGCTGTCGCTGTCGCCTATGCTGGCCTCGAAGCTGCTGCGGCCGGCCAAGGGCGAGGGCTTCATCGCGCGCAACGTCGATGCGGCGATGCACAAGCTGAAATCGTCGTATCACGCCTCGCTTGAGGGGTTGCTCGGCAAGCGCAGCGTCTCGATCGCCGCATCGGCGCTGGTCGTGCTGCTGGGCCTGTCCGCCTGGGGTGTGTTCAGCGTCCTGCCGCGCGAGCTGACGCCCGAGGAGGATCGGCGGAGGGCCCAGGTGATGATCGTCGGGCCGGAAGGCGCGGGTTTCGATTACACCCTGTCCGCCGCCCGCCAGGTCGAGCAGGTGCTGAACCGCTACGTGAAGGACGGCACGCTCGAGCGCTACGTGTTCTCGATGCCCCGCTTCGGGAACAACTCGTTCAACACCGGCGGCGGCAACACGATCCTCTCGGACGACGCCAAGATCACCGCGCCAGAGCTGGCGGCCAGGCTGAACCGCGAGCTGTCGTCCATCACCTCGGTGCGCGCCATCGTCTCGGCCGAGGGCGGGCTGCAGCGCGGCGGCCCGGGCGGCGGCGGCGGTACGAACCTGCAGGTCATCGGCGTCGGGACCGACTATCCCGAGATAGCGCGTTGGATGGCGCCCATCCTGACCGCGGCGAACGACAACCCCGGCCTGGCGCGGCCGCGCCTCGACTACGAGCCCACCAGCCCGCGCGTGCGGGTGAACATCGACCGCGAGAAGGCTGCCGCGCTGGGGGTTTCGGCCCAGCAGGTTGGCCGCGCGCTCGAGATCATGTTCGGATCGCGGCGGGTGACGACCTATATCAAGAACGGCCAGGAGTACGACGTGCTCCTGCAGACCGACCGCGACCGCCGCCAGACCGAGGCCGACCTGTCGCGGCTCTATGTGCGGGCGCAGTCCGGCGAGACCGTGCCGTTGTCGTCGGTGGTAACCACCCAGGTGCGCGGCGACACCCCCGACCGCTCGCGCGTCGACCGCCTGCGCTCGATCTCGCTGAACGTCCAGTTGAACCCGGGCTACTCCATGGGCGAGGCGATCGCCTTCTTCCGCGCCGAGGCCGCCAAGCAGCCGGGTGCGGTGACCATAAAGTGGGGTGGCGGCGCGCGCGATTACCTGGAGGCGTCCGGGTCCGTGGGCCTGGCCTTCGCCATGGCCCTGCTGCTCGTCTTCCTGGTGCTGGCGGCGCAGTTCGAGAGCTGGATCCACCCGGCGGTGATCATGCTGACCGTGCCGGTGGCGGCCGTCGGCGGACTGTTCGGGCTGCTGATCGCCGACTCCTCGATCAACACCTACAGCCAGATCGGCCTGATCATCCTGATCGGCATCGCGGCCAAGAACGGCATCCTGATCGTAGAGTTCGCGAATCAACTGCGCGACGAGGGCCTGTCGATTCGCGAGGCGGTGATCGAGAGCGCCAGCCTGCGCCTACGGCCCATCATCATGACCTCGATCTCGGCGGCGGCCGGCGCGATCCCGCTGATCGTCTGGGGCGGGGCCGGCGGCGAGGCGCGCAAGACCATTGGCGTGACCATCTTCTTCGGGGCGATCTTCGCCACCCTGGTCACGCTGTTCGTGGTGCCGGTGTTCTACAACATGCTGGCGAGGTTCACGAAATCGCCAATGGCGACGGCGCGCCGCATCGAGGCGTTCGAGGAAGCCGAGAAGGCCCGCGTGGCCAACGCCGCCGAATAGATCCGGCTTGTGCTGAATGCGCGCCCCATCCGACGGGCGCCAGGGAACCTGGAATAAGGGGGGGTGTCAGGTCCCTGGGCCCGGCAGGCGGCGGGGGGCGCCACCCTTCGGATTGGGGTGTCGAACCAGACAGATGCTCTTCGTCGACAGACTCACCATGGGCCGTGCAGACCTGCGCGTCAAGGTTGTCCAGCGACAATCTGTTGCGCTTTTTGAGCGAGCCGCCTACTGCGCCTTGTGGCCGGTCTCGACCATCAGGTAGGCGATCAGGTCCGTGCGGTCCTTGGCGTCCTTCAGACCCGCGAACGTCATCTTGGTGCCGGGCAGGAAGGTCTGGGGCTTTTCCAGCCACTGGTTGAGGTGATCGGCGTCCCAGGTGAAGCCGGCGTTCTTCAGCGCGTCGGAATATTTGTAGTCAGGATGGCCGGCCGACTTCTTCCCGAACACCCCGTGCAGGTTGGGTCCGGTCATGTTCGCGCCGCCGGGCGTGATGGTGTGGCAGGACTGGCAGAGCGCGAACTTCGACTTGCCGTTGGCCAGGTCGGCTGCGTTGTAGGGCGCCGGGTACGAGGCCAGGATCGCCTGCTTCTCGGCGTCGGAAGCTTCGGGCGCGGCCGGGGCGGTCGGCGTGGCGGAACCGGCGTCAGCCGACTTGTCCTGGGACGGGCTGCAGGCGGCCGCAAGGGCGGCGAGGGCGGTGGCGGCGAGGATCGGTCCCAGGCGCATGCAATTCGTCTCCGACGGAATTTGTGGCTGAATTCGGCGGCAAGCTAGCGCCGCCCTTGGCGTTGTCTAGCGGCGCTTGCGGCGCTCGCGGTTCACGGCCTCGTCAAGCGCCTGCAGGAAGCGCGAACGGTCGGCGCCGGCGAACGGCCGCGGCCCGCCGGTGATCTCCCCGGTGGAACGGATGTGCTCCATTATCGAGCGCTGGGCGAGCGCCGAGCCGATGCTGTCGGCCGTGAAGGCCCGCCCGTTTGGCGCAATCGCCGCGCCGCCCGCCTTCAGCACCCGGTCGGCCAGGGGTATGTCGTTGGTCACCACGATGTCGCCAGGCTGGGTTTCGCCGGCGATCCAGTCGTCGGCCACGTCGGGCCCGGCATCGACGATGCGGCGCTCGATCAGCGGCGAGGCGGGTATCTGGATGAAGCTGTTGGAGACCACGAAGACCTTCAGGCCGTAGCGGCCGGCCACCTTGTAGGTCTCGTCCTTCACCGGGCAGGCGTCGGCGTCGATGAAGATGCGCATGGCCTCCGACTACCGCGGCCTCACGCGCGTTTGAAGCGTCGCGATTGAACAAGCGCCGCCAATCGGGGGTTGAAGGTGTAAGCTGGGAACGTCTGAAGGGGAGTATTCCCATGGACGGCTTCTGGATTCGCGCCCTCGACGAGGCCGAACACGCCGAGGACCGGGCGCGCGCGCTGCGGGCCCGCTTCGGCGACCAGGCCGAGGCCCGCTGCCGGGCGGAGCTGCAGAGCATCGGTCCCACCGACCCTCGCCGTCGCAGGGTCGAGGACGTCCGGCGCGCGCTGCGCTGGGTTCAGTAGATCGCGCGTTCGGCGCGCGTCGCCTTCGTCGCCAGGCTGAACCGCGGCTCGACCGGCGTCGCGGGTTCCAGCACATGGGTGGCCATGCGCCGTCCCACCGCCGGGCCGTGCTTGAAGCCATGGCCCGAGCCGCCGCCCAGTAGCCAGACCCGGTCATGGCCGGGCAGGCGGTCCATCAGGAAGTCGCCGTTGGAGCTGTTCTCATACTGGCAGACCCGCGCATGGATCAGCGGCGCCTCGGCCAGCCCCGGGAAGCGCTGGGCGAGGTAGGCGCGGGCGCGCGCCAAGCCCTCCGCACTTATCTGCCGCGACTGGGTGTCGGGGTCGACCACCGCGCCGTGCGGATCGAAGGCGATCTTGAAGCCCTGGCCTTCCAGGTCCGGCATGCCGTAGACGAGCTCGCCGCCGTTGAAGTCGGCCCAGACGGGCAGGGCGGGGGCTGAGAAGCGCAGGTCGCCGGGCGCGGCGCCGAAGTGGTAGACCTCCTGCCGCGTCGGCGTGATCCGGCCGCCCAGCACCTGCGGGAACACCTTCGGCAGCCAGGGGCCGCAGGCGTAGATGAGGTGGCGGGCGCGCAGATCCGGGCCCACTGCGTAAACGCCGCCGGCGTCGGGCTCCGGCGGACCGGCCTTCAGCAGGCGCGCTTCCAGCCCCGCGTCGGCCAGCACGGCGCGGACGCCGCGCCCGGCGATGAGCGCGCCGGACTTCGTCTCCACGAAGCCGGACTCGCCGTCGCGGAAGACGACCTGCGGGTAGGCCGCGCGCAGGCCGGCCAGGTCCATGCGCCGGTGCTCGACCTTGTTCGCGGCCAGCCAGTCGACGCTCTTGGCCATGTAGGCGTCGGTCGCCGGCGAGAACCACAGCACGCCCGTCAGGTGCAGGATCGGCTCGCGCCCGCGCGCCGAGACCTCGGCCCAGGCGTCGAGCGACTCCCGCGCCATCGGCGAGTAGATCGGGTCGCCGCCATAGCTCAGCCGGATCACCCGGCTCTCGCCGCCCGAGGAGGCCCGCGCATGGCCCACCCCATAGGCGTCGACCACTGCGACCGACGCGCCGCGTTTCGCCAGATGCCAGGCGGTCCACACGCCGAAGACGCCGGCGCCGATCACCGCCACGTCGTAGACGGCGGGCGCAGCGGGTCGGCGGGGCGCCTCGGCCGCGGCGCCGGGCGCCAGGCCCGCCCCCGCGATCGCTGTCAACGCCGCACGTCGCGTCACCATGGGCCCAGGACTAGGGCGGCGGGCCGGCGGCCGGATCGCGGATGGTCTGCAGGACCTGGGCTTTCTCGATCAGGTCGCGATCGTCGATGCTGCGTTGCTGCGTCTGGGAAGGCCGCTCACAGACCTTGGTCTTCATGCGGCTTCCAAGGACAGCCTCCTTGCGGCACACGATGCCGTCCTTGTCCGGCTTCGCGGAGACGGCCTTCGTCGGCGTCGGCGCCACGAAGGACGAAACGGGCGCGGTGCTCTGAAACATTGCGGCGAGCAGCAGTGCGATCATTTGGGCCTCCCCCGGGAGGCCACAGCCTCCATCCACGGCAATGTGCCCCAGGACCCGCGGCCTGACGAGAGCCTGCGATGGCCTGTTGCGACCCGCGGCGTCCACCGTCTAAGGAGGGCGTTAGGCAGGCCGGATTAGCTCAGCTGGTAGAGCAGCGGTTTTGTAAACCGAAGGTCGCGGGTTCGAGTCCTGCATCCGGCACCAGCCTCCATCCTGAATGGCGTTCACCCACGCACGGGTTATGCTCCCCTCAAGGCGCGCAGGAGGGGGGCGCTATGCGCGCAGTTGTGGCGGCGCTGCTATGCGGACGTCCGCTCGTCCCCGGAGGAGAGACTGCCCATGCGCTTCGACGAGTACCGTTCCCACGACGCGGTGGGCCTCGCCGCCCTGGTCGCGAAGAAGGAGGTGACGCCCGGCGAGCTGCTGGACGTGGCGGTCGCGCGGATGGCCGAGGTCAATCCGAAGATCAACGCCGTCACCCGCGACATGACCGACCTGGCGCGGGGCGCGCCGGCGGGATCGGGGCCGCTGGCCGGCGTGCCCTATCTGCTGAAGGACCTGGGCGCGGCCTACGGCGGCGTGCCGACGACCTATGGGTCGAAGCTGTTCGCGCAGGTGGTCCCGGCGGCCGACAGCGCCATGACGCGGCTCTACAAGGCCGCGGGCCTGAACATCTTCGGCAAGACCAACACGCCCGAGTTCGGCATCTGGCCGGTGACCGAGCCGCACCTGCTGGGCGTCTGCCGCAATCCATGGGACCTCGACCGGACGCCGGGCGGTTCGTCGGGCGGGGCCTCCTCGGCGGTGTCGGCGGGCATTGTGCCGGCGGCGCACGCCAGCGACGGCGGCGGCTCGATCCGCATCCCGGCGGCCTGCTGCGGCCTCTTCGGGATGAAGCCGTCGCGGGGCCGCGTCTCGTTCGCGCCGGGCGGCGAGGGCTGGGCCGGCGCCTCGATCCAGCACGCCGTGACGCGTTCGGTCCGGGACTCGGCGGTGCTGCTGGACGCCGTCTGCGCGCCGCAGCCGGGCGACCCCTACTTCCTCAGCGTTCCCGAGCGGCCGTTCGCCGAAGAGGCGGGCCGCGACCCCGGCAAGCTGCGGATCGCCTTCTTCGACGAAGCGCTGACGGTGGGCTCGGTGCTGGATCCCGAGGTGGCCGAGGCCGTGCGCGAGACGGCGAAGCTGTGCGAGGGCCTGGGTCACCATGTGGCGTGGGCGAAGCTGCCCGGCGACCACTCGGCCATGCAGGCGGCGGCGCGGACCATCCTGTGGGCCAGCGTCGCGGCCAACATCGAGGCCGAGTGCGAGCGCCGTGGCCGGCCCCTGGCCGAGGGCGAGATCGAGCCGGCCACCTATGACATCTACCGCCGCGGCAAGGAGACGGCCGCGCCGGCCTATGTGCGCGCGGTCCAGGCGGTGCATGCCTACGGACGCGCGGCGGCGTCCCTGTTCGGGACCTACGACGTGCTGCTGCTGGCCACCCTGGGCCGCCCGGCAATCCCGATCGGCCATCTGTTCGAGAAACCCGAGGAGACGGTGCAGCGCCTGTTCTCGTACATGCCCAACACACAGGCCTTCAACAATTCGGGCCAGCCGGCGATGACCGTGCCGCTGGCCTGGAGCTCGGGCGGCTTGCCGATCGGCCTGCAGTTCGCCGCGCGCACGGGCGAGGAGGCGCTGCTGTTCCGCCTGGCCGGCCAGCTGGAGCAGGCAAAGCCCTGGTTCGACCGCGTGGCGCCGCTCTAGGCGCCGACCTTGCAACGACGGGCCTGCAAGTCGGGGGTGCGTGCCGGGACGGGACGCTCCGCTCCCCGGCGGCCTGGCCGGACTCGGGGGTGTGGCCAGGCGCTCGGCGCCTGGGGGGGCGTCGGCCCAGGCGGTCCGGCCGGTGGCGCGTAAGGGTCACAAGGCTGCTGGACGGACCGCCTGAGGCGAGCGCTATACGGGCCTGCCCCGTCTTTGCTGGATCAAGTAGGCGGCGATCGCGCCAGTGGCCACGAGGCCGATCAGCAATGTCGACACCGCATTGATCTTGGGGTCCACGCCCAGCCGCACCTGGCTGTAGAGCCGCATGGGCAGCGTGGTGGCGCCGGGACCCGAGGCGAAGCTCGCGATCACCAGGTCGTCCAGCGACAGGGTGAAGGCCAGCATCCAGGCGGCGCCGACGGCCGGGGCGATCACCGGCAGGGTGACGAGCAGGAACGCCTTCCAGGGCGGACAGCCGAGGTCCTGCGCCGCCTCCTCGAGATGGCGGTCGAAGCTCGACAGCCGCGCCTGGATCACCACGGTGGCGTAGGCGAGCGTAAGCGTCGCGTGGCTGAGCGTCACAGTCCAGAAGCCGCGCGGCAGGCCGATGGAGACGAACAGCAGCAGCAACGACAGGCCGAGGATCACCTCGGGCATGACCAGGGTGGCGTAGATGCCGCCGGCCAGCATAGTGCGGCCGCGGAAGCGCCCCGCGCGCACCAGCGCCACGGCGGCGAGGGTCGCGACGACGGTCGCGAGGGTGGCCGAGAGCGCGCCGACCCTGAGCGTCACCCAGATGGCGTCCAGCATCTGGGCGTCTTCGAACAGCGCCCGGTACCAGCGGGTGGAGAAGCCGCCCCATACGGTGACCAGGCGGCTCGCGTTGAAGGAATAGACCACCAGCACGACGATGGGCGCGTAGAGGAACACGAGGCCCAGGACCACCGAGGCGATGTTGAAGGCGGAGGGACCCTTCCTCATCGCAGCACCTTGGCCTGCTGGCGCTCGAACAGCAGGATCGGGGCGGTGAGGGTCGCCAGCAGCACGATCGCGACGGCTGAGGCGGCCGGCCAGTCGCGGTTGGCGAAGAACTCGGTCCAGATGACCCGGCCAAGCATCAGGGTCTCTGAGCCGCCCAGCAGGTCGGGGATCACGAACTCGCCGGCCATGGGGATGAAGCAGAGCAGCGCGCCTGCCGCCGCGCCGGGCAGCGAGAGCGGGAAGGTCACGCGCCAGAAGGCGGCGAGTGGGGTCGCGCCCAGGTCCTGCGCCGCTTCGATCAGGCTCTCGTCCTGGCGGTCGAGCACCGCGTAGAGCGGCAGCACCATGAAGGGCAGGTAGGCGTAGACGAGGCCCAGCAGCACGGCGGTTTCGGTGTTGAGGATGTCGACCGGCGGCAGCCCCAGCTTGGCCAGCACGACGTTCAGGACGCCGGCCGGTTTCAGGATCGCGATCCAGGCGTAGATGCGGATCAGGGAGCTGGTCCAGAACGGCAGGATCACGGCCAAGACGAGGGCCTGGCGCAGTCGCGGCGGACAGCGGCTGATTCCGTAGGCGATGGGGTAGCCGATCACCAGCAGGAAGCCCGCGCCGGTGGCGGCCAGGCGCAGGCTGGAGAGGTAGGCGTCGAGGTAGAGGCGGTCCTGCGTCAGGCGGACGTAGGTCTCGCCGTCGAGGCCGCCCAGGAACGCGCGCGCGCCCGCCAGGCCCTGGCTCCAGTCGATGCGGGGCTCGTAGGGCGGCATGGCCAGCGCCGTGTCCGAAAGCGACAGCTTGGCCACCAGCAGGAACGGGAAGGCGAAGAAGATCGCCAGCCACAGGAAGGGGAGGATCGCCGCCAGGCGCGAGCGCTCGCGCCTCACCGGGTCAGCACCACGGCGCTGGAAGGCTCGAAGGTGAGCCAGACGGGATCGTCGCAGCCCAGCGGGCGGACGGTGGATCGGGTGGCGTTCGCGCGGGCAGCCCGGATGGTGCGGCCCGGCGCCGTCTCGACGAGGTAGGTGGTCCAGTCTCCGAGGTAGCCGTAGTCGAGGATCTTGCCCGCCACGGCGTTG
The DNA here is from genome assembly GCF_036402295.1 of Phenylobacterium sp. Taxonomy (GTDB): domain Bacteria; phylum Pseudomonadota; class Alphaproteobacteria; order Caulobacterales; family Caulobacteraceae; genus Phenylobacterium. Next base: position 24,013 of record NZ_DASWTE010000004.1, read on the forward strand.
TCGCCCGCGGGCTGCGGCTCGGCGTGGACGACGATCTTCTCGGGGCGTACGCCGATCCAGGCGGTCTCGCCGACCGGGCCTGCGCCCTCGGCCTCGAACGCGCCTTCCTCGGACAGCAGGCGGACGCGGCCGCCCTCGGATACCGCCACGCGGCCCTCGAACAGGTTTATGTCGCCGATGAAGCCCGCGACGTAGCGGTCCGCCGGGGCCTCGTAGATCTCGGCCGGACGGCCCACCTGGACGATCCGGCCCTCACGCATGACCGCGATCCGGTCGGCGACGACCATGGCCTCGTCCTGGTCGTGGGTGACGATCATGAACGTCATGCCCAGGCGCTGCTGCAACGCCATGAGCTCGAACTGGGTCTCTTCGCGCAGCTTCTTGTCGAGGGCTGCCATGGGCTCGTCGAGCAGCAGGATGCGCGGGCGGGGCGCGAGCGCGCGGGCCAACGCCACCCGCTGCTTCTGGCCGCCCGAAAGCTGGTCGATCCGCCGGCGGCCCAGGCCTTCCAGCCGCACCAACGCCAGCATCTCCTCGACTCGCGGGCCGATCTCGGCGCGGGGAACGGCCTGCTGCTTCAGGCCGAAGGCGACGTTCTGGGCGACCGTCAGGTGCGGGAAGAGGGCGTAGGCCTGGAACATCATGTGCACCGGCCGCCGGTGCGGCGGGTCGTGCTGGACGGCGCGATCGGCCAGGAGGATGCGCCCGGCGTCGGGCTGCTCGAACCCGGCCAGCATGCGCATCAGGGTGGTCTTGCCGCAGCCCGAGGGACCCAGGAGGGCGAAGAACTCGCGCTCGTAGATCGACACGCTGACGTCGTCGACGGCCGTGGTCTCGCCGAACGCCTTGGAGACGCCGTCGAAGCGCACCAGCGGCCGCGCCTGCGGGTCTTCCCAGGGCGCGAAGGTCTCGCGGACGCCCCCGATCTGCGGCCGGAGGCTGTGAGGCCTTGTGCTCACCGGCCGGTCAGCACCCGGGTCCACTGGCGGTTCACGTCGCGCAGCAGGTCCTGGTCCTTGGTGGTGGTGACGAACAGGCGCTTCGAGACCTCGGGCGACAGATAGACGTTCGGATCGGCCCGCAGGTCCTCGTCCACCAGCGGGGTCGCCGCCGCGTTGGGGTTGGCGTAGCGGGTGGCGTTCGACGCCTTGGCGATGACCTCGGGCCGCAGCATGAAGGCGATGAACCTGTGCGCCGCCGCAGCGTTCGGGGCGTCCTTCGGCACGGCGAACACGTCGAACCAGATCTGGCTGCCCTCCTTGGGAACGGCGTAGGCGATGTTGACGCCGTTCTTGGCCTCGTCGGCGCGGTCCTTGGCCTGCAGCACGTCGCCCGAGTAGCCGATGGCGACGCAGATATCCCCGTTGGCCAGGGCGTCGATGTACTCGGACGAATGGAACTTCTTCACATAGGGCCGGGCCTTGAGCTGCGCCGCGGTGGCCGCGTTGTACTCGTCGGCTGCCTTCGAATTCGGGTCCTTGCCCAGGTAGTTGAGCGCGACCGCGTACATGTCCTCGGACGCGTCGAGGAAATAGACGCCGCAGTCCTTCAGCTTGGCCAGTACGGCGGGGTCGAACACCACCGCCCAGCTGTCGACCTTCATGTCGCCCAGGCGCTGGCGCACCTTGTCGACGTTGTAGCCGATGCCGATGGTGCCCTGCATGTAGGGGACCACGTACTTCCCGCCGGCGTCGAAGGGTTCCATGTGGGCCCGCATCTCGGGCGACAGCTTGTCGAGGCCCGGCAGCTGGGCCTTGTCCAGCGGCTGGATCGCGCCCGCGGTGATGTAGCGGGGGACGTTATGGTTGGACGGGACGACGAGGTCGTAGCCCGTGCCGCCCTGCAGGACCTTGGTCTCGAGCACCTCGTTGGAATCGAAGGTGTCGTAGGTGACCTTGATCCCGGTCTCCTTGGTGAAGTCGGTGAGCAGCGCCGGGTCGATGTAGTCGGACCAGTTGTAGATCCGCAGCGTGCCGCCCGCCGGGGCGTCGGCCTTCTCGGCCGTCTTCGGGCTGCACGCCGCCACCGCCAGCACCACGCCCAGCCCCAGGGCTCTCCACCATCCCGCCATACCGGAATCCCCACCTTCGATCCGGTGCAGGTTATAGGTCGCTTCGGACCCACGTTAAGCGCGAATCGCCGATGAGCCCGTCCTGGACCGCCCTGCTGCCGATCCTGATGCTGATCGGCTCGAATGTGTTCATGACCTTCGCCTGGTACGGGCACCTGAAGGTCGAGAAGGGACCGCTCTGGATCATCGTCCTGGCCAGTTGGGGTATCGCGTTCTTCGAGTACTGGCTGGCGGTGCCGGCCAATCGCATCGGCCACGCCGTCTATTCCGCGGCCGAGCTGAAGACGATGCAGGAAGTCATCACCCTGGCAGTATTTGCGGTTTTCTCGGTGACTTACTTGGGAGAACGCTTGACGGCGAACCATGTGATCGGCTTCGCCTTCATCGCGCTCGGAGCGGCCTTCGTTTTCAAGGGACCGCTCTGACGGCGCGGACAAGGGGAGAAGAAGAGATGTTCAGGATGGCGATGGCGGCGGCGGCCGTGACGCTGGTGGCCGGTGCGGCCTGGGCCCAGGCGCCGGCGGCGCCTTCGGTGGTGCGCGGGACCGTCACGGCCATGGACGCCTCGTCCCTGACCGTGAAGGGCCAGAAGGGCGTGACCAAGGTGGCGCTGACGCCGAACTGGTCGGTGGCGGTGATGAAGCCGGTCGAGCCCGACGCCATCAAGCCCGGCAGCTTCATCGGCACGGCCGAGATGCCGCAGAAGGACGGGACCGGCAAGTCGCTGGAAGTCCACGTCTTCCCGCCCGGCGTGAAGATGGGCGAGGGCCACTACGGCTGGGACAAGAAGCCGGGCTCGATGATGACCAACGGCACCGTCGGCACCGTGGTCGCGGGCAAGAAGGGCAGCCGCCAGCTCGAGGTCAACTACACCTACGGCAAGCGCACCATCACGGTGCCGAAGAACGTGCCGATCGTGCAGATCACCGGCGGCACGCGCGCCCAGGTGAAGCC
>NZ_DASWTE010000005.1:0-31220 GCF_036402295.1 Phenylobacterium sp.
CGTCAAGATCAACCCGGACACCCAGCGCATCTCGCTCGGCATGAAGCAGCTCCAGTCCGACCCGTGGGACGGCGTGGAAGCCAAGTACCCGGTGGGCGCGAAGTTCACCGGCCGCATCACCAACATCACCGACTACGGCGCCTTCGTGGAGCTGGAAGCCGGCGTCGAGGGCCTGGTGCACGTGTCGGAAATGTCGTGGACCAAGAAGAACGTCCACCCCGGCAAGATCGTCTCCACCAGCCAGGAAGTGGATGTGGTCGTGCTGGACGTCGATCCGTCCAAGCGCCGCGTCTCGCTGGGCCTCAAGCAGGCCCTGGCCAATCCGTGGGAAGCCTTCGTGGCGGCCCATCCGATCGGCACGGTCGTCGAGGGCGAAGTCAAGAACGCCACCGAGTTCGGCCTGTTCATCGGCCTCGAGAACGACATCGACGGCATGGTGCACCTGTCCGACCTCGACTGGTCGGCTTCGGGTGAAGAAGCCATCGCCAAGTACCAGAAGGGCGAGACCGTGAAGGCCCGCGTCCTGGACGTCGACGTCGAGAAGGAGCGTATCTCGCTCGGCATCAAGCAACTGTCGGGCGACCCGCTGCAGGGCGACACCTTCCGCAAGGGCCAGACCGTCACCGCGACCGTCACCGAGGTCACCTCGGGCGGCATCGAGGTGAAGTTCGGCGACGACGAAGCCCCGATGACGGCGTTCATCCGCAAGTCGGACCTCTCCCGCGACCGCGCCGACCAGCGCCCCGAGCGTTTCGCCGTCGGCGACCGTCTCGACGCCCAGGTCACCAACGTGGACAAGCCGGCCCGCCGCATCTCGCTGTCGATCAAGGCGCTCGAGATGGTCGAGGAGAAGGAAGCCATCGAGAAGTTCGGGTCCTCGGACTCCGGCGCCTCGCTGGGCGACATCCTGGGCGCGGCTCTCCGCGAGAAGGCCCAGAAGGAATAGCGACCGTGTAGCGGCTCCCTCGGGGGCGCTACCGGGAAGCAGACGAGGGGCTTCCGCTCGAAAGGCGGGAGCCCTTTTCGTTGGACTCAGCCTGGCGGCGGCGGGGGCAGGTCCTTGGGCGGCGTCAGGTCGAACCGCTGGCGGCCTTCGGCGTCGACGCTCCGATCGCCGTCCACACAGAGCGGCGTCGCGTAGGCGATGTCCTTGGCGGCGCGCTTGTAGACGAAGCGCTTGACGTCGGGCGCGGCGAGGATGGCCGGGGCCGTCGTCTCCACGTCGAAGACCAGCGTGTCCTTGTCGGCGAGCCGGATGCGTTCCACGATCCGCGCGCCCTCGCCCAGCGCCGGCGCGCCCGGAAGCGGAAAGGGAAAACCCGCCGAGGGGTTCAGGCCGGTCGTCTCGACCACCAGGGTGTCGCCCGCCCAGCGGCCGATGGAGAGCCCGGTATTGGTCGCGGGCGGGTCCATGGGAACATCGACGGCGGCGAGGTAGATCCGCCGGACCAGCCCATCGTCAGCGATCAACGTCAGCCGGCCCGGGGTGACCAGTAGCTCTATCTCCGACGTATTGCCCCAGCTGTAGCCGACGAACTTCAGGGGCCGGCAGTAGTCCGGCACGGCCCCGGCTCTGATTTTCGCCCGCGCCGCGTCGAGCTGCGCCTTGGCCTCGGGCTTGAGCGGCGGCGGCGGGAAGCCGAAGCCCATCGGCACATAGGCCGGCGTGGGAAGCCAGAACCCGCTCCAGGCGGCCGGCGCGTCGCGGCGCTCCTGGGCGTCGGTCGCCGTGGCGGCCGCGAAGACCGCGACCATCGCGAGCCCCGCGGCAAACCGCTTCATTGGCGCCCCCGCGAGGCCCGGGTCTCGAGCACGGTCCCGTTGGGACGCCTCGCCCGGAACAGGGACCCGCCCGGACGGCCGTCCCGCAACGGCGCGTATTCGATCGTCACCTTCTCGCCCGGCGGGAGGCTGTTCTTGGTCCAGCCCTCGGCGGCGAGGCGGCTGACCGGATCGGTCTCGAAGGCATACAGGTCATGTCCGCCGCCGGGCTTCGCCACATAGCCCCAGATGAAGGCGTGCGGGTTCACCCACTCGACCTTGGCGATCACCGCCTGGACGGACAGGATCCGGGTCTGATCGAACATGGCGTACGAGTGGTGGGCCTTCGCCACGGCCGGAACCGTCGCGGCGGCCGCGGCGGACAGCATCCAGGAACGACGGGTCATCCTCATGGCCGGTGGCTTCCCTGAGCCCTCGGTTCCAACCGTCGGGAAGCGTCCGCCCGCACCGGAGACGAGTCAACGTCGAGGCGTCATCCTCCGTCCGCCGTTTCCGTTTTCGGGTCCGCGATCTATCGTAGCGCACGCTTCGAAGGATCGCCCTGCCAGTGCTGCGTTTCGCCACCGTCTCCCTCGCCGTCGTCCTGTTCGCCGCGCCGGCGTTCGCCGCGCCCAAGCCTGTCTTCGGGCCGCCGCCCAAGTGGGTGCAGGTGGCCGAGGTCCCGCCCGCGCCGCCCGCCGAGGGCGCGCCGGCCGTGCAGACGCTGCTGGACGACAACCAGAGCCGGCTGACGCCCGCAGGCGACGCCTACTACAACCGCCGCGTCCGCAAGGTGCTGAAGGCCGAGGGGTTGCCCTCGCTCACCACCTTCGGGGTGACCTGGGACCCGGCCGACGAACAGGTCACCATCCACAGCCTGCGGATCATCCGCGACGGCAAGACCATCGACCTCCTGGGCAAGGGCAAGAAGATGCTGGTCCTGCGCCGCGAGCAGGACCTGGAGCGGGCGATGCTGGACGGCCGGATGAGCGCCACCCAGCAAATCGAGGGCCTGCAGGTGGGCGACATCCTGGACGCGTCCTGGAGCCATTCGGGTCGCGACCCCGTCGCCGGCGCCCGCAGCTATGACCTGGAGGGCTTGGCCTTCCCGGGCGTGGCGAGCCGCTATCGCGCGCGCCTGTCGTGGCCGACGGGCACGCCGGTGCGCTACCGAACCACCGAGGGCTTCGGCGAGCCGAAGAAGACCGAGGCCGACGGCTGGACCATCGTCGAGCTGGACGCGGCGAACGCCCAGGCGCCGAAGCCGCCGATCGGCGCGCCGCCGCGGTTCCGGCGGCTGGGCTTCATGGAGACGTCCAGCTTCGAGAGCTGGAACGAGATCTCGCGGATCATGGCGCCGCTCTACGCGAAGGCGGCCACCATCGACCCGGCCTCGGACCTGCGCGCCGAGATCAAGGCGATCGCCGACAGGAGCGCCGATCCCAAGGTGCGCGCCTTCGAGGCGCTGCGGCTGGTGGAGGAGAAGACCCGCTACTTCTTCATCGGCATCGGCGACGGCGGCTATGTGCCGGCCCAGGCCGACGAGACCTGGCAGCGCAAGTTCGGCGACTGCAAGGGCAAGACCGCGCTCTTGCTGGCGATCCTGAAGGAGCTGAACGTCGAGGCCGAGCCCGCCCTGGTCAGCCTGGGCGCCGGCGACGGGATGGACGAACGGCTGCCGTCGCTGGCCGCCTTCAACCACGTGATCGTACGCGCGACGGTGGACGGCAAGGTCTACTGGCTGGACGGCACCCGCACGGGCGACCGCAGCGGGCTGGAGGCGCTCCGGCCGCCGCCCCACCGCTGGGCCCTGCCCGTCCGCACGGCCGGCGCCGACCTGGAGCGGATCGTCGTGCCGCCGCTCGAGGCGCCGCAGATCGAGTCGAAGCTGCGGTTCGACGCGTCGAAGGGCCTGGACACGCGGGCCGGCGTCACCATGAGCACGCGGCTGACCGGCGACGCGGCCAACGCCATGCGCCGCATGGTGGCGGTGACCCCGCGCACCGACCTGGAACGCACCTTCCGCCAGCAGATGTCGGCCGGCATGAGCTGGATCGAGGTCGAGCGCGTGGAGTGGCAGGACGATGCCCAGAACGACGCCTTCATGATCCGCCTGAACGGGACCGCCGACCTCGACTGGCGCAAGAACCCCGACCTGGGCATGCGCGAGTACCGGGTCGCGAACGCGAACAACCAGCCGCCGGGCTTCCCGCGCCGCGAGCCGGGGCCGAACCGCGACGCCCCCTACGCCGTGCCCTTCCCCTTCTACATCCGCGCCACCACCGAGGTGGTCCTGCCGGCCGGCGGCAAGGGCTTCACCGTGCGGGGACCGTCGGGCCAGGAGACGGTTGGCGGCATGGAGCTGGTCAGGGCCTCGAGCCTCGAAGCCGGGGTCGCGCGGTTCACCACCGACATGCGCTCGCTCAGGCCCGAGATCTCGGCCGCCGACGCCGAGGCGGCCACACGGACCATGCGCCGGATCGCCGCCGAGGACAGCCTGATCCGGGCGCCCCTCTGAAGCCCTGGGTTGTGGACGCCGCTTGTCGAGCAAGCGCGGCCGTAAGCGGCCGGAAACCCTTTTTGCGCCTTGATCCAAGCGGTTGCTTCCTCCTATGGTCGCGCCGGTTCAAGGGGCGTCTATGATCAAGTCCGAACTGATCGCGAAACTTGCGGAGGAGAACCCGCACCTCACGCAGCGGGATATCGAGCGCGTGGTCGGTGTGATTCTCGAACGAATGATCGAGGCCCTGGAGGACGGCGGCCGCGTCGAGCTGCGCGGTTTCGGCGCCCTGTCAGTCCGTTCGCGCGACGCCCGCGCCGGCCGCAACCCCCGAACTGGCGAGCCGGTTGACGTGCGCGCCAAACACGTCCCCTTCTTCAAGAGCGGCAAGGAGCTGCGCGAGCGGCTCAACGCCGACGACGAGGGCTAGAACCGCCTGGCCCTCTGATTTGGAGGGGTCATGGGCGTCTTCTCGGAATTCCGTGAGTTCATCGCGCGCGGCAACGTCGTCGATCTCGCGGTCGGCGTGATCATCGGCGCGGCGTTCAACGACATCGTCAAGGTGCTGGTCGACCAGGTGGTGATGCCGCCGATCGGCCTGCTTACCTCGGGCGTCGATTTCGCCAAGCTGGCGGTGGTGCTGAAGCCCGACGACCCGGCGACCGCGGCCAGCGAGCTGGTGGCGATCCACTACGGCGCCCTGATCAACGCCGGCATCAAGTTCCTGATCGTCGCCTGGGTGGTGTTCCTGATCGTCAAGGCCGTGAACGCCATGCGCCGTGCCCCGCCCCCCGCCGACGTCCCGGCCGCGCCGCCCCCGCAGGAGGCGCTGCTGATGGAGATCAGGGACCTGTTGAAGGCGCGGTAATTTCCCTCCCCCTCGTGGAGAGGGCGGTGACCCCGGACCAGGTCCGGGGGAGACGGGGGAAGGATCGATCCTCACTCCACCTCGGCATTTTGCCCCACCCTTCCCACCCTGGCCGCTTTCGCGGCCTGTCCCTCCCCATTAAGGGAGGGAGATGGCCAAGACGAAGATCTGCGGGATTTCCACGCCTGAGGCGGTGCGTGCGGCCGTGGACGGCGGCGCGGCGTATCTGGGCTTCATGTTCTTCCCGAAGAGCCCGCGCAACATCGCGCCCGACGCGGCCGGCCGGCTGGCCCCGCCGGCGCGGGCGAAGGGCGTGAAGATCGTGGCCGTGACGGTCGACCCCACCGACGCCGAGCTGGACGCCATCGTGACCGGCCTCTCGCCCGACCTCATCCAGCTGCACGGCAAGGAGACGCCCAACCGGGTCCGCGAGGTGGCGCAACGGACGGGCCGCGGGATCGTCAAGGTGCTGTCGGTCTCCGAGGCTTCCGACCTCGCCCCCGCGGCGTCATACGAGCCGCTGGTCGAGCACCTGATGTTCGACGCCAAGGCCCCGAAGGACGCCGACCGGCCCGGCGGCCTCGGCGCCCCCTTCGACTGGGCCCTGCTGGAAGGCCGGCGCTTCCAGCGGCCGTGGTTCCTCGCCGGGGGGCTCGATCCGTGGAACGTGGCCGGCGCCATCGCCGCATCCAAAGCCCCGCTGGTCGACGTTTCCTCTGGCGTGGAGCGCGGTCCCGGACTAAAGGACCCGGCCTTGATCACGGCGTTCCTCGACGCTGTTCGCCGCGCCTGAGATCGACCGACGCCGACCATGAACGCGCCTTCGAAAGAGCACCCGGCTCGCCCCAACGACTACACTGCCTATCCCGACGCGCGCGGGCGCTTCGGCGACTACGGCGGCCAGTACGTGCCCGAAACGCTGATGCCGCTGGTGCACGACCTGAGCGCCGCCTGGGCTTCGGCCAAGGTCGATCCGGCGTTCCAGGCCGAGCTCAGCGGCTTCCTGACCCACTACGTCGGCCGTCCCTCGCCGCTCTATTTCGCCAGCCGGCTGACCGAGCACTTCGGCGGGGCGAAGATCTACCTGAAGCGCGAGGAGCTGAATCACACCGGCTCGCACAAGATCAACAACTGTATGGGCCAGATCCTGCTGGCCATGCGGATGGGCAAGACGCGGATCATCGCCGAGACGGGCGCCGGCCAGCACGGCGTGGCCACCGCCACGGTCTGCGCCCGCTTCGGTCTGCCCTGCGTGGTCTACATGGGCGCCGTCGATGTCGAGCGGCAGAAGCCCAACGTCTTCCGCATGAATCTGCTGGGCGCCGAGGTGCGGCCGGTGACGAGCGGCTCGGCGACCCTCAAGGACGCCATGAACGAGGCCCTGCGCGACTGGGTCACCAACGTCCACGACACCTACTACCTGATCGGCACCGCCGCCGGGATGCATCCCTATCCGGAGATGGTCCGCGACTTCCAGGCGATCATCGGCCGCGAAGTGCGCGAGCAGGTGATGGAGGCCGAGGGCCGGCTTCCCGACGCGGTGGTAGCCTGCGTGGGCGGCGGCTCGAACGCCATCGGCATCTTCCATACCTTCCTGAACGACGAGGGCGTGCAACTGATCGGCGTCGAGGCGGCGGGCGCCGGCATGGACACCGACCGGCACGCCGCGGCCATCAACGGCGGCCGCCCGGGCGTCCTGCACGGCAACATGACCTACCTGCTGCAGGACCGCGACGGCCAGATCACCGAGGCGCACTCGATCTCCGCCGGCCTGGACTATCCGGGGATCGGGCCGGAACACTCGTGGCTCCATGACGTGGGCCGGGCCACCTACCTCACCGCCACCGACGCCGAGTCGCTGGACGCCTACATGCTGCTCTCGAAGCTGGAAGGCATCCTGCCGGCCATCGAGTCCGCCCACGCCATCGCCCGCGTCGGCGAGATCGCCCGCGACGTCGGCAAGGGCGGCGTGGTGGTGCTGAACCTGTCGGGCCGCGGCGACAAGGACGTCGACACGGTCGCGGCGCACCTGGGACGGCAGATTTGAGCAAGTCGCGTATCGAGAAGCGCTTCGCCGCGCTGAGGGCGGAGGGCCGTGCGGCCTTCGTGCCCTATGTGATGGCCGGCGACCCGGACGCGGCCACCGCGCTCGCGATCCTGAAGGGCCTGCCGGCGGCGGGCGCCGACCTGATCGAGGTGGGCTTCCCCTTCTCCGACCCGATGGCCGAGGGCCCGCCGATCCAGCGCGCCGCGCAACGGGCGTTGGCCAAGGGCATGACGCTGAGGGCGACGCTGGAGGCCATCCGCGCCTTCCGCGAGACCGACCAGACCACGCCGATCATCCTGATGGGCTACACCAACCCGCTGGTGACCTGGGGCTACGAGGCGTTCGCCCGCGACGCCGCCCAGGCCGGCGTGGATGGCATGATCATCGTTGACCTGCCCCCGGAGGAGGCCGACGAACTGGCCGACGCCCTGGACGCCAACGACGTCTCGCTCATCCGGCTGGCGACGCCCACCACGGACGACAAGCGCCTGCCGGTGGTGGTCCGCCGCACATCGGGCTTCGTCTACTATGTCTCGGTGGCCGGCGTGACCGGGGTTAAGGAAGCCGACGCCCAGGCCGTGGCGCCGCACGTGGAGCGGGTCCGCAAGGCGTCGGGACTTCCGGTCGCAGTGGGCTTCGGGATCAAGACACCCGAGCGCGCCTCGGCTATAGCGCAGGTTGCCGACGCCGTTGTGGTCGGTTCCGCGCTTGTGGATGAAGTGGCGGAAGCAGTGGATTTGAACGAAGACGTGACCGGGCGAGTTCTTTCCAAAGTGGATTCCCTTGCTAAGGCTGTGCGCTTCGCGCGGCGGGTCCCGGTCTGAAACCATGGCGATGGCTGAACAGCGAAACGAAAAGCCCGGGCGTGCGCCCGCCGAGCGCCGCCGCGGCTGGCTCTCCCGGATCGCGCCTGGCGTCCGGGGCCTCACCAAGAAGGACACGCCGGAGAACCTCTGGGTCAAGGACCCGGACACCGGCGAGATGCTCTATCGGCCCGACCTCGAGGCCGCCATGTGGGTCACGCCCTCGGGCAACCACATGCGGATCGGCTCGAAGCTGCGGCTGGAGTACACCTTCGACGACGGCAAGTTCGAACGCATCGCGACGCCGATCGTCGTGGAAGACCCCCTGGGCTTCCCGGACGACAAGGGCTACCCCGAGCGCCTGAAGGCCGCCCGCAAGGCCACCGGCGAGCAGGACTCCATGGCGATCGCGTTCGGCAAGGTCGCCGGCCAGCCGGTCGTGGTGATCGTGCAGGACTTCACCTTCATGGGCGGTTCGCTGGGCATTGCCGCGGGCGAGACCTTCGTGAAGGCCGCCAAGGAAGCCGTGAAGCGGGAGGTCCCGCTGGTGATCTTCACCGCCTCGGGCGGCGCGCGCATGCAGGAAGGCACCCTCTCGCTGATGCAGATGGCGCGGACCACGCTGGCGCTGAACGAGGTGAAGTCGGCGGGCCTGCCCTATGTGGTGGTGTTCACCGACCCGACCACCGGCGGCGTGACGGCGTCGTACGCCATGCTGGGCGACGTCCACCTGGCCGAGCCCAACGCCACCATCGGCTTCTCGGGCCGCCGCGTCATCGAGCAGACCATCCGCGAGACGCTGCCGCCGGGCTTCCAGCGCTCGGAGTTCCTGGTCGAGCACGGCATGGTCGACCAGGTGGTGAAGCGGGCGGACATCCCGGAAAAGCTGGGATCGATCCTGAAGACCCTTATGATGGGGCGTGAGCGCCTTTCCTCCGCCGCCTAGCTTAGCGACTGACCCCGGTCACGACCCGATCCGCGCTTCGGACGCGGTGATCCAGCGGCTGCGCGCCAACCATCCGACGCTGATCGACCTCTCCACCGGCCGCGTGGAGCGGCTGCTGGCGGCCCTGGGGCGGCCCGACCTGCGGCTGCCGCCGGTGATCCATGTGGCCGGCACCAACGGCAAGGGCTCGACGGTGGCCTTCCTGCGCGCCATCGCCGAGGCCGCGGGCCTCAGGGCGCACGCCCTGACTTCGCCGCACCTGGTGCGGTTCGCCGAGCGGATCCGGCTGGCGGGCCATCTGATCACCGACGAGCAACTGCTGGCGCTGACCGAGCGGGTCGAGGCGGCCAACGGCGCAGAGCCGATCAGCTTCTTCGAGATAACCACCGTGCTGGCGTTCCTCGCCTTCGCCGAGACCCCGGCCGACGTCTGCATCGTAGAGGTGGGCTTAGGGGGTCGGTTCGACGCCACCAACGTCTTCGAGGCCCCGGCGGTCAGCGTGATCACGCCGGTGGACTACGACCACCTGGAGATGCTGGGGCCGGGCCTGCCCAAGATCGCGTGGGAGAAGGCGGGGATCATCAAGACCGGCCGCCCGGTGGTCGTCGCGCGCCAGCCCGACGGGGCGCTGGAGATGATCGAGCGCGAGGCCGACGATCGCATGGCCCCCATGCTGCTGATGGGCCGCGACTTCGACGCCTGGGAGGAGCGCGGGCGGCTCCTGGTGCAGATGCCCGACCGGTTGCTGGATCTGCCGGCGCCCAGCCTGTTCGGCGGCTACCAGTTCGCCAACGCCGGCCTGGCCGTGGCGGCGGCGCTGACCCTGGATCGCGAGCTGTCCGACGAGGTGCTGGGCTGCGGCGTCACCTCCACTGTCTGGCCGGCGCGCATGCAGCGGCTGACGGCCGGGCCGCTGGCGGAGCTCGCGAAGGCGCGCGGGGCCGACCTCTGGCTGGACGGCGGCCACAACCCGCACGCCGGCCGCGCGCTCGCCGAGGCCGCGAGCCGCATCGTCGACCGCGACCCGCGGCCCCTGGTGCTGGTGACGGGGATGTTCGCGCGGAAGGACGCCGAGGGCTTCTTCCGTCCCTTCGCCGAGATGCGGCCGCGGGTGATCGCCACCACGTTCGATTCGCCGATCGCCGCGAGCGCGGAGGAGCTGGTGGAGGCTGCGGCCAAGGTAGGCCTCTCGCCCGAGACCTCCGCCAACGTTCAGGACGGCGTGGCGCGGGCGCTGGAAGTGGACGGCCCCGCCCCCCACGTCCTCATCTGCGGCGGCCTGCACTTCGCCGGCGAAGTCCTGGCGATGAGCCCGGACACCTGGCCGACCTAGCTTTCCCTCCCTTGATGGGGAGGGACAGACCGCGAAGCGGTCAGGGTGAGGCAGTGGGGGTCAGAACTGGGCGTGGGAGTGTGATCCACACTCCCTCACCCTGCTCGCCTGCCGGCGAGCTGTCCCTCCCCATCAAGGGAGGGAAACTACGCCGCCACGCCCGCTTCGGTGAGCCACTCCAGGATCTTCTGCTTGGGCATGGCGCCGACCTTCATCGAGGCCATCTGGCCGCCCTTGAACAGCATCATGGTGGGGATGCCGCGCACGCCGTAGCGCGAGGGGGTGGTCGGGCTCTGCTCGATGTCGAGCTTGGCGATCGTCACCTTGCCCTGCAGTTCGGCCGCGAGCTGCTCCAGCGCCGGCGCGATCTGCTTGCACGGGCCGCACCACTCCGCCCAGAAGTCCACGAGGACGGGCGTCTCGGATTGCAGGACGTCGGACTGGAAGGTGTCGTCGGTGACCTTCACGGTGCTCATCGAATAACTCCTAGCGCGCGGATCTCACGGCAACGCCGGTCCGCGCTTCTTGATCCGCGCATGTAGGCGGGCCCTGAGCTTGTATCAACCGTCACGGCGGAGGTCGGCAAGGGTCTGGACCCACAGGTTTTCTGGCGCCGGCATCAGCTTCGGGCCGTCGGTCCAGACGATGGCGGCCTCGATGCGGCGGCCCGGGAAGATGTCGCTGAGCACGGCGGCGTATAGCGCCATCTGGCGCAAATAGGCGGGGTCGGCGTCCTCGATGCGGTCGGGCGAGGGGCGGTTGGTCTTGAAATCCACCACCAGCACGCGGTCGGGCAGCACCACCAGCCGGTCGATGCGGCCGGAGATGCGCAGGCCTGCGGGCAACGCCGTGGCCGTCCCGGCCACCGCCACCTCGGCCCGCGAGCCCGGGCCGAACACCTCGGCGAAGCGGGCGTCCTCCAGCACCGAGAGCGCCGCGGCGGCCATCTCGGCGCGCTGGGCGTCGGTGAGGTCGGCTTCGCGCGACAGCAAGCCCATAGCACCGGCGGCCCGCTCGGACGGCGGCAGGTCGGGCAGGAGCTGCAGCAGCCGGTGGACGATGTCGCCGCGGCGGAAGCGGCCCAGGCCCGCGGCTTCGGCCAGCGGCGACGGGGCGGCGGCCACCGCGCCCTCGCCCAGGTCGGACGGCGAGGCGTAGCGGGCGAACGCTTCTGGCGCAGCGATGGCGCGGCCCCAGGCCGGCAGCTCGATGGGCGCCGCAACATTGGCGGCCTTGGCCGGCGCGCGTTTCGGGTCCGGGCCGAAGCGCCGGAACTTGCCGCCGGCGTCCTCCAGCTCGCGGACCCGGTCGGCGAGACCGGCGTCGGTGATCGCGTCGCGCACGGCCCCCCACCAGCCGCGCAGCTTGTCGGGATCGGTGCGCTCGGCGCGGCGGCCGCAGAGCACCAGGCGGTCGCGGGCACGGGTGAGCGCCACATAGAGCAGGCGGTAGGCCTCGGCCTCCTCCCTGTCGGCGCGCAGCTTGCGGGCGGCGGAGGTGGGCGGGCAGTCCTGGGCCGAGCGGGCGCACCACAGGAAGCCCACGCCCTCGTTCCCGCGGTCCACGCGCAGCAGCGGGGAGCCGCGCTGGGCGGCGGCGAGGTTGGTCTCGGGCAGGAAGACGATCGGGGCCTCGAGACCCTTGGCGCCGTGGGCCGTCATCACCCGCACCTCGTCGCGGGAGGCCTCCATCTCGCGCTTCACGACGATGTCCAGCCCGGACAGCTCGTCGGCCAGGCTCTCCAGGTCGTGCGCGCCGCGGTCCTCGGCGGCCAGCGCCTGGTTCTGGAACTCGTCCAGCGCGTCCTTCGCCTCGGCGCCCAGACGGGTGAGCAGGCGCTGGCGCATGGATCGGCCGTCGAGGCCCACGTGCTCGATCGTGCGCACGTAGAATTCGAACGGCCGGGCCGTCCGCGCGGTGTCGATGGCGAGGCGCAGGAAGGCGGCGGCCTGCGCCCATTCCGGCCGCTCGTCGGCGCGGCGGCGAAGCGTGCTCCAGAGCCGGCCGTCCCGGCCGTGGGCGAGGGCGTAGAGGCTGTCGTCGTCCAGGCCGCAGAAAGGGCTCTTCAGCAGCGCCGCCAGGGTGAGGTCGTCGCCGGGGAAGAGGGCGAAGCGGGCCAGGGCCAGAAGGTCGTCGAAGATGATGTGGGTCGAGAGCGAGAGCCGGTCGGCGCCCGCCACCGGCAGCCCCGCATGCTTCAGCGCGCGCAGGACCTCCTCGAACAGCGCGCCACGACGCCGGACCAGGATCAGCACGTCGCCCGGCGTCGCCGGGCGCAGCGCGTGCGGCGGCTTCTCGTGGTGGACGCCCTCGCCGCGGTCGATCAGGCCCTTGATCTCGGCGGCGATCCGACGCGCCAGCTTCTTGTTGGCGCTGTCCTCGGCCTCGATGTCCAGCGGCAGGTCCCAGGCGCCGCGGTCCTGGCCCTTGCGGTCGACCTCCATGTCCCAGACGTCGACACAGCCGGCGTGGGCGAGGCGCGGCGCGGCCACCTCATGGGCGACAGGATCGCCGGGCTGGACGGCCTCGATGAGGTGCGCAGGCGTGAACACGGCGTCGACGAAGCCCAGCACCTGCGGCGTCGAACGCCAGGACTTGAGCAGGTCGATGCGCTTCACCCGATGGCCGGCCCCGGCCCCGCGGTCGCGGTACTCGACGTACTTGTCGGCCAACAGCTCGGGCCGGGCGCCCTGGAACGAGTAGATGGACTGCTTGCGGTCGCCGACCACGAACACCCCGCGCTCCAGACGCTGGATCTCGCGCCGGCCGTGGCCCGAGAAGAAGTCGTCGGTCAGGGCGTCGATGATGTCCCACTGCTCGGGCGCGGTGTCCTGCGCCTCGTCCAGCAGGATGTGGTCGATCCCGCCGTCCAGCTTGTAGAGCACCCAGGCGGCCGCATCGTCCTTGAGGAGAGCGGCGGTCTTCTCGACGAGGTCGGCGAAGTCGAGCGCGCCCGAGGCGTCCTTCTCGATCTGGTAGGCCTGTAGGTAGGCGTAGGCGAGCTCCAGCGCGTCGACGCTGTCGCGGCCGACCAGGGCTGCGCGCATGCGCTCGCGGACGGTGTCGAGGCGGCTCTGTTCGGCCAGCAGCAGCACCTGGACGTCGCCGGCGTCCCTCAACCGCTTGGACGAGCCGATCCACTTGGCGGGTTCGCCCTCCTTGGTGAAGAACAAGGCGCACGCGTCGTCGAACGACGGATGCTCGGCGGCGGCCAGTTCGGCGAGGGCGGCGGCGCGGCGGGCGTCGGTCACGCCGCCGGGGCGCAGGGCCTCGGCGGCGGCTCGATACGTGGCGCGATCGAGGCGGTCCATCGCCGCGGCGGCCAGGGCCTCTGGATCCGTGCCGGGCGGCGTGTCGACGGCGCGCCACACCCAGTCGATGGCGCCGGCCTTGCCCCCTTCCCGGTCGAAGAACGCCGCCAGCGCCCCGCGGCGGGCCTCGAACTCGGCGAACATCGCCTGGAAGCGGCGGAAGTCGAGCGAGACGGCGAGCCGCCCGTAGGCGTCCGCCAGCGGGCCCGGCACGTTCAGGACGTGATGGGCGACGTTGCGGCGGGCGGCGGCGGCCACGGCGGCGGCGGCCGGTTCGTCCATCACCCGGAAGCCGGGCGGCACGCCGGCCTCCAGCGGGAACCGCTTCAGCACCTTCTCGCAGAAGGCGTGGATGGTCTGGATCTTCAGCCCGCCCGGGGTCTCGAGCGCGGCGGCGAACAGGCTGCGCGCCTCCGAGAGATCCTGGCGGTCGAAGCTGCCCGGCGCCCGTGAGCGCAGCGTCCCCAGGTCCTCGCGCAGCTTGGCGTCGCTGGCCACCGACCATCCGCCCAGCGTGTCGTAGAGCCGCCGCTGCATCTCAGAGGCGGCCGCCTTTGTGTAGGTGACGCAGAGGATCGTCTCGGGCTTAGCCTTGGCCAGCAGCAGCCGCGCCACCCGGTCGATCAGGGTCTTGGTCTTGCCCGAGCCGGCGTTGGCGGTGACGAACACCGAGAGCGTCGGGTCGGCCGCCTCCTCCTGCGGGTCCCGCTCGCGGCTGAACAGGTCGACGACGACGCTCATTCGTCGTCCTCGCCGCTGGTGGACCATTCGAAGACGCGGGCGAGGTGGTCGTAGTCGGAGACGTACAGCTTCACGAACTGCGGGGCGGTGCGCGAGGTGTAGCCCTGGGCCGGGTCGGCGTAGCGGGTGATCAGCCGCTCCAGGCCCTCCAGGGCGGTGTCCACGGCCTCGCGGGTGTTGAGGATCTTCTCGTTGTCGCCGTAGGGCGCGGCGCGCACCTCCTCGCGGCCGGCCGGGCGGCGGCCGGTGATCTCCAGGTAGGTGAGGTCGCCCGGCGTCACGCGGCCGACGTCGGTGAAGCCGCCGCGCTCCAGGATTGCGGCCGTGAGCGTGAGCTGCGGCGAGAAGCCGGTCTCCACCATGCGCTTCGAGGGCGCGCGGCCGGTCTTGTAGTCCAGCACGTGGCCCAGGCCGTCGGGCCCGACCTCGATGCGGTCGGCCTTAGCGGCGAGCGTGAAGGGGCGGCCGGCGATCGGCAGCGTGATCTCGCCTTCCTGCTCCACGTGCAGCGTGCGGCCGTCGGCGCGGCGCTGCGCCTCCAGCTCGGCCACCCACTCGGCGGCCTCCTTGGCGAGCGCCGTCTCGCGAGCGAGGGCGTCGCGGGGCATGCCGGCCTTCTCCAGCTCCTCCAGGTAGAGGCCACGGAAGATCGTCGCGGCGTCGGGCGGCAGGGCCGCGGGCCAGTCGGTGACGAAGCGCTCGAAGGCCGCGTGGATGGCGGTGCCGCGGGCGCGGGCCTCAACCTCCTCGTCCGGCCGCTCCAGGACGCGCAGCTTCAGGATGTCGCGCGCCCAGACCGCGTAGGGGTCTCGGGTGAGAGTCTCGACGCGGGTCACGAACAGCTTGTCCGGCCGGTGCTCGACAGGCGGCTTCGGCGAGGGGCGCTTCACCGGATCATAGGGTCCCGGCGCGTCCAGCGCCTGGGCCCATGCCCGCGCCTCGGGGCGGCCGGGGATCGTGAGGCCGGCGCCCTTGGCCAGGGTCTCCAGCCGCCAGAGCCACCGCGATTTCACGGCCGGCTGGCCGTCGCGCCGCTCGGTGTGCAGCAGGATCACCTCGGGCGCGCAGACCGCCTGGGCGAAGTCGTGGGCGGCGAGCCCGATGCGGCGCTCGGGCGACGGCAGCCCCAGAGCCTCGCGCATCGGCCGCGACAGGAAGGGGTCGGTGGGCGCCGACGCCGGCCAGACGCCCTCCTCCAGCCCGGCGACGACCAGGCGGTCGGCGCGCACCAGGCGGGCCTCGATGGCGCCCAGGATGCGCAGGCGCGGGTGGGTCGCGCCGCCGCCCCGCACCGTCTCGCCCTCCATCAGTCGCCTCAGCAGGTCGGCGTACTGGCGGGGCGTGACCAGCGGCAGGTCCTGGCCTTCGCGCATCAGGCCCGAAAGCAAGCGCGAGACGGCCTCGCCCGCGTGGCCGGCCCAGAGGTCGCCGGTGCGGCCGTCGTCGCCGGTCGCCAGCGCCTCCATGGCGACGACGAGCCGGTGGGTGGCGACGGCGGGCGGGTCGGCGTCGTCCGTCCAGGCCAGGGCCTCGACGATGGCCTGCATCCGCCCGGCCAGCGGCAGGGCCTCAGGCGCCTTCTCCGCCAGCTTCGCCTTGAGCTCCTCCCAGGTGCGGGCGCGCGCGCCGCGAAGGGCGTAGCGTTCCAGTTGCGTCGCGTCGCCGAGCCGGGAGAACGGGTGCTTGAGCAGCCCCAGCAGGGCGATCGGATCCACCGGATCGACGGCGGCCCGCGCGACCAGGCCCGCCAGCGCGCCGCATGCCGAACCGGCCAGGCTCTCGCCGGCTGACGAGTCCGGAACCACGCCCCAGCGGGCGAGCTTGGCGGTGACGCGCCGGGCGAGCTTCTGGTCCGGGGTGACGAGGGCGGCCGTGCGCTCCGGCGTCTCCAGGGCCTCGCGCAGCAGCAGGGCGGCGACAGTTGCGGCCTCGTCCTCGGTGCGCGCGCTGACCAGCGACAGGCCGCGCAGCGCCGCGGTGACCGCGTCGGCGTCCTCCTTGCGCAGGTCGTCGATGACGTGCAGCCAGTCGGCGGTCTCCTCGGCCGGCCGCAGGGCCTCGTTGACGACCCTGCGGCGCCAGCGCTGGGCGGCGGTCTCCGCCGTCGAGGCTGGCCAGGTCTGGACGTCCTCGCGGGACACCCGCGCCGTGTCGAGCAGCCGCCGCAACGCCCCCTGAGGGTGCTGCACGTCCACCTTGCGCCACGCCCGCTCGGCCAGGTTCACGTCCAGGCCCGGCAGGACGACGGCGCCCTTCGGCGCGGCGGCGATGGCGATCATCAGGGCGCGGGTGGCGGGCGCGGTGCCGGTGGAGCCTGCGGCCACCAGAACCCCCTTCGGCGGTGCGTCGGTCCAGAGCTGCGCGAGGCGCCGCAGCAGGCGCACACGCCGCTCGCTGACGTCCGCCACACCGAGCGCCGCGAGCCGCGCCGGCCAGGCCGCCAGCGCCTTGTCGAGGAACTTGCGCGAGACCTCCCAGTGCGCCGCGAGCTCGCCCGGCGCCAGGTCGGCCAGGGCGTCGCGGACATCCACCTCCTCGATCTGCAGGCCGTCTAGGAAGCCGCCCAGAGCGTCGGCCAGGTCCAGCGCCACCCCGGCGCTGCCCACGCCGCCGGGGACGTCGTCCGCCAACTCGGTGACGAGACGCACCAACTCGAAGCGGCGGCGCAGCGGGTCGATCGCGGCCGGCAGGTCGAGGACCAGGTCGCCCGGCTCGAACGGCGGCTCGCCGGCCTCCAGGTCGCCCAGGGGCCGCATCTGTGGCGGCAGGACAGCGCGGCCGCCGCTGGCCTTGATGAAGGCGTCGGCCAGCGCCCGGGCGCCGCGTCGCGTAGGCGTCAGTACGACTGCGTCGGCCAGCGCCTCGGGGCCGAGCGGCGCCAGCGCATCGTAGAGGCCCTGGGCCAGGTCTTCCGCGAACGGCCGGTGCGCCGGGATGTTGAACCAGCGCGCGCCCGGCTGCTCGAAGAAGGCGGTCACGACGAAGTCGCCTCCTCGGCCAGCCGGACCTCGGCTAGGTCGCGGGCGGCCGGATCGCCCACGTGCATCCAGAAACCGTCCATGGGCACGCCGTGCAGCCGTCCTTCCGCCTGCAGCCGATGCCAGATTGGGATGATCGAGAAGGGGCCGGCCGGCTGATCGTCCAACAGCTGCGGCTTCAGGATGGCGATGCCCATGTTGGCGTACGGCGTCGGCGGCTCGGCCGCGGTCGAGTGGCTGAGCCGGCCGGCCTCGTCGCGGAAGAAGCCCTGCGGGCCCTCGAAGCCGATCCCCTGCCCGCGCTTCACAAGCAGCAGCAGGATATCCATGGCGGCCGGGTCCCAAGCCGCCTTCAGGGTCTCCAGCGCCGGCGTCGCGCCCTCGATCCAGAGGGAGTCGATGTTGGCGACATAGATGGGATCCCGACCCAGCTTGTCGGCGGCATGCCGGATGCCGCCGCCGGAATCGAGCAGGGCCGCCCGCTCGTCCGAGATCAGCACCTCCATGTCGCGGCGGGCGGCCAGATGCGCCTCCATCCGGTCGGCCATGTGGTGGACGTTGACGACGGCCCGCTCCACGCCGGCCTCGCGCAGGCGGTCCAGCACATGGTCGATCAGCGCCTTGCCGCCCACCGGGACCAACGCCTTGGGCTGGTGGTCGGTCAGCGGCCGCATGCGGGTGCCGAGCCCCGCGGCCAGGACCATGGCGGTCTTGGGTCCCGAGATCATGCGCGCGCCTCCGAAGGCACGTGGCGGTCGAGCCAACCCTTGAGCGCCGTCAGCTCCGGGTCGGCCACGCAGCGGTCGAGGTAGCCCCACAGGCGCGGCATCAGGGTCGCATAGCGCGGCTTGCCGTCCCGGGTGGTGAGGCGGGCGAAGATGCCCAGGATGCGGCAGATGTTGAGCGCGCCCAGGGCGTGGAAGCCAGCTAGGAAGCGGGCGCGGTCCACGTGGGGGCGGAGCGCGAAGTAGGCCTCCAGGCAGGCGGTCTCCCGCTGCGGCGTCACCTGGCGCCGCGCGTCGTGCAGCAGCATCGACATGTCCCAGGCCGGATGTGCGCGCACGGCGTCCTGGAAGTCGATCAGGCCCACGCGGGCCGGGCCTTCGCGACCGGGCAGCCAGAGCAGGTTCTCGGCGTGGTAGTCTCGGTGGCAGAAGACGGTGGCGTTCGCGGCCCCATAGGCCCGGATCGGGCTCCAGATCGCCTCCCACTCGGCCAGCGCTTCGTCGCCGAACGCCAACTGCGACTTCAGCTTCGGCAGCCACTCGACCAGCAGCCGGTCGGCGGTGGCGAGCGCGGTTTCGTCGTAGGTGAGGAACGGCCAGGTCACGCCGTCATAGGACAGCATGTCCGTGACAGGCGCATCGTGGATCTTCGCCAGCGCCGAGATGGCGGCGTCGTACAGCGGCGCCTCGTCCTGGCCGGCCTCGATCAGGCGAGCGAAGAGGTCGTCGCCCAGGTCCTCCAGCACGGCCAGGCCCTTCGCAGGCTCGGCGGCGAGGACGGCGGGCGCCGACAGGCCCTGGGCGCGCAGCCAGCCGGCGGTGGCGACGAAGGCGTCGACCCGGCCCGCGGCGAGGCGGGCCAGCGCGTTGTAGCCGAGTTTGGCCCGCTCCTCGGGCGTCGCGTCCGGCGGGCACGGCGCGGTCTCCACCGACGGCGGCTGGTCCATGAAGATGTAGGTGGCGCCCGCCCGGTGCAGCCGCTCGTACTGGCGCGTGGAGGCGTCGCCGCCCATGGATTCGCGGCGGGCGTCGCCGAAACCGGCGGCCTTCAGGAACCCGGCCTTCAGGGCCTCGCGCTCAGAACTCAAGTCCACGTCCTTCCCAGGCGCCGTGCGGGATGAGCCGCGCGGTGCGCCCGCCATCTTCGGCGAGGGCGATCTCTATATCGAGTCGGTCCGGCGGCAGGCGGCCCTCCAGCCGCTCGGGCCACTCGATCACCGCCGCGCCGCTGTCCAATGCCTCGTCCAGGCCGATCTCGTAGGCCTCGTCGGGGTCGGACAGGCGATAGAGGTCGAAATGGGCGACGGCGAGGCGAGGACCTTCGTAGAACTGCACGAGCGTGAAGGTGGGGCTGGGCACCTCCTCGTCTGGCGTGGTCAGCGCCCGCACCAGCGCGCGTGCGAGCGTCGACTTGCCGGCGCCCAGCGGGCCCGTCAGGCACACCGCCTCGCCGGGCTCCAGCCGCGCGGCCACCGCCTGGCCCAGCCGCGCCGTCGCCGCCTCGTCCGGCAGCTTCATGCGAAGGGCCGCTCAGGGTCGGCCGGGAGCCCGCGCTCCACATGGGCCTTCAGCCGCGCGGTCACCTCGGCCGGATCGCCCTCCAGCGCCGCGGGCGGGATGGGATGGCCGACCGTGAGCGCGAACGCGCGGCCGCGCTTGTTCAGGAGCTCGTGGAACAGGGTGATGTCGCGCAGTTCGGTCGAGACCCCGTGGAAGAAGTGGAACAGCGCCGACCACGGCCCGGCCACGTGGATCGGAACCACCGGCGCCTCGTACTTCCGGGCGATGGAAACCGCCGACGACATCCACTCCGGGTCCGCCAGGGTCCCGTCGGGCTCGCGGCGGGCCAGGCGGCCGGCGGGGAAGATCGCCAGGCAGCGCTCGGCCTCCAGCGCCTCGCGGGTGAGCTGGAGCGTGGCGCGGGTCTTCTCGCGGGTGCGCTTGGCCTCGACCCACTCCACCGGGATCAGGACCTCGTCGAACCGGGACGCGACGCGGTGCGCGTCGGCGTTGGCGTAGAAGCAGACGTCGGGACGCAGGGTCTTGAGCGCATCGAACACCGCCACGCCGTCGGCGATGCCGGTCGGGTGGTTGCACACAGCCACGACGCGCCCCGTGGCCGGCAGGCGGTCCAGGCCGGTCGCGGCGACCTTCAGCGCCAGGAGTTCCGAGACGTAGTCCAGCGCCGCGCGACCGGGCATCGGACCGATCGCGTCGGCCATCCGGCGCGCCTTGCCGTAGTCGAGGATCGCGTACAGCGGCGGGCGCAGCAGCGGCCACAGCGGGCCGCCCGAGAGCTTCGGCGCCCGCTCGGCGATCAGCACGTCGACGATGTGGTCACGACCGCCGGGCTTCGCGAGCGCGGCGGCCGGCGTGGCCAGAGTCATGGCAGGAAGATGACAGGCGCCGGGCTAGGACTTCAACCGAGCGATCAGGGCCTGCGTCGACGGGTCGTGCGCCCCGGTCGGGCCGCCCTCGAGCTCGCCCAGCACGCGGGTGGCCAGCGTCTTGCCCAGCTCCACGCCCCATTGGTCGAAGCTGTTGATCCCCCAGAGCACGCCCTCGACGAAGGTCTTGTGCTCGTAAAGGGCGATGAGCGCGCCCAGCCGTTCCGGATCCAGCTTCTCCAGGAGTATGAAGCTGGTCGGCCGGTCGCCCGGGAAGGTCCGCTGCGGGGCCAGCGCGTCAATCTCGTCCTGCGCCCGGCCGGCGGCCGTCAGCTCGGCACGGACGTCGGCCTCGCTGCGGCCGACCATCAGCGCTTCGGCCTGCGCGATGGCGTTGGCGAGGAGCTTGGTCTGGGCGGCCGGGTCGCCCTCGGTCCCCTGGCGGACGGCAATGATGTCCACCGGCACCACGTCGGTCCCCTGGTGCAGGAGCTGGAAGAAGGCGTGCTGGCCATTGGTGCCGGCGTCGCCGAAGACGCTGGCGGCGGTGGGATGCGTGGCCGGCTGGCCGTCGGCCGTCACCCGTTTGCCGTTCGATTCCATCTCCAGCTGCTGGAGGAAGGCTGCGAAGAGGCGCAGGCGTTGGGCGTAGGGCACGACGGCGCGGATCGGGCGGCCGAGGCCGTTGCGGTTGAACACGTGCGCCAGCGCCAGCAGCACCGGGGCGTTCAGGGCCAGCGGCGCGGCGTTGAAGTGGGCGTCCATGGCCCGCGCGCCGGCCAGCATGCGCTCGAAGACGTCGAAGCCCAGCGCCACGGCGCACGAGAGGCCCACGGCCGACCAGATCGAATAGCGGCCGCCCACCCAGTCCCAGAAGCCGAACACCTGGTCGGCCGGTACGCCGAAGACCTGGGCCTTGTCCGGCGCGGCCGACACGGCGACCAGGTGGCTGTCGCTCTCGGGGCCCAGGCTGGCGCGCAGCCAAGCCCGCGCCGTCTCGGCGTTGGTGAGGGTCTCCAGCGTGGTGAAGGTCTTCGAGACCGTGACCACCAACGTCTCGGCCGGATCGAGGCCGGTGAGCGCCTGGGCCAGCTCGGCCGGGTCGACGTTGGCGACGAAGCGCAGCTCGATTTGCGGGTCGAGCGGCTTCAGGGCCTCCCAGACCAGGCGCGGCCCGAGATCGGAGCCGCCGATGCCGATGTGGACGATGGCGCGGAAGGGCTTGCCCGTGACGCCGCGCTTCCCGCCGGCGCGGACCGCCTCGGCGAAGGCGCGCATGGCGGCGCGGGTGGACTCCACGTCCGCGGAGACCGGCACTCCCGCCGCGCGGAAGTCGGCCCCTTCGGCGGCGCGCAGCGCCATGTGCAGCGCCGGGCGGCCCTCGGAGGCGTTGACGATCCCGCCGGCGAACAGGCCGGCCCGCGCCGTCTCGACGCCCGAGAGCCGCGCCAGGTCGAGCAGCACCTCCACGTCGGCCAGCGACCAGGGATGTTTGGAGAGGTCCAGCTCCAGGCCGGCGGCGGCCAGGGTCAGGTGCGCCAGCCGGCCGGGCTCGGCGTCGAACAGGCCCGCGATGCGCCGGTCGCGCGCGGCCGAGGCGGCTTTGGAGAGGGCCGCCCAGGCGGCGTCGACGGTGGACAACGAGGACCTCTTAGCCGGCCGAGCCGTACTTCACGCTGCAGCCATAGGGACGGGTCGTCGCCTGGGCAACCGGACGGCCGGCCTTCACGTCGGCCAGCGCGGCTGTGACATAGTTCTTGGCGCCCTTGAGGCTGTCCGGATCCGACGACGGCTTGTCGTCGATGCCGCCCATGTAGGCGAGCTTGCCAGCCTTATCGATGACGTACATGTGCGGCGTGGTCTTGGCCTCGTAGGCGCGGCCGACGACGCCCTCGGGATCGAGCAGCAGGTCGGCGTGCGCCGCCTTCTCCTTCGCCTTCCAGGCCCTGGCGTCGGCGCCGGCGACGTAGCCCTGCGTGCCGGGCGCGGATGAGATCACCGTCAGCCAGACGATGCCATCCTTGGCCGCGACGCGCTGCAGGCTCTGCATGTTGCCGCTGTCATAGTGCTTGCGGACGTACGGGCAGCCGCTGTTGGTCCACTCCAGCACCACGGTCTTGCCCTTGAACTCGGCGAGCGAGCGGGTCTTGCCGTTGGCGTCCACGGCGCTGAAGGCCGGCGCGGGCTGGCCCACGGTGGGCGCGGCGACGGCGGGCGCGGCCAGTGCGGACGCGGCGGCGAGGGCGATCAGGGCTCGGCGGTCAAAGCTCATCGGTTCGGCTCCGAACGTTCGGATGGATCAACCGGGTCGGCCCGCGGCGTCGAGCGCCTTCACCACGGCGCCGGCGGTCAGGATCGAGGGCAGGATAGCGGGTTCGCCGCCGTTCGCGCCATACACGAGGTACAGCGGGACACCCGCGCGGCCGAAGCGGGCCAGCTCGGCGGCGATGGCGGCGTCGCGCTTGGTCCAGTCGGCCTTGAGGTAGACGGCGTTGTTGCGCTTGAGGGCCTCGGAGACATCCTTGGTGGAGAGCGCCACTCGGTCGTTCACCTGGCAGCTCACGCACCAGGCGGCAGTGTAGTTCACCAGCACCGGACGGCCCTCCGCCTGCAGGGCGGCGAGCCGCTCCGGCGCGTAGACCTCGTCGTCGAGCTCGGCCGCCTGCGGCGCGGCTTCGGGGGTCGCGTAGGCGGGCCAGACCGCGCCGCCCAGCACCGCGGCGACGGCCAGCGCCGTGGCGGTGGCGGTCAGCGCGACGGGCTTGCCGCCGGCGGCGTTGCGGCGCTGGGCGATCCCGAAGAGCCAGGCGGCCAGCGCCAGCACCACGCCGGCGCCCAGGATCCGCGGCACCGCGTCCGAGCCGATCTGCACAGTCAGCACCCAGACCAGCCAGGCGACCGCGCCGTACATCGGAAACGCCAGCAGCTTCTTGAAGCCGTCCATCCAGGGGCCAGGCCGCGGCAGGCGGTTGACGAAGCCGGGTGCGAAGGCCACGGCCACGAACGGCGCGGCGAAGCCCAGGCCCAGGGCTGCGAAGACCACGAGCGCGGCGGCCGGCGGCTGGGTCAGGGCCCAGCCGAGCGCCGGGCCCATGAACGGCGCCGTGCAGGGGGCGGCCACCACGACGGCCAGCGCGCCGGTGAAGAAGCTGCCCGCGAGCCCGCCGCGCGCGGCGAGGCCCGAGCCCGCGCCCTGCAGCGAGGTCCCGACCTCGAACACGCCCGAGAGGTTTAGCGCCACCAGCAGCATCAGGAGGGCCAGGGCCGCGACGATCGGCGGGTCCTGCAGCTGGAAGCCCCAGCCCGCCGCCGAGCCTGCGGCCCGGAGCGCGATGAGGACGCCGGCCAGGACGAGGAACGTCACCAGCACGCCGGCGCCGAACGCCAGGCCTTGCCGGCGCGCGTCGCCGTGGGCCCCGCCGTGGCCCGCGAGCGAGGCGGCCTTCATGGCCAGGATCGGGAAGACGCAGGGCATCAGGTTGAGGATCAGCCCGCCCAGCACAGCGAAGCCGGCGGCGGCCAGCAGGCCCAGGTTCGCGCCTGCGCCCAGCGCGGGGCCGGCGCGCGCCGGGGGCGGGCCGAGACCCGCGGCGCCGGTCAGCAGCGGGCCCGCGGCGGCGGTGAGCTCGTACCCCTTGCCGCCGACGACCAGCACGCCCGCCAGTTCCTTCGGGGGCGTCGCCGAGCGGAAGTCGTAGCCCGGCGCGATGGCCAGCGTCAGGCCCTCGGGGCCCCGCTCGATCGCCTGGGGTTTGGCGTGGTCGATGGCGGTCCCGGAGTATGGGAAGAAGTAGGCCCCGGCCATGTCGGCGCCCTTCAGCGGCGGCCCGGTCACCGCGAGCTTGAGCGCCCCACCGGCGGTCTGGAAGGCGGCCGTCAGCCCCGCGGGCTTCGGCGCGTCCGCCAACACCCTGGCGATCCTCGGGCCCCAGGTTGGATCGGCCGGCGCGGGGCCGTCGGTGACCGGCAGCTTCAGCTCGAGGTTGGCGCTCTCGGGAATGCAGATGTCGGCGCAGACGAGGAAGTCGGCCTTGCCCTTCAGCGTCACCGTCGATCCCGGCGTCACGCCGGCCGGGGCCGTCACCTGCAGCGGCAGAATCACCTCGCCCTCGAAGCCATAGTTCACCAGCGGGCCTACGGGCAGGCGATGGGGCGCGGGCCAGGTGAAGTCCGAGGCGCTCCAGCCCGGCGGCAGGGTCCAGGCGAGCTTGGTGGCCTCGCCGGAGTCGCCGGCGTTGCGCCAGTAGGTGTGCCAGCCCTTCTGGATCTGCTGGCGCAGCGCCACGTGGATCGTCTGGCCGGGCGCGATCCCCTGCGCCGACGAGAGCAGCTCGGCCGTCAGATGGCCCGTGTTCACGGGCTGGGCCGCCGCCATGCCGGACAGGAAGAGAGCGCTGAGCGCGCCCAGGAAGAACCGCATCGTCACCACACCGACTTTACCGGCGCTATATGGCGTACGGATGTCCCGACCGCAAAGCGGGCTCGACTTAGGGGCGTGGGCGGCCATGATCGGGGAATCGCGTTCCGAAAGACGAGGAGCCCACGCTTGCCCGCATCGTTCGACGACATCCAGATCGGCCAGGTCGCTTCGCTGGGGGCCGCCGCGGTCGACGCGGCCGCGCTCGAGACCTTCGTGGCCGCCTTCACGCCGGGCTGGACGGTCGACCGCGGCGCGCCCGACGCGATGGTCTTTGCGATCTGGGCGCGGCTGGACGCTCTGACGGCGAGCAACTTCAGCCAGACCAAGCGCCTGGGCGTCGACGCGCTGCGCTGGATGCGCAATCCGCCGGCCGGCGAGCTGCTGCGCGGCCGCATGACAGTGATGGCGAAGGATGCGGTCGGCGACGACAAGGGCATCGTGATCGCCCAGCACGACCTGCTCGACGAGGCCGGCCGCCTCGTCTTCTCGTGCCTGACGCGGAGCGTCTTCACGCGATAGGCGCGCCCCGCCAGGGACGCGCCTCCGCGGTGTTTGCTAGTTCAGGTTAGCCGGCTGTTCCTGCGCGGCCCGGGTCATGGCCAGGGCGATCAGGCGGTCCCAGCCCACGAGCGAGTGCATATGGGCGTAGATCTGGCCCAGCGCGCCGTTGTCGCGCAGCTCGACGAACTTCTCGGCCGGCAGCTTGTTCAGCTTGTCCTCGGAGATGCCGAAGTACTCGGCGATCTTCTGGGGCTCGCCCGGCGTGCCGTCGGTGTTCGGCGGGGTGAAGGTGGCTTCCTTGGTCTCGAACAGGTCGAGGTCCTTGAGGATCTGCACGAAGCTGACCGTGCGCTGGCGCTCGATCTCGAAGTTGTTGCAGAACTCGATGCAGTTCTTCGTGTACTCGGTCGGCTCGCCCTTGTCGTCGAAGAAGGGCATGTCGTAGCCCTTGTCGACGATGAACTCGGCGGCGCGGTCGATGCACAGCACCATCTGGCGGTTCGCGTCGTCGTTGGCGAACACGAACGGATAGCGGCGGACGTAGGCCGGGATGTAGATGCCGCTCTCGAACGTGCCGTCGTCCTTGACGAACATGTTCTCGCCGGCGTTCAGGCCCATCACGGCGATCGGCAGCTTCTCGTCGCCGACGAAGATGATCGGGCCCGTCACGGCGGCCAGCGGGAACTCGCCCACGGTCAGCGGGATGGCGTGGCCGGCCTTCGCGAAGCCGAAGGGGCCATCCATGCGCTTCACGCCGAGCTTGGAGTGCAGCTCCTTCGCCAGCGGCTCGGGCTTGGAATAGAACAGGACGTTGCCGGAGAGCTGGCCCGGCGGCATCGGTTGGGCGGTCGTCATCAGTCAGCCTTCAGAACTCGTGGAGGCGCGGTTCCTCGGGTCCGGAGGCTCTCCGGGTCCACGCGCAAGGTCGCCGCTTCTAGCCGATCCCGCCCCCACCGGCAAATGGGCGGTTGCCCGGGCCAGCCTCTCCGCGTCAGCGCGCCCAGGTGACGTTGCGGCCGTGCCGCAGCGCGGGTCGGCCGGCTCGGGCGGGCCGCCGACGGACGGAGCCGCGCGCAAGGGTGCTGGCGCGGCGCAGGGCCAGAAGCGGAGCCGCGAGGACGGTCAACAGGTGCAGGCCGGCGAGGGCGACGAGACCTGCGACGCCGAGGTCGGTGTCGCTTTCCGGGAAACGCGCAAGGCCGATCCAGGCGGCGGCGTGCAGAGCGGGCGCAAGCAACCCGGCCGCAAGCAGCAAACCCGCGCGTCGGTGCGCCGGCGAACGGCAGAGCCGCCAGCAGGCCTGCGCCCCGGCAATCGTCAGGAGCCAGCCGCCCCAGAGCACGTAGGCGACGACGAGAACGACGGCGGCGTCGGCGACGTGCAGGCCCGTGGCAAGCATGAAAGCGGCCTCTGACTGAACTGGCCGCAGTATCGCGAGGTTTTGCGAAGCCCCCGTGACAGTCGGTGAAACGAGGCTGCGGTGGCATAGGGATCGCCAAGACCGCTTCCCAGGACCTTCACCCTGGCCGGCGCCCTGCCCAGCGTCGGCCGCGACTCCGGCGACAGCGGCATGGTCTGCGGCGTGCGCTTCGTCTCCGACGTGGAGGCCGGCCGCACCCTGGGCTCGGCGATGGTGGCGCGGCTGCACGCCGACCCGGCGTTGGCGACCGACCTGGCGAAGGCCAAGCGCGAGATCGCCGCGGCAAAGGCCAAGCCGCAGGGCTGCGGGGCCTAGGCGGACCGCTTCACTGCGTAGAGGACGTGGCGGCGCAAGGGGTCGTCCTCGGCCAGCTTCGGGTGGTCGAAATCGCGGGCCGGGTCGTGCGCCATGCCGATGCGGCGCATCACCGCCTGGGAGGCCAGGTTGCCGGCGGCGGTGAAGGCCACGATCTCGTCCACCGGCAGGCGCAGGAAGCCCCAGGCCAGCGCCGCCGCCGCGCCTTCGGACGCCAGGCCTTGCCCCTGGGCGTCGGGGTGCAGTCGCCAGCCGATCTCGACGGCGGGGCCGCAGGGCAGCGCGCCTTCCCTCACCACGAGCAGGCCGATGGCGCCTACCAGCCGCCCGTCCGAGCGCCGCTCGGCGGCCCAGAAACCGAAGCCGTGCTCGGCGATATGGGCGTTGATCCGGTCCATCAGCGCGTCGCTGGCCTCGCGGTCCAAGACGCCGGCCAGCCAGCGGCCCACCTCGGGATGGCCGTTGATCTCGGCGAACGGCGCCCGGTCGGCTTCGGCGTAGGGCCGCAGGATCAGGCGCCCCGTCTCGATCATGATGGTTCGATCATGCCGGCCGCGCGCCCACCAGCGCACCGTACAGATCCGTACGCCGATCGCGGAAGAAGCCCCAGGCGGCGCGGTGGGTGTTCAGGAAGTCGAGGTCGAAGGTGTGGGCGACCACGCCCTCGTCCTCGCGGCCCAGCGCGGCCACCAGGTCGCCCCGGTGGTCGGCGATGAAGCTGGAGCCGTAGAATTGCTGGCCGCCGTTCGGGTAGCCGTCCCAGGGCTCGAAGCCCGTGCGGTTCGCGCCCACCACCGGGATGACGTTCGACACGGCATGGCCCTGCATCGCCCGGCGCCACGGGGCGGCGGTGTCCAGCGTGGCGTCGTGCGGCTCGGAGCCGATGGCGGTGGGGTACAACAGCACCTCGGCGCCCATCAGCGCCATGGCCCGCGCGCACTCCGGGTACCACTGGTCCCAGCAGATGCCGACGCCAATGCGGCCGAAGCGGGTGTTCCAGACCTTGAAGCCGGTGTCGCCGGGCCGGAAATAGTACTTCTCCATGTAGCCCGGGCCGTCGGGGATGTGGCTCTTGCGGTAGACGCCCATGAGCGAGCCGTCCGCGTCGACCATCACCAGGCTGTTGAAATAGTGCGGCCCCTCGCGCTCGAAGATCGAGATCGGCAGCACGACGCCCAGCTCGCCGGCCAGCGGCGCCAGGGCGGTGACGCAGGGATGCTCGCGCCAGGGGTAGGCCGTGGTGAACCAGCGTTCCTCCTGAGCCACGCAGAAGTAGGGCCCCTGGAACAGCTCGGACGGCAGGATCACCTGAGCGCCCTGCGCCGCCGCGGCGCGGATGAAGCCCTCGGTCTTCGCGATGTTGGCCGCCATGTCCTCGCCGTACGAGGTCTGGATGGCGGCGACGGAGATCGTGCGGGGCATCAGGCCGGCTCCTGCTGGGTGATGCAGTGGAAGGACCCGCCGCCGGTCAGGATGGCGGTGGACGGCAGCCCGATCACGGCGCGATCGGGGAACACCTGCCTCAGCACCTCGATGGCGAACGTACCGGGCTGCTTGGCGTAGATCGGGACGATCACCGCCTGGTTGGCGATCAGGAAGTTCATGTGGCTGGCCGGGATCGGGCCGTCGTCCCCGTCGATCCAGCCGGGCGACGGGATCCGCACCACCTTCAGCTTCTCGCCCTTGGCGTCGGTCATCGACGCCAGGCGCCTGGCCGCGTCGTCGTAGGCCTCGGCGTTCGGATCGCCGCGGCCCCAGGCCACCGGGATGGCCACGGTCGCCGGCGCGACGAAGCGGGCCAGGTTGTCCACGTGGCCATCGGTGTGGTCGTTGCGCAGGCCCTCGCCCAGCCACAGCACCTTCCTCGCGCCCAGGCTCTCGCGCAGCGCGTCTTCGGCGTCGGCGGCGGTCCAGCCGGGGTTGCGGTTGTGGTTCAGCAGGCACTGGTCGGTGGTCAGCACCGTGCCCACGCCGTCGTGGTCGACCGCGCCGCCCTCCAGGATGAAATCGTTCACCACCAGCGGGACGCCCGTCACCTCGGCGATCTGGTGGGCGACGGTGTCGTCGTGTTCCAGGCTGTACTTGCCGCCCCAGCCGTTGAACCGGAACGCGTTGGCCTGGCCGCCTGCGAAGATCGGGCCGGTGTCGCGCAGCCAGATGTCGCCGAAGCGGCCCTGGACCAGCTCGATGTTGGGGACGTCGCCCAGCAGCTCGCGCGCGACCGCCTCGCCGCCCGGATGGCCCGTCATGACGCGCACGCGCTCGCCGCCCGGGCCCGCCAGCGCGCGGGCCAGATCGGCCACCTCCGCCTGGGCGGCCTCGAGGTCGTCCTCCCACAGCTCCGCATGGCTGGGGAAGCCCAGCCACATGGCCCGGTGCGGCGCCCATTCCGGCGGAACGACGAAGCTCATATCGGCCCTCTCCAAAGCCGCGCGCATGTGGCCCCCGAAGGAGGTCCCGTCAAGCGCCTCGCAAAAGAGAAGGGCGGCCGCGTCGCCGCGACCGCCCTCCCGGAACGCCATGAAGCGAAGTCCTAGAACTTGTACTTCGCGCCGAACTTGATCTGCCAGAGCGACTGCTCGCGCCGGAACGCCTTCACGGGTTCCTGGAACGCGCCACCGGCGCCGGTGCCCGTGATCAGGTAGCGGGCCCCCGGCGTGCCGCAGCCGACCGCGGCGGTGCTGGCCGCCGCCACGCAACTCACGTTCACCACCGGGACGCTGCGATGGAAGTCGTATTGCTCCAGCACGCCCCAGTCGTCGTTGATCAGGTTGCCCAGGTTCTCGATGTCCATGAAGACTTCGAGCTTGGCGCCGTTCGGGAAGAACGCCGGGAGCTCCTGGCTGATCCGCAGGTCGATGGTGGTCACGTCCGCCTGGCGGAAGGCATTCCGCGGCGCGATCTTGCCCGAGTACTTCGCGAGCCCGGAATTGGCCAGGAAGCTCTGGAACCGCGCCTGGTCGAAGCCGGCGCCGTAGACCACGAGCGGGTCATTGGCGGTCGGCACGTACAGCAGGGCGTTCGAGGTGGCCTGGCGACCCGAGTAGCTGGACACATTGTACCCGAAGTCGTTGTCCAGCGTGCCCGTCCGGCTGTTGGCGAACGTGTAGCTGAACGGCAGGCCCGACCGGTGCTGGGCGAAGACGTTGATCGAGGTCTCGTTGTCCCCGAAGAACTTCTTTGCGTAGTACAGGTTCAGGGCGTGGCGGTGCCGCACCTCGTAGTCCGAGGTCGCCGACGGCGGCCGGTTCGGGTCGGAGGTGCCGTACCGGGTGTAGCTCGACTGGGCGATCGAGCTGGTCATCGGGTTGGCGTCTTCAGCCTCGGTGTAGGTGTAGATGTAGCGGAAGCCCAGCCCGTCCCAGATGCCCTCGCGCCACTCCTTGCCCAGGGTGAAGGCGAAGGACTCCGAGCCGCCCTTGTCGATGTTCGACAGCAGGAAGTCCGACGTGTTGCCGGTCGTCACGCCGACCGTGTTGCGCCCGTAGACAGGCCGGCCGTCGGGGGCGACGCCGATCTGGACGGCGCGCGCGTCGTACCAGTAGAGGGCGTTTTCGTTCACCGCCCGCAGATAGTCGCCCTGGACCCGCCAGTTGTCGCCCCACCGGCCGAGGTCGAAGTCGTAGCCGACCGAGAGGTTGGCCTTCCAGACCGTCGGGATCTTGAAGCCGGGCGCGAGCGCGTTCACGTCGCCGCCGCGCGGGGTGAAGGTGCAGCCCGCCGGCGCCTTGGTGATGTCGACGTTCGTGAAAGGAGCCGCCGGACAACTGGCGTTGGTCTGGCTGACCCCAGTGTTCGAGAAGGAGTTGGACACCCAGACGTTGAGGCCGGTCGACGAGAAGCGCCCGAAACCGCCTGACACGTTCAACCGGTCCATCGGCTCCCAGGTGAAGGAGACCCGCGGCAGGACCGCGATCTCGCCATCGAGGTTCTTCTGGTTGTCGAAGGCGTTGCGCGAGACGAACGCCGTGTTCAGGATCGGTTTGTCGCCCATCGAATACCAGTCGACCCGCACGCCGGCGGAGACGGCGAGGTTGTCGAGGATCTGGATTCGGTCTTCGCCGTAGATGCTCGACAGCCGGAAGCCGAAGACCGCGGCGCCGTCACGCGCCGTGCCCAGGGTGGCCGGGATCGTACCGGAGTTCGGATCGATGCCGCCTGTGA
>NZ_DASWTE010000006.1:0-11104 GCF_036402295.1 Phenylobacterium sp.
CTGGCGCAAGCTGCCCAGGCCCCCGCCGCTGCCGGACGGGGTCGAGTTCCCGACCTTCGACGAGCTGAACGCCGACGCGGACGACGACGACGCCTCGCCGCCCGTCATCCACCGCGACACCGGCTGACGGCGCGCAGCGCCGATCTTGGAACCACGGAAAACACAGAAAGCACAGAAGGAACCCGGAGCTGCTCAGCTTCCCGGGGCGCCCTTCCGTGTTTTCTGTGTTTTCCGTGTTTCCCTTCTTCTTGCGCCTGCGGCCCGCTGGGACGAGGACCTTCGCCGCGGCATCCACGCCGACCGCCGCCTTTATCCTTGGCGGTTGCGCCAGAGGTTTCGTAAAGGGTCGCGGGTTCCCACCTGGGAACCCTGTTCCACCGCTTGACGAAAATGCAGACCCGATGCCGAGCCTGAACGAGATCCGGACCCACTTCCTGGACTTCTTCCAGCGGAACGACCACGCCGTGGTCGCCTCGGCTCCGCTCGTGCCGCAGAACGACCCGACGCTCTTGTTCGTCAACGCCGGCATGGTGCCGTTCAAGAACTACTTCACCGGCGCCGAGACCCCGCCCTGGCCGCGCGCGGCGTCGTCTCAGAAGTCGGTCCGCGCCGGCGGCAAGCACAACGACCTCGACAACGTCGGCTACACCGCGCGCCACCACACCTTCTTCGAGATGCTGGGGAATTTCTCCTTCGGCGACTACTTCAAGGAACGCGCGATCGTCCTCGCGTGGGAACTGCTGACGAAGGAGTTCAAGCTTCCGGCCGAGAAGCTGACCATCACCGTCTACCACACCGACGACGAGGCCTTCGATCTCTGGAAGAAGGTCGCGGGGCTGCCGGACCACAAGATCATCCGCATCCCGACCAGCGACAACTTCTGGTCCATGGGCGACACCGGGCCCTGCGGTCCGTGCTCGGAGATCTTCTACGACCACGGCGAGCACATCGCCGGTGGCCCGCCCGGCAGCCCGGACGAGGACGGCGACCGGTTCGTCGAGATCTGGAACCTCGTCTTCATGCAGTTCGAGCAGTTCGCCGACGGCCGGCGCGAGCCTCTGCCGAAGCCGTCGATCGACACCGGCGCGGGCCTGGAGCGCGTGGCGGCCGTCCTCCAGGGCGTGCACGACAACTACGACGTCGACCTGTTCCGCACGATCATCGCGGCCAGCCGCGAGCTGGTGGGGGGCGCCGGCGGCGCGTCGAACGGCCCGTCGCACCGGGTGATCGCCGACCACCTGCGCTCGACCAGCTTCCTGATCGCCGACGGCGTGATGCCGTCGAACGAGGGCCGCGGCTATGTGCTGCGCCGGATCATGCGCCGCGCCATGCGCCACGCGCACCTGCTGGGCGCCGAGGAGCCCTTGATGCACCGCCTGGCGCCGACGCTGGTGCAGGAGATGGGCGACGCCTATCCCGAGCTGAAGCGCGCCGAGGCGGCCATCGTCGATACCCTGCGCCAGGAGGAGGAGCGCTTCCGCGTCACGCTGGGCCGTGGCCTGGCGCTGCTGGACGAGGCGACGGCGGGCCTGGGCGAGGGCGACGTCCTGTCCGGCGAAACCGCCTTCCGTCTCTATGACACCTACGGCTTCCCGCTCGACCTCACCCAGGACGCGGTCCGCGCCAAGGGGCTGACCGTGAACCTCGATGAGTACGAGACGGCTATGGCCCGCCAGCGTGAGATGGCGCGCGGCGCCTGGAAAGGCTCGGGCCAGGTGGCCGCGGCCGCCGAGTGGTTCGCGATCCGTGACCGCCTGGGGCCGACGGTGTTCACCGGCTACGACGAGACCGAAGGCACGGGCGAGCTCCTGACCCTGGTCGAGGACGGCCGCGAGGTTGACGGGGCCACGACCGGCGCGAGCGTCCAGGCGCTGTTCGACCGCACGCCGTTCTACGCCGAGAGCGGCGGTCAGGCGGGCGACAAGGGCGAGATCGCCTGGGAAGGCGGCCGCGCGCGCGTCGCCGACGTCCAGAAACAGGCCGGCGACCTGCACGTCCACGACCTGGAGATCCTCGAAGGCGCGCTGACCCCGGGCGCCCGGGTGCAGCTCTCGGTCGACGCGGCGAACCGGGCGACCACGCGCTCGAACCACTCGGCCACCCACCTGCTGCACGCGGCGTTGCGCAACGTGCTGGGCCGCCACGTGACCCAGAAGGGCCAGATGGTGGATGGCGAGCGGATCCGCTTCGACTTCAGCCACGGCCAGCCGCTGACGCCAGACGAGATCGACCGCATCGAGGCCGAGGTGAACGCCGTGGTGCGCCAGAACCTGGCGGCCGACACCCGCCTGATGAAGCCGCAGGAGGCCATCGAGGCCGGCGCGATGGCGCTGTTCGGCGAAAAGTACGGCGACAGCGTGCGCGTGCTCACCCTGGGCCAGGCCCTGGGCGGGGACGGCGCCTACTCGGTCGAACTGTGCGGCGGCACGCACGTGGCGCGTACGGGCGACATCGCGCTCTTCAAGATCGTGTCCGAGCAGGGCATCGCCGCCGGCGTGCGCCGGATCGAGGCGCTGACGGGCGAAAGCGCGCGGCGCTGGCTGCTGGAGCAGGCGGCGGTCTCCCGCGGCCTGGCCGAGCAGTTCAAGGTGCCGGTCGCCGAGGTGGCGGCCCGCGTCGAGGGCCTCCAGGCCCAGGCTCGCAAGCTCGAGAAGGAACTCGCCGAGGCCAAGCGCCAGCTCGCCATGGGTGGGGGCGGCGGTGCGGCGGCGGGCCCGGAAGAGATCGGCGGGGTCAAGGTGCTGGCGCGCGTCATGGACGGCGTCGGCGGCAAGGACCTGCGGCCCATCGCCGAGGAGTTCAAGAAGCAGCTGCCCGACGGCGTCATCGCCCTGATCGGCACGGCCGACGGCAAGGCGGCGGCGACGGTGGCGGTCACCGGCTCGGCCCAGGGCCGCTTCAACGCCGCCGACCTCGCCAAGGCCGCGGTGCTGGCCATGGGCGGCCAGGGCGCCGGCGGACGCCCGGACTTCGCCCAGGGCGGCGCGCCCGACGCGACCAAGGCCGAGGAAGGCCTCGCGGCCGTGAGGGCCGCGCTGGCGGGCTAGCGGCTGTGGCGCGCCTGGCCCTCGTCGCGAGCCCATTCACGGGCCCCGCGGCGTGGCGGCCGGTCGCCGAGCGCCTGCCGGAGGCCGTCGCCATGGACTACGGCGGCGTCGACGGCGGCTACGAGGCGGTCGCCCGCCGGATCGCCGCGGCGATGGGCGAGGGCCCCTGGATCGCGGTCCTGCACAGCGGTGCCGGCGGTTTCGTTCCGGACCTGGCGGAGGTGGCGTCAGGGCTCGCCGGCCTGATCTTCGTGGACGCCGTGCGGCCGCATCCGGGGCGCAGCCTGCGTGACGTGGAGCCGGCCTTCGTCGCCCAGCTGGACGCGCGCGCCGAATCCGGCCGCCTGGCGCCGTGGAACCGCTGGTTTGATGAGGACCCGCTGCCGCGACTGCTGCCCGACGCGGCGGTGCGCGAGGCCTTTGGCGCGGACCTGCCCCGACCGGCGGTCGCCTTCCTCGACGCCGTCCCGGCGGCCTCGGACAGGTGGGAGCGGCTGCCCGCGGCCTACCTCCAGCTCAGCCGCCGCTACGCTCCGCAGGCCGACTGGGCCCAGTCGCGCGGCTGGCCGGTCGAGCGCGCCGACCTGCACCACCTGGCGATGGTCAGCCACCCAGCCGAGGTCGCGGCGGATCTCGTAACGCTCGCGTTCCAGGTGGCGTCCGACCGCTAGCAACTCGCCCGTGAGGTGAAGCTAGTTGTCTGGGTACGGCGGCTCATACATTTCCTAATTTAACTTAACTTTCTTTGATGCGCGGGCCGCCAGGGGCCTGTGTCGGGGGAACTCCAATGCGCAAGCTCTTCTCTGCGGCGGCGATGGCCGTCGCCATGCTCTCGGCGACCGCGGCGAACGCCGGCGCCATGCTGTTCGACTTCGACGACGCCAACTCGGCGGTCAACGTCGTCTCGAACACGCCCGATTTCTGTATCTTCGGCAGCTGCAAGCTCTCCGCCGACCTGCTGGACCCGTTCGCGAACGTGTCCATCCAGGAGGGCGCGTCGAAGACGTTCGACTTCGTGACCTTCTACGTGTCGAAGGGCTTCGGCTTTGACACCGATGCGCGCGTCGAGGCGATCCTGGCCTTCGTGACGCCCGACTCGGCGCCGGTGGGCACCGGCGGCACGGGCGCCTACCTGCGTCTGGGCGGCATCTTCACCCCCGGCGTCGTGGCCGGCTCGCTGGTCTGGGACAACCCCGTGCAACAGGTCACCCTGGCCAACGGCTCGCAGTTCACCGTGGCCTTCAGCAACCTGCACGGCGTGACCTTCGGCAACAGCGCCACCTCCAAGGTCACCATCACCGTCGACAGCATCGTGCCCGAGCCCGCGTCCTGGGCGCTGATGATCGGCGGCTTCGGCATGGCCGGGGCGACGCTGCGCATGCGGCGCGCACTCGCGGCGTAAGCCGCCCCCCCGGTTCGATGTGGACGGCCGGGGCTCGCCTCGGCCGTTTTCGTTGCGCAGTCAGCTTGCCGACGGGATCGCTAGCTGAAGATCCAGCCCGTCGGCAGGCTCGCGAGTTGGGTGTCGAGCAGCACCATCCGCGCGCCGCCGTCGACGCTGATCACGACGTCGAAGCCGGACTGCGCCACGCTGTAGGTCCCGATCGCATAGACCCGGTCGCCTTCGCTGGCGAAGAAGTCGGTGACCCGGTCCTCGCCGGCCTCGCCGAAGACGTGGAAGACGTCGGCGCCCGTCCCGCCCGTGAGGGTGTCGGAGCCGCGGTCGCCAGACAGCCAGTCATCGCCGGCGCCACCCAGCACGATGTCGTCGCCCTGACCGCCGCGCACCACGTCGCGACCGTCGCCGCCCGAGAGGTCGTCGTGGCCGAGGTTGCCAAGCACGAGGTCGTCGCCGGACTCGCCGTAGAGCTGGTCGTCGTCCTTGCCACCGACCACCCAGTCGTCGCCCAAGCCGCCGTACAACAGGTCGACGCCCATATTGCCATGCAGGTCGTCGTGGCCCGATCCGCCCTCGATCAGGTCGTCGCCATCCTCGCCGCGGATGAAGTCGTCGCCCTCTTCGCCGTAGAGATCGTCGGCGCCGCCGCCACCCCAGATGGCGTCGTGGCCGCCCATGCCGATCAGACGATCGTCGTAGCGATTGCCGACGAGGTCGTCGTCGCCGCGGAAGACATAGGCAAGCTCGCCCACGAGGTCGCCGCGGTCCACGTACCAGAGCTGGGTGGCCACCGAGATGCTCGCGTCGGACAGCGCGAAGACCTGCAGGCCGTCCACGTAGCGGTCCTGGTCGGTGATGACGCCCCCGACGAGCTCGCCGGTCCAGCTGTAGGTGAAGCCGTAGCCGAAGAAGTCCTCCTCGGCGTAGTCGCCGAACTCGTCCTCATAGGCGATGCTGTGGAACGACGAGCGCGTGTCGAAGACGTCGATCAGGTCACCGGCGGGGAAGAGGCCCCGCGCCATGTCGAAGCCCTGGTAGGGGCTGATTTCCAGAACGGCCAACGGTCGACCTCATGCTGTGACCATCCCTCGCCCTCAGGACCGCTCCCCGCGCCTGAACGCGCCATGAATGACGGATCGGCGCCTTCGGCTTGGCCGGCGAAGCGTTGCGCCGGCGCGGGCCGCGGCCTACGTGGTGGCGTAGACGCAGTACTTGTTGCCGACGGGATCGCGGAAGTAGGCGCCGTAGAACTCCGCGCCCTCGGGCGGCCGGAAGCCGGGCCCGCCCTCGTCCTTGCCGCCGGCGGCCAGCGCCGCGGCATGGGCCGCGCGGACCTGTTCCTGGTCGGTCGCCTTGAAGGCGATCATGATCCCGTTGCCGGCCCGCGGCGCCGCCCCGTCGTGCGGCTTGCAGATGCCGACGCACGGCGCGCCCTTGGGGCCGTAGAAGGCCCAGCCACCCTCGGGCTCGCCGCGCTCGTAGCCGATTGCGCCGAACACCTGGTCGAAGAAGGGCAGGGCGGCCTCCACGTCGTGGGCGCCGATGGTCACATATCCGATGGTCATGGAAGGCTCCTCGCTCGTCGCGGCCAACCTAGCCCAACTCACGAACAAAGCAAGAACATGAATTGACAGGGAGCCCGAGCGGGTGTCCGCTCGTTGAACGCCCGAGCATTCGACGGCTGGCCGTCGAGTGCTCAACCTGGCCTTAGGAAGACCATTCGTCGTTCCGAGTCTGAAACTTCTAGGCGACGAATGGTCTGGCTTCTGAGAGGTCCGATATGGATGACCGCAGTCACTTCGGCGACCAAACCCAGGACGTCGTCGACCACGAGCGCACCTACCACGCGTTCAGCGTTCTTGTTCGCTGGTCCATGCTGGCGATCGGCAACACGATCTTCTGGCTGACGCTGTGGTTCGCCTCGCCCGCAGGGTTCCTGGGCGCCACGGCGGCCGCGCTCGCCACCTTCGTGATCGGCTACATCATCCTCGTACGCCACGAGGAGAAGCAGCCGCTCAACGTCTGGACCGAGGGCCGCTAAAATCCCCTCCGCTCATCCCGGCGAATGCCGGGACCCAGATGGGATAGCAGTGAGACAGGTTCCAAGAACGCGAAGCTGATCACTCAGCCTCGCGCCATGGGATCTGGGTCCCGGCATTCGCCGGGATGAGCGGTGGTCAGGCGGCGACCAGCGCCTTCTCGAGGTTGGACGCCACCTTGTCGAGGAAGCCCTCGGTGGTGAG
Source organism: Phenylobacterium sp. (assembly GCF_036402295.1). Classification (GTDB taxonomy): domain Bacteria; phylum Pseudomonadota; class Alphaproteobacteria; order Caulobacterales; family Caulobacteraceae; genus Phenylobacterium. The sequence continues at coordinate 6,690 of NZ_DASWTE010000006.1, forward strand.
CCAGCCCTGGGTGTCGCCCACCAGCAGCGCCAGGTCCTTGGTCATCGAGCCGCTTTCGACCGTGGCCACGCAGACCTTCTCGAGGGTGTTGCAGAAGTGCTCGAGCTCGGCGTTGCCGTCGAGCTTGGCGCGGTGCTTCAGGCCCTGGGTCCAGGCGAAGATCGAGGCGATCGAGTTGGTCGACGTGCTCTCGCCCTTCTGATGCTGGCGGAAATGGCGCGTGACCGTGCCGTGCGCGGCCTCGGCTTCCATGATCTTGCCGTCCGGCGTGATCAGCACCGAGGTCATCAGGCCCAGCGAGCCGAAGCCCTGCGCGACCTGGTCGGACTGCACGTCGCCGTCGTAGTTCTTGCAAGCCCAGATGAAGTCGCCGTTCCACTTCAGCGACGAAGCCACCATGTCGTCGATCAGGCGGTGCTCGTACACCAGCCCCGCCGCCTTGAACTTCTCGGCGTACTCGGCTTGGTAGATCTCTTCGAAGATGTCCTTGAAGCGCCCGTCATAGGCCTTGAGGATTGTGTTCTTCGTCGAGAGGTACAGCGGATACTTCCGCGCCAGGGCGTAGTTGAAGCAGGCCTTGGCGAAGTCGCGGATCGAAGCCTCGACGTTGTACATCGTCATGGCGACGCCGGGGCCCTTGAAGTCGTAGACCTCGTGCTCGATCACCTTGCCGTCGTCGCCCTCGAACTTGACCGTGAGCTTGCCCGGACCGGGGACCACGAAGTCGGTGGCGCGGTACTGGTCGCCGAAGGCGTGGCGGCCGATGATGATCGGCTTGGTCCAGCCCGGGATCAGCCGCGGCACGTTCTTGCAGATGATCGGCTCGCGGAAGACCACGCCGTCGAGGATGTTGCGGATGGTGCCGTTCGGCGACTTCCACATCTTCTTGAGGTTGAATTCCTTCACCCGCGCCTCATCGGGCGTGATGGTCGCGCACTTGATGCCGACCCCGTGCTTCTTGATGGCGTTGGCCGCGTCGATCGTCACCTGGTCGTCGGTGGCGTCGCGATTCTCCATCCCGAGGTCGTAGTACTCGATCTGCAGGTCGAGGAAGGGATGGATCAACTTGTCCTTGATCAGCTTCCAGATGATGCGGGTCATCTCGTCCCCGTCGAGGTCTACGACGGGGTTGGCGACTTTGATCTTGGCCATGAGGGGCGGGCGCTCCGGGCGTAATGCGTTTCAGGCCGTATAGCCGCCGGAAACGCCGACGCAAAGGCTCCCCAGGGGAACTATCCAACGGCACGCACGCAAGCGGCCGCCACCTGGGCGATCACGCGGTCGCGACCGGTGTCATCCAGGGTCGCCCCGGAGAGGAACACCGCGAGCGCATACGAGCGCCTGTCGGCCAGGGTGAAGACGCCGACGTCGTTGTGGGCGGTGGAGAGACCCTGGTCGACGCCCGAGGTCCCCGGCCGGTGCGCGAGGAAGGCGTCGGCGGGCAGGCCGGCGCGAATCCGGCCGTTCCCGCGAGTCGTGCGGCCCATCAGCGCCAGGAGGCGGCGAGTCGAATCGGCGGAGAGCAGCTCCTGCCGGTCCAGCCGCTGCAGGAACTCCAGCATGCCGCGCGGCGTGGCGGTGTCGCGCGGGTCGGCCATGTAGCGACGCATGGCGGCCAGCCGGACCTGCGGCGGCACGGCGCCGCGCGCGGCGGCGAAGGCGACCGGGTCGCGCCAGGCAGGCCGGAACGGGGGCATGCCGTAGACGTCCGCCGCCAGTTCGCGCTCGTAGCGGTCGACCCGCACGCCCAGGATGCGGCGCGTGTTGAGCCAGGCGGTTACGACGCCCGGGCCGCCGATGCGCTTCATCAGGACGTCGGCGGCGGTGTTGTCGCTCTCGACCAGCACCGCTTCGAGCAGCGCCTGGATCGTGTAGTCGCGCCGGCCAGGCCAGGCGAGGGCGATGGGTGAGTGCTGCGGCGAGAGTTGCTCCTCGAGGATCGTGAGGGGCTCGGCGACGGCCAGCCGGTGCGCGTCGATCTCGGCGAACGCGACCGCGGCGAGCGGCAGCTTGAAGACGCTCTGCATGGGGAACGGCCGGTCGGCGTTGAACAGGAAGGCCTGGCCGCTCTCCAGGTTCATCAGGCCCACGCCCAGGACGCCAGGCCGGGCCGCGGCGGCGATACCGTCCACCGCGCGCTGCAGGCCGTCGATGTCCAGTTTCGGCGTCGTCGAGACGGTCACCGGCATGCGGGGCTCGCAGGCGCCGAGAAGGGCAGCGGACGCTGCCGACAGCACGGTGCGCCGGCTGAGGGTTGCCTTCGGCAGGCAGTGCTTCTCTAAACGCGGCATGTCCGAAGCTATCTCCCAGGCGCCTGTCATAATCCTGAACGCGCCACAGCTCGCCGAGAACATCGGCGCGGTCGCGCGGGTGATGGCCAACTTCGGACTTTCTGAACTCAGACTCGTGAACCCGCGGGACGGCTGGCCGCAGGAGCGCGCCTGGGCGCTGGCGTCGGGGGCCGAATGGCCGCTGAACGCCGCGCGGGTCTACGACACGGTGACCGAGGCGATCGCCGACCTGCAGACGGTGTTCGCCACCACGGCGCGGCCGCGGGAGCTCACCCTGCCGGTGCTGACGCCCCGGAGCGCGGCGGCCGAGCTGTCGGAGGCCTCTGCGCGCGGCGAACGCCTGGGCTTGCTGTTCGGCGGCGAGCGGGCGGGGCTGGAGACGAGCGACATCGCGCTCTGCCAGGCGGTGGTGACCATCCCGATCGATCCGCGCTTCCGGTCGCTGAACCTGGGCCAGGCGGTGGCGATCAACGCCTACGAGTGGCGGATGACCGTCACTGAGGCCGCGCCGCCCAACTTCCGGCCGGGGCCGGGCCCCGCCACCGGCGAGGCGATGCTGGGCCTCTACGAGCACCTCGAGCGCGAGCTGGACGCCGCCGGCTTCTTCCACCCGCCGGAGAAGACCCCGAACATGATCCAGAACCTGCGCTCGGCGCTGGGCAAGGCGCGCTTCACCGACCAGGAGGTGCGCACCCTGCGTGGCGTCGTCACGGCGCTCTCCCGCGGCCGCGGCAAGGTGCTGGAGAAGATCGCCAAGACGAAGGGCGAGGGCGCGTGAGCCTCGCCGGCCTGCTTGACGCGCTGCCGATCCCGATCGTGCAGGCGCCGATGGTTGGCGCCTCGCTGGACGACTTGGCCGTGGCGGTGAGCGAGGCCGGCGCCCTGGGCGGGCTGGCTGCGGGGACGCTGGCCCCGGCGGACATCGGGCCGATGGTGGCGTCGATCCGTGGGCGGACATCGGCGCCGTTCGTAGTCAACCTGCTGATGGCGCCGAAGGGCGACCCCGCGCCGGGCGAGGTGGACGCGGCGATCGCCCGGCTGACGCCCTGGTACGCCGAGCTGGGGCTTGCCCCGCCGGACCCGCCAAACCAGTTCGCCCCGGACTTCGAGGCGCAGCTGGACGCCCTGATCGCAGCTGCGCCACCGGCCGCGTCCTTCACGTTCAATGTGCTGACACCGGAGCAGGTGCGGGCGTTGCAGGCGGCCGGGACTTATGTGATCGGCACGGCAACGACCGTCACCGAGGCGCGCGCCTGGGCCGAGGCCGGGGCCAACGGGATCTGCGCGCAGGGGTTCGAGGCCGGTGGGCACCGCGGCCACTTCCTGGACGACGTCGACGATAGCCTTGTCGGCACGCTGGCGCTGGTGGCGACCATCCGCGCGGCGGTGGACCTGCCGGTGATCGCCGCGGGCGGCATCATGGACGGCCGCGGCGTGGCGGCGGCGCTGGCGTTGGGCGCGGCGGCGGCCCAGATGGGCACGGCGTTCCTGCTGGCGGACGAGGCGGTGACCTCGAAGCCCTGGCGGCGCGCAGTCACCGACGCCACGGACGACCCGACCCGGCTCACCCGGGCCTTCACCGGCCGCTACGCCCGCGGAATCGAGAACAGGTTCATGCGTCTGATGCATGGGGTGGAGCGCGAGGTTCCCGCCTATCCTGTCCAGAACAGGCTGACCCAGCCGCTGCGCGCGGCCGCCGCCCAGGCCGACGACCCGGAGCTGATCTCGCTGTGGGCCGGCCAGGCGGTCAGGCTCGCGCAGCCCGGCCGGGCGGCGGACATGGTCCGGCGGTGGTGGTCCGAGGCAGGTGAAGCCGCCGAGGCCGTCGCGGCGCGGACCCGGCGAGCACAGGAGCGTACGTGACGGATCTGAAGGCGGCGGCCAGGGCGGCCTACATCTACACCCTGCCGCTGATCGAGGTGGCGACGACCCGGCAGCGGGGGATGGCGCTGGGCCAGAAGATGGGCGCCTTCACCCACGTGCGGAACCTGGCGACGCCGAAGCACCGGGCGGTCACGACGCCCAACACCGACACGCTCTATTCGACCGCGCACATCGACCTGTCGGCGGGGCCGGTGACGATCACCTTGCCGGCCGCGGGCGACCGCTATCTCTCGCTGGCGC
>NZ_DASWTE010000007.1:0-9006 GCF_036402295.1 Phenylobacterium sp.
CATGTCGACGCTGACCAGCCGCTCGCCGGCGCGGGTCGCAACCAGGCGGCCGGCCTTGGTGTCGATGACCGCCTCGTCCTTGCCGGACGACTGCATCAGCAGCCAGCCCACGCAGCGGGTCCCGTTCCCGCAGGCGCTCACTTCCTCGCCGTCGGCGTTCCAGAAGCGGACGTGCGCGTCGGCCCCGTCGGACTTCTCGATGACGATCAGCTGGTCGCACCCGACGCCGCCCTTCCGGTCGGCGATGGCGCGCACCTCTTCCGCCGTCGGGGAGAAGGGACCGGACCGGGTCTCGACCACGACGAAGTCGTTGCCGAGCCCGTTCATCTTGAGGAACGGACGCGCCATGGGGCCCGCATATAGGCGAAACGGGACGCTACCGCACCTGAGGCGCTTCGACGTGCCGGCCGAAGCGCCGGATCATCTACCGTCTCCCTTCCTCCTCGATGGAGGAAGGGCCGGGAATGGAGGTGTGGGCGGAGCGTTGAAGTGGAGCGCTCCTTTGGCGCCGGCGCCCAACGGAGTCCTACCCATCGCCTCGGCGGCCACACCTCCACCCAACCCTCCTCCATCGAGGAGGAGGGCTATTAGGTGGGCGGCCTGTAGCGCTTGCCCAGCGGTTCGAACGTCGCCTTCGCCCGCTCGAACCGGCCCTTCATCTCCGCCACGACCGCGGGGTGCAGGCTCGCCAGGTTGTAGGTCTCGGAAGGGTCGGCGCGGACGTCGAACAGCATCGGGCCGAAGCGGTCGGCCACCGGGAAGTCGTAGCTGCGGTAGTAGCTGCGCACGACGTACTTCCAGCGGTCGGTGCGGATCGCGGCGACCTTCTCGTTGTCGAACAGCACCAGCTCATCGTGCGGGCTCTTCGCGCCGCGGGTTAGCACGCCCGTCAGGTCGCGGCCGTCCAGCTCGGCGGCGGGCAGGGGCCGTCCGGCCAGAGCCAGCAGCGTCGGCAGGACGTCGATGTTCATCGCGATCTCGCGGCTCACCTTGCCCGCGGGCAGCCGTGCGGGGCCCCAGGCGATGAACGGCACGCGATAGCCGCCGTCCCACGAAGCGCCGCCCTTGCGGTCCCGCATCGGCCCGGCCGAGCCCTCGAACCACGGGCCGTTGTCGGACGTGACGATCACGACCGTGTCGCGCTCGAGTCCCAGCTCCCTCAACTGGTCCATGAGCCGGCCCATCTGCGCGTCGACCTCCTCGACCACGTCGCCGTAGGCCGCGGCCTTCGAGCGGCCCTTGTGGTCGGGGTGCGGGAACAGTTCGAGGTGCGGCGCCGTCAGCGTCAGCATCAGGAAGAACGGCCGCGCGCGGTTGTCGGAGATGAACCGGCGACCGCGATCGAAGAAGCGCTCGGTCAGCCGCGGGAAGTCGACGTCCTCGCGGGTCAGTTCGACGCCCGGGGCGCCCTCGTAGAGCGCCAGCGGCTTCATGTCGTGGCTGTAGGGCAGGCCGAAGAACAGGTCGAAGCCGTGGTTCGTCGGCGGCCAGAACGGCGCCTGGTGGCCCAGGTGCCACTTGCCGACCATCGCGGTCACGTAGTCCGGCTTCAGCGCTTCGGCGAGCGTGATCTCCGACGCCGGCAGGCCGTTGGTGTCGTTGGGCTGGATCACCTGGTGCGCCAGGCCGGAACGGATCGGGTAGCGGCCGGTGAGCAGGCCGGCCCGTGATGGGGTGCAGACGTTGGCCGAGGCATAGAAGTCGGTCATCCGCACGCCTTGCCGGGCCAGGCGGTCGAGATTGGGCGTCGCGATCAGCGGCGAGCCGTAGGCCCCGAGGTCGCCCCAGCCCAGGTCGTCGGCCAGCACGACGATGATGTTGGGCGGCCGCCGCGCCGGGGCTGCGGCCGTCGCGCCGAGGGCCGTGAGGCCCGTGAGTACTTCCCTGCGCCGCATCCCGCCCTCCACCCATTTGGACCACAGAAAACACGGAAAACACGGGAGGCGCAGCCGCTCCCTTCTGTGTCCTTCCGTGTTTTCCGTGGTTCCAAAAGAAAAGGGCCCCCGCTTGCGCGGGAGCCCATGCGCGAGCCGGGGAGGAAAGCGGCTCTCAGCTCTTCTCGATTTCCGCGGCGGTGTCGTCGATCATCTGGACGATGCGGTCGAGCTGTTCGGCGCTGATCGGGCGTTGCATGCGGTTCTTCAGCGCCATGCCCAGGTTCATCATCGCGCGGCCCACGCGGGGACGGCCGGGGCCGGCGTGGCGGGCCGACTCCTCCATCTGGGCGAAGAGGCCCTCGACGGTGGTGCGGTGTCGGTCAAGCTCGGCCTTGCCCTCATCGCTGAGCTCATAGAGCTTGCGGCCGCTCTCGCCGCCGGCCTGGCGGACGAAGCCTTCGTCCTCCAGCATCGCCAGCGTCGGATAGACCACGCCGGGCGAGGGCCGATAGGCGCCGCCGGTGCGCTCCTCCAGCTCCTTGATCAGCTCGTAACCATGGCGCGGCTGCTCCTCGAGCAGGGCCAGCACGACCCAACGCAGGTCGCCGTGCTCGAAGAAGCGCCCGAAGCGACGGCCGCCGCGGCGCTCGCCGCGATCATGGCCCATCCGACCGCCCCAGCCATGCCGGCTGCGGTGGCAGTTACGTTCGTGGAAAAAGTGTCTGTGCATTCCGTTTTAGACCTGATTTAGATATGTCTGAAATTTAGATACATCGAAACCGTTTTGCGGCGCAAGCGGTTTTTCGACTGTATCTAAAGATATCTAAAACCGGTTGTCATCCCGGGTTGGGCGCAGCCCAACACCGGGACCCATTGGACTCTGAGGTCGAGGAAGAGGCGCGGCATCAACGCTGCACGCTGTCCCGCAGCGCCGAGCTCATTGGATCCCGGTCTTTGGCCCGAGGCCAAAACCGGGATGACAATCGTGGGGGAGGTGCGCGCGTAGCGCCCTCACACCTCCTTGAACACCTCGGCCAGCAGCCGGCCCTCGGCCCGGCGGTTGGAGCCGGCGCGCCAGGCGACGACGATCTCGCGGGACGGGTGGTCGGCGTCGATCGGCCGGACGGCAACGTTGGCGCCCTTGGCCAGTCCCGCGCTCACCGCCATCTCGGGCAGGAAGGTCACACCCAGGCCTGAGCCCACCATCTGCACCAGGGTCGGCAGCGAGGTGGCGGCGAACGGCTCCTCGCCCAGGCCGGTCTTCGGCGGTCCCAGCTTGCAGGCCGACAGCGCGTGCTCGCGCAGGCAGTGGCCATCCTCGAGGAGGATCAGGTTCTCGCGTTCCAGCGCCTCGGGCGCGGTGGACGCCAGCTTCGCCAGCGGATGGTCCGCCGGCAGCGCCGCGAACAGCTCATCGTCGGCCACGTGCGCCCACTCCAGCCCGCCCATGTCGAATGGCAGGGCGATCAGTGCGGCGTCGAGGCGGCCCGCCTTCAGCTGGGCGATCAGCCGCTGGGTCTGGTCCTCGCGCAGGAACAGCTTCAGCCGCGGGAACCGCTGGCGCAGCAGCGGCAGGGCGCCCGGCAGGAGGAACGGCGCGATGGTGGGGATCACGCCCAGGCGGAACCGGCCGGTCAGCGGCTGGCCGGCGTTCTTGGCCGATTCCACCAGCTCCTCGGCCTCGTTGAGGATCACGGTGGCGCGGCGCAGCGCCTCCTCGCCCACCGGGGTCAGGATCACGCCCGTGCGGGCGCGGTCTACGACCGGGGCGCCTAGGGTGCGCTCCAACTCCTGGATGCCGGCCGACAGCGTGGGCTGGGTCACGTGCGCCGCCTCGGCCGCCTTGCCGAACGCGCCATGCTCGGCGAGCAGCTTGAGGTACTGGAGCTGGCGGATGGTCGGCAGCAAGGCGCGCCTCCGAGGGTCGGGCCGATATCATAGAGCCGATCTATTCGATCACCAAAAACTATCAATTTGTGCTCTGCAGCAAGGCCCCCTATCTCCCCCGCCACGGCAGTCACTCCTCCCCGACCCGCCGACCGTCTTTCACTAGGAGAGTTTTCGTATGCTGGGTGTTGGCCAGACGCTTCCCGACTTCAAGATCGTGGGTGTGAAGCCCAAGTTCATGCGCCACGAGGAGAACGGCGAGAGCGCGTTCGAGACCCTCACCAAGGACAGCTTCAAAGGGCAGTGGAAGGTCATCTTCTTCTACCCGAAGGACTTCACCTTCGTGTGCCCGACGGAGATCGCCGAGTTCGCCCGCCTGAACCGCGAGTTCGCCGACCGCGACGCCGTGGTCCTGGGCGGCTCGACCGACAACGAGCACTCCAAGCTCGGTTGGCGCCGCGAGCATGCGGACCTGAACAACCTGGCGATCTGGAACTTCGCCGACAACGGCGGCCAGTTCGCCCGCGACCTCGGCGTGCTGAACCTCGAAGAGGGCGTCGCCCAGCGCGCCACCTTCATCGTCGACCCCGACAACGTGGTGCAGCACGTCTACGTCACGAACCTGAACGTCGGTCGAAACCCGCAGGACACCCTGCGCGTGCTCGACGCGCTCCAGACCGACGAGCTCTGCCCGTGCAACCGCTCGGTCGGCGGCGAGACGCTGAAGGCCGCCTAACCCGCACGGCGGCGCCCGCCCCACGCCGGCGCCGCCAACGCCTGGAGACCGCGACGCACACCCGCGGACCTCCAGCCTTGCCCAGGGGCGCGCGCCCTCCCTCCCCCAGCTGCGCCCCTGGGCTTCTTCTTTTCCGGAGAGCTCCATGTCCCTCGACGCCCTGCGCGACGCCCTGCCCGCTTACGCCAAGGACATCGCCCTGAACCTCGGTAGCCTGGCCTCCGAGACCGTGCTCAGCGAGCAGCAGAAGTGGGGCGCGTTCGTCGCCTCGGCCCATGCCCTGGGCGTACCCTCCGTGGTGACGTCGCTCGAGGCCGCCGCCGACGCGGCCGGCCTGTCCGCCGAGGCCAAGACCGCCGCCAAGGCCGCGGCGGCCATCATGGGCATGAACAACGTCTACTACCGCTCGCTGCACCTCCTCTCGAACGGCGAGTACAAGACCCTGCCCGCCCGCCTGCGGATGAACGTCCTGGCCAACCCGGGCGTGGACAGGGTCGACTTCGAACTGTGGTCCAGCGCCGTCTCGGCCGTGAACGGCTGCGGCATGTGCCTCGACGCCCACGAAGCGGAGCTGAAGAAGCACGGCGTCCCGGCGCAACAGATCCAGGCCGCGCTGCGTATCGCCGCGGTGGTCAACGCCGCCAGCCGCGTGATCGCGGCGGAGACCGCGCTGGCGGCTTAGCCTACCGCCGCCGCCAGCCGGGCCACGCCGGCGTCCATGCCCTTCGGGGGGAAGCCGGTGAAGCCCAGCAGGAGTCCCTGGCGCGGCGTGGCGGTGTGGAATAGCGGGCTGATGGCGCGCGCCATCAGCCCTCGGGTCGCAGCCTTCGCCTCGACGTCCAGGTCCGAGCGCCCGTCCTTCAGGTAGGCGATCAGGTGCATGCCCTGGTCAGGGACGTCCACCTCCAGCATGTGGCCCAGGCGACGCGTGAGCGCGTCGGCGAGCGCGTCGCGCTGGGCCCTGTAGGCCAGCCGGCGACGGCGGATGTGGGCGGCGAACTGGCCGCTATCCATGAAGTCGAGGGTGATGGCCTGGGTCAGCGTCGGCGGCTGCCGGTCGGCCAGGCGGCGCAGCGCCGCCAGCGGCTGGACCAGCGGTCGCGGCGCCACCAGGTAGCCCAGCCGGATGCCCGGGAAGAGCGACTTGTTGAACGTGCCGACGTAGATGACGCGCTCGCCGCCATCGAGCCCCTGCAGCGAGGCCAGCGGCGCGCCCTCGTAGCGGAACTCCGAGGCGTAGTCGTCCTCGACGATCCAGGCGCCCGCCGCCCGCGCCCAGGCGATCAGCTCCAGCCTGCGGCCCATCGACATGGCCACGCCCAGCGGGAACTGATGCGACGGGGTGACGAACGCGACCCGCGCGTCCGGCGCGCTCTCGACGCCCGCCTGCACGACGAGGCCGGACCGATCCACCGGCACGGCCACGCCCTGCGCCTGGGCGGCCAGCAGGGCCTGCCAGGTCTGAGGGTAGCCAGGATCCTCCAGCCACACCTTGTCGCCCGGCCTGAGCAGCAGGCGGGCCGCGAGGTCGACCGAGTGCTGCGCACCGGCGGTGACGATCACCTGGTCGGGCTCGCAAACGACGCCGCGCGCGGCGCGCAGGTAGTCGGCGATCGCCGTGCGCAGCCGCGGATCGCCCGCCGGCTCGGAATAGCCGAAGTGCTGCGGGCCCAGCGTGCGCAGGGCCCGGCGCGTCGAGACCGACCAGGCGTCCAGCGCGCGGGCGTCCATCAGCGTGCGCCCGTTGGAGAACATCTGCGGCTCGGTCGACGTCGGCGCGGTGGGGACCGAGGCCAGGTCCAGCGCACGGTCGGGCAATACGGGCGCGGCGACCGGCGCCGGTGCGGGCTTGGGGGCCTTGAGGTCCAGCACGCCGGACAGGTCGTGCGAGACATAGGTGCCCGATCCGGTGCGGCCTTCGGCGTAGCCCTCGGCCAGCAGTTGGTCGTAGGCGGCGACCACCGAGGCCCGCGCCACGCCCAGGCGGACGGCCAGGTCGCGGCTCGAGGGGAGGCGGCCGCCCGGCTTCAGCGCGCCGGCGTGGATGGCGCCGCGCACCTGATCATAGACCTGCCGGATCACCGGCCGGCCCGTCTCCGGCGCGGTCCAGGGATAGATGTCGGCCCAGCTCATCGGCCCTCAAGTGGTCTGTCCAGAATGTTTGAAGTGGACCTATGTAGCAGACCACATACGGCGTAGTTCGCCAACCCGAAAGGAGGCGGACCATGCCGACGAACCTGATGATCGACGCGCTGCGCCGCCTCGCCGTCGCGACCCTGGCCTATGCCGTAGCGGTCGCTCTCGTGGCCGGCTGCCTGCTGCCGAGCCTCCTCTCCACCCAGGCGGTGGCGGCCCTCCTCCCCGAGCCGCCGACTGTCGTGGCGCGGTCCCCCCACCCCGCGCCCAGCCTGAGGGCCGCGCTGTGACCCCGCCAGACGGGTCCGGCGCGGCCTTCAGCCCCACGCCCCGCTCGCAGGTGCGGCGCCGGCCGCAGCGGGCGGCCTATGACGAGGCCACGGTCTTCGGCATCCTCGACGCCGGGATCATGGCCCACGTCGGCTACGTCATCGACGGCCAGCCGTTCGTGACGCCCACCGCCTACTGGCGCGAAGGCCGCAAGCTCTACTGGCACGGCGCGGCGGCCAGCCGGATGCTCAACACGGTCGGTGACGGCGCGCCGGTCTGCGTGACCGTGAGCTTCCTGGACGGCTTCGTCGTCGGCCGCTCCGGCATCACGCACTCGCTGAACTACCGCTCCGTGATGGCCTTCGGCCGCGCCCGGCTGACCAACGACCTGACCGTCAAGCGCGCCGCCATGGACGCCTTCATCGACCGTCTCTACGCCGGCCGGCCGGTGAAGCTGCGTCCCACCACCGACGAGGAGCTCACCCGCATCGCTCTCGTCGAGATGGAGATCGAGGAGGCCTCGGCGAAAGTGAAGGACACCGGCGTCACTGAGCTCGCCGCCGACGACGGCTGGGCGGCGTGGTTCGGCGTGTTCCCGGTGGAGACCCGCATCGGCGCCGCCCTGCCCGACCCGCGTGCGGGCTGCGCGCCGACGGCCGACCTGTCGCCCTACGCCGAGGGCCGCCGCCTGGATGAAGCGCTCGCGGCCGCGGCCTACGGCTTGCCCGTCTCGACGTAGAGCTTCAGCCGCGCCCACGCGCCGCTGAGCACGGCGTCGACGCCCGGGCCGGCCTTGGCCATGGCGTCGCGCGCGCCGCCGACGTTGTAGGTCACGGTGAGCTCGGTCCCGCCGTCCTTGGCGACCACGTGGAAATAGAGCGCGCCCGAGACACCTTCGTCCTGCAGCGGGCCCAGCGCCGCGTCCGCGCGGATCATCCCCTGCGCCGGCCAGGCCAGCTCGACCACGCCGTGGCGCACGCTGCCGCCGCCGGGGATGGTCTCGCACCAGCAGCCGTTCGCCTGCAGCGGGAAGGTCATGTTCTCGGCCTTGCCGGAATAGGTGTGCTCGCCGTCCCACCAGCGGGGAAGCTCGCCGATGGCCTGATAGACGCGGGCCGGCGGCGCCTTGATCTGCAGCACGCTCTTCAGCCGGAAGCCCTGGGCGTTCGTGTCGACCACCTCGGCCTGCGCGCCGCCGGCGAACAAGAGAGCGGCCGCCGCTCCCAGGATCCACGTCCGCATGTCTTCCCCCGTCAGCTAGACCGGCTCGAAGCTTAGCGGTCCGCCCCAGAAAGTCTCAACAAGGCTGTTCTGCGCGCCGGGCTGGCCGGTGGTCAAAAAGCGACGAACGGCGGTCGTACCCGGCCGGAACTCTGTGTGGCGCGCAAAGTACCGCTCCAGCGCATCGGCCGTGGCGTCGGGCTGGCGGATCAGGGGCGTGCCGGGCGGCAGCGCCGCCTGGAACAGGTCGGCCACGATTTCGTAGTGCGTGCAGCCCAGGATCGCCCGATCGGGCGCGCGGCCGATCCGCGTGGTCAGCGCCTTCACGTGCCCCTGGATCACCTTGGCCAACTCGTCGCGCGGCGCGCCCTGCTCGATCATTCGCGCCAGGTCGGGGCAGGGCTCGGAGAAGACGGCCACGTCCTGCCGGCGCTTGTCGATCTCGATCTCGTAGACGCGGCTCTTCGTGGTGGCCGGGGTGGAGAAGACGCCGAGGATCTCCAGCTTCTCGGCCTTCTCTTCGCGCCACTGCGCCTCGTGCTCCCACGGCAGGCCCGTGGCCGCCTCGATGGTCGGCACCACGATGCCCAGGACGTTGACCGGCCGCCCCAGTGCGCGCCGATAGCCCGGCAGCCAGGTCTGCTGCAGCCGCCGCAGCGCCACGCTGGCGGCGGTGTTGCAGGCGAGGACCACGACGTCGCAGCCCTCGTCGAACAGTCGGATGCAGCCCGCCTTCGTCAGCTCGACGATCTCTTCGCCGGGCCGCCCGCCATAGGGGGCGTTGGCCTGGTCGGCCAGATAGATGAAGTCCGCTTCCGGGAACCGCTCCACGAGCCGGTGGTGGACGGTCAGGCCGCCCACCCCGGAATCGAACACGCC
>NZ_DASWTE010000008.1:0-1696 GCF_036402295.1 Phenylobacterium sp.
CCAGAAGCGGAACCGGTGCCGCAGCCGGAGCCCTAGCTGGAGCCATAGGCTTGGGCTTGAACGCTTGGTGTGAGATCAGTCAGGATCACCAGTCGACGAGATCGGCGAACGCCAGATATGGGCGGCCGAGGCGTTCGTTGAGCCAGAGGCAGAAGTTGTGCAGCGCCATCTTCGCCGCCAAGCGTGCCTGCAGGCCGTCTAGCATTACAGTTGCACCTGAGCGTCTCCATCTATCTGCGCCTGAAGCGGAGGCGCAGCGGTGTCCGGGGTTTCGGTGGAGCAAATGCTGGGTCTGTGGTCGGCCGAGCTGGGCGGGCTCAAGGCGCGGCTCCGGCCGCTGTTCGCGCATCCCTCGGTGGCGGCTTCGGCGGCCGCCTTCCTGGACGGGCTGCTGGGGCCGGAGCGGCGCAAGACGGGCTGGATGCGGGCCGAGGCGGCCGGCGATCCGGGGCCCTGGCGGCAGCAGGCGGTGCTGGGCCGCAGCCACTGGGAGGCGGATGCCCTGCGCGACCTGGTGCGCGACTACGTCGTCGAGACCTTGGCGGCGCCGGATGCCGTCTTGGTGATCGATGAAACCGGCTTCCTGAAGCAGGGGAACGCCTCCTGCGGCGTCAAGCGGCAGTACACCGGCTCCGCCGGCAAGATCACCAACTGCCAGATCGGCGTGCTCGCGGCCTACGTGTCCGGCATCGGGCATGCCTTCATTGATCGGCGGCTCTACTTGCCCAAGGAATGGACCGACAAGCCAGCGCGCCGGGCGGCGGCGCATATCCCGGCGGAGGTGTCCTTCGCCACCAAGCCGCGGATCGCGGCCGGGATGATCGGGCGGGCGATCGAGGCCGGCGTGCCCTTCGCCTGGGTGGCGGCGGATAGCGTCTACGGGGTGGGCGAGGTGGAGATGGCGCTGCGCCGGGCGGGCAAGGGCTACGTGCTCGGCGTCACTGGCGGCCACTCCTTCGGCTCCTGGGGCGAGGCGCCAGCCGTCGCCGGCACGGCGGCGGAGATCGCGGCGGCGCTGCCCGCCTCCCGCTATGTCCGCCTGTCCGCCGGCGACGGCGCCAAGGGGCCACGGCTCTACGATTGGGCGTATCTGGCGCTGGCGGATCTCGATGCCGAGGCGGAGGGCTACCCCGGCAGCCATGGTATCTGGACACGGGGCCTGCTGATCCGGCGCAGCCTCACCGACCAGGACCTGACTTTCTTCGCCACCTGGTGTCCCCAGGGCACCCCGATCGAGACGCTCGTGAAGGTCGAGGGCACGCGCTGGGCGATCGAGGATGCGTTCGAGACCGCCAAGAACGAGCTCGGGCTTGATCACAACGAGACGAGGAGCTGGCACGGCTGGCACCGCCACGTCGCGCTGGTCCTGCTCGCCTTCGCCCTGCTGGCGGTGCTCCGCCACAAGGCGGAGGCCGACGCGACACCCCAAAAAAGCGCCACGGCCGAATGGTGCCGCAGATGGTGCGATGGTCCATCCAGGAGATCCGGCGCGTTGCCTGCCGCCTAGCCCAGGGCCGCATCGAGCCCGCCCTCGTCATCGCTTGGTCCGCTTGGCGACGATGTCACCAAGCCATGGCACGGCAGGCTCACCTCAAGCGCAGCCTGCAACTGTAATGCTAGGGAGAGCGTCATGTCTGGAACTCACCGCGCGGCCACGTTCGCGTTCTCGCTCGTCGTCGGCGCCGTCGCCCTTGGG
>NZ_DASWTE010000009.1:0-20087 GCF_036402295.1 Phenylobacterium sp.
CCACGACGTACATGCGCGTGTCGACGCCGCGGACGGGCAGGTAGAGCGAGCGGAAGCGGCCGAACTCGTCCTGGTACTCTTCGAACCGCGGCTTGCCGTCGTCGAAGCTGTTGAGGAGCGCGGCCGGGGCGGAGTCGTACAGGGCGAAGAACGGCACCTCCTGGCGCCGCTCGATCTCGCGGTCCGTGGCGCTGGTCGAGACCGTGCGGATCTCGTCGCCGAACTTCATGTAGGTGTAGACGTAGACGAGGTCCGAGCGCTTGGCGAAGCGCGACAGGCGGTACTGCAGCCGGCGGTACTCCTCGCGCGGGATCGAATCGGGGCCGATGATCCGGGCGTGGTACTGGTCGGGGACGATCTCGTTGACGGCCAGGACGGCGGTCGTCAGCCGGCCGTCGATGCCGGCCATGATGGCGGCGCGGTCGACCTCGTACAGCACAACGGAATAGGCGACGGCCGCCACCAGGTTCAGCGCGCCCAGCAGCAGCAACAGCTGCGTCTTCAGGCGGAATCGCCGCCGTCGCTTGGGCGCATCTGCTGCGGGATCGGTCATCGCGCTTTGAGGGGCCCGTGGCGGTCGTTCGGAAATTTGAAGCTAGTCTATAGAGAATACCCACGGGGCGTTAACGAGCCCTAGAGCCTGTCGGCTTCATTGCCAGATAGGTCAGGGTCGGGGGAAAGATTGCAGGCGCTGCTGAACCGCGTGTTCAAGGTCGAGCCGGGGGAGTGGCCGAAGCTCCTGCAGTTCGGCCTGTTCGGGCTGTTGCTGCAGACCGGCATGGGCGTGGGCTTCGCGGCGGGCGACGCGGCGTTCCTGACCCACGTGGGCGCCGACAAGCTGCCGGTGATCTTCCTGCTCACCCCGGTGGTGATGCTGGTCTACACGGCGGTGTTCTCGTACCTCCTGGTCCGCTTCTCGATCGACCGGGTGGTCGAGGCCACGCTGGGCCTGCTGATCGCCGGTGGGGCGGTGCTGTGGGCCCTGATCGAGATCGGGCTGCCCAAGCCCTGGGACACCACGCTGTACTACGCGCTGAAGCTGTACCTGGCGATGTGGTACATCGGGCTCTACACGCTGTTCTGGAACTTCACCGACACCTACTTCGACATCCAGGACGCCAAGCGGCTCTTCCCACTATTCGCCGCCTTCTGCGCCCTGGGCACGACGCTGGGCGCGCTGATCGTCAGCCTGTTCGCCAACGTCCTGCCGATGCACGCCTTCATGCTGGTCTGGGCCGGGGTGGCCGTGGCGACGGCCCCGATGGCGCTCCTGCTGCGGCGCCGCTGGCGGCGGATCGCCGACACCGACACCGACCTCGACGGCGAGAGCACGGACGTGCGCACCCAGGCGCTGCGCGTGGTGCGGACGTTCCGCACCTCGCCCTACGCCGTGGCCCTGGTGCTGACGCTGTTCGTCACCCTGCTGATGACCAACCTCGCCGAGTTCCAGTATTCGACGGTGCTGCAGAAGGGCCGCAGCGAGGCGGAGCTCGCCGGGCTGTTCGGCCGCCTCTACGCCGCGACCAACGTGTTCAACCTGGTGGTCTGCCTCTTCGTGTTCAACCGGCTGGTGACGCGGGCGGGTGTGCGCAACGTGGCGCTGGTCCTGCCGCTGACCTACTTCGCGGTCTTCGCCTACTTCTTCATGGCGGGGGGCGAGCCGGCGGCCTTCGCGGCGTTCTTCGCCTATCACGGCGTGCTCACATCGATCGAGTACAACAACCAGAACCTGCTCTTCAACGCGACGCCGTCGGCGGTGAAGCGGCCGTTCCGGACCGTTGTCGAGGGCCTGGCCGAGCCGCTGGCGAGCCTCCTGGCGGGCGGCTTCCTGCTGCTGGCGGCCAGGCACTCCGACATGCGCGAGCTCTCGGGCATCGGCGTGGTGCTGGGCGCGGGGCTGGTCGGCGTGGTGATGGCGCTGCGGCACTACTACCCGGGCGCCATGGAGGCGAACATGCGCCGGGGCTGGCTGAACTTCGGCGACCCCGACATCGCCACGCCCGTCTTCGACGCCCAGGCCACCGAGGTGCTGAAGGCCAAGGCGGCGGAGCCGGACTCGGGCACCGCGGCGGCGGCCCGTTGGCTGCTCCACGCCCACGCGACGAAGCCCCCGGCGCACCCGGCCGCCGAGGAGGAGGAGTCCGAGGCGACGAAGGCGTTCGCCGCCAAGCTCGCCGACCCGTCGCCGTCGGTGCGGAAGTATGCGCTGCAGGCGCTCGTGAGCGTGGTCGGGCCGGGCGACATCGGCCTAGTGGGCCCACTGGTCGAGAACCTGCCGGTGATGGATCGCACGAGCCGCCGCACGATCCTGGAGCTGCTGGCGGCGATCGGCGACGTGGAGGCGGTCCCGCAGATCCTGGCGGCGGCCGCGCAGCTCAGCCCGCGCGAGCTGCGCGCGGCCGAGGCCGTGCTGGTGGGTTTCGGCGAGGCGGCGATCCCGCGGCTGATGCAGGCGTTGCGCAACTACCAGACGCCCTACCGTGCGCGCTCGATGGCGGCCCGGGCGCTCTCGACGCTCAGCCACGCCCAGTTCATGTCGCAGCTGGACCGGCTGGTGCGCGAGGAGCTGGGCGAGACCGGCCCCCGGCTGGCCGTCGCCCAGCGGTTCGAGGCCGAGGCCCACCGGTCGCCGGCCATGTCGCTGCTGGCCCACGCCTACCGTCAGCGGATCGGGGAGTCGGTGGACTTCACGCTCGAGCTGCTGGCCCTGGGCGGCCTCTTGCCGGACTTCGACCTCTTGATCGTCTCGCTGCACTCGGCGAACCCGAAGGTGCGGGGCAACGCCATCGAGGCGATCGCGGCCGGCGTCGACCACACCACCTGGCGGAAGCTGGAGCCTCTGGTGAACCGCCGCGAGGTGGCGACCGGCGGGGCCGGCGGAGAACTGGCGGCGCTGCTCAAGGAGGTCGTCGACACGACCCATGGCTTCGAAGCCGCCGCGGCGGCCCAGGCGCTGCGCGACCTCGTGCCCGAGGGGGAGCTGGCGGCGCACCTGCGCGGCGCCATCGAGCCGGGCCTGTCCGACATCTTCCGCGACAGCTACGCCCGCCTGCTGGGCCTTCCGGGCGCGGACCGGCCGACGGTGGTGGACCTGGTGGCGGCGATCCGCGAACGGCCTGAGTTCGCGGCCGCGTCCACAGACGCCCAGGTGGCGCTGGCCGAACGGGTGACCTCGGAGCCGGCGGCGCGCAAGCCGCTGGAGCTGTCGGCTGGCGGCCGGTCGTGGTGGCTCTCGCGACCCGACATCGACGAGGTGGCCGCGCGCTACCCGGACCTCGCGCTCACCATGCTCAAGGTCCAGGACGGTCGCGCCTATGCAGCCTGAGGGGACTCCCATCAAGACGCTGCTCTGGCGCACCTTCACGCCGGCGATCGTGGTGCTGGCGATCGGCCTGGGCGCGCTGGTCTACACGCGGCTCTACGACAGCATCCTGGACGGGTTCTCGCGCAAGCTCGTGACCACGAGTGCGCTCACGGGCGCCCTGATCGACCCCGCCGACCACGACTTCCTGATCCAGGCCGCCAAGGTCCGGGCGCCGGCCGAGTCGGTGGAAGCGATGGGTCCGTACCTGCGCAACGTGCAGCCGATGCGCCGAATCCGCCGCGAGCTGCAGCTGACCTACCTCTATTCCCAGGTGCTGGGCGGGACGAAGGACGTGATCTACGTCCTCGACGCCACCGAGGGCGACGAGCACTCGGCCATCGGCTCGGAGGACGAGCTGACCGCCGAGACCCGGACCGGCCTGCGCAGGGCCACGGCGGACGGGTCGATCTATGTCTCGCCCATCGAATTCCAGGAGCAGTGGGGCCTCCTGAAGACCGCCGCGGCGCCGGTGCGCGACCGCCAGGGCAGGATCGTGGCCACGGCGGGTGCGGACGTGAACATCTCGGTGATCGAGGTGGCGACGCAGAACGCGCTGCTGGTCAGCGCCCTGATCGGCGTGGTCTCGCTGCTGGCCTCGGCGCTGGTGACGCTGCAGATCGTGCGCCACGTGGCCCAGCCCATCGAGGCGCTGAAATCCGAGGCGTTGCGCATCGCCGCCGGCGACCGCGCCCCGCCGGCCGAGACCGCGGCCCCGAAGGAAGTGCGCCACCTGCGCGTCTCCATAGCCGAGCTGGCGGGCCACCTGATCGCATCGATGCGAACGGCCTGGTCCGAGACGCTGGCCCACGACCGCGCGCGCAACGTGGCGGTGCTGGAAGCGGCGCTGGGGCCGGCCGAGCCGGTGGTGCTGCTGGGCGGCAAGGGCGGGCGGATCGTCTGGCGGCCCGCCGACGACGGCCTGGACGCGCGGCTGGAGCGTCGGGCGATGTCGGGGTTGGCGGAACGCTTCGCAGCCGACCGCAAGCTTGCCGCCCGCTGGCCCGTGCTGGCGGTGGCGCAGCACGGGACGGTCGCCGAGGAGGCCGCGGCGTGATCGGGGCCGAGGTCGTCCAGCGCCTGTTCGCCCTGCGCGGCGTGGGCCCCTTCCAGCGGCTCGAGGACACCGAGCTGCTGCTGATCGCGCGCCACGCCCGCGCCCGCAGTTTTGCGCCGGGCAAGCTGGTCCTGCCGGCCGGCGTGGTTCCCGAGGCGTTGTTCGTGACGGTCGAAGGCGGCGCCCTGGCGGACGGCGTACCGGCGCCGGTCGTGTTCGATGCGCCGGGACTGCTGTTCGGCCTGGCGACGCCCGCCGAGCATGTCGCGGGGCCGGACGGCCTGGAGGCCCTGGTCGTCGCCAAGCCACACGTCTTCACCATCGCCCGTGAATGCCCGGAGTTCGTGGTGGGCCTGCGCGACCTCTCCGAGCGGCGCGGCCGATGACCATCCGCCGCGCCTTCCTGCTGCTGGTCGTGCCGTTGTTCCTGCTGCTGGCCGGCGTGAACGGCGCGCTGGTCTACTTCTGGGAGCGGGCTGAGGCCGAGCGCGGGCTGGAGGGACAGGCGATCGCGGCGGCGGTCACCGTGGCGGCCTTCGCCGACACGCACGACCTCGCCAACGCCCTGGCCGACCCGGTGCGGGCCGCCGGCCTGAGGAGCGCCGCGACGCACGTGACCGGCCTCACCGCGCTCTATCTCGTGGACGCCGAGGGGCGGGCCTCGCCTGTAGTGGGCGCCGCTCCCGCGGGCCGGTCGCCGTACGCGCGGCCGGTCGCCCCCGCGGCCTTACCGGTGGCGGTCGACGCCGCCGGGCGCCAGCACATCACCGGCCTCGCGCCCGTGGAGGGCGGCCGGTTCGTGGTGGCCCAGATCGACGCGGCCCCGCTCATCGCCGAGGTGGCCGAGCTGCGGCGGCTGGTGGCCGGGCTGGTCGTCGGCGCCGGACTCGTGGGCCTGGTGCTGGCCCTGGCCATCGCCCAGGGCATCGTCCGCGAGCTGGCGGGCTCGGGCGCCTTGATCCAGGCGATCCGCACCGATGCGCCGGTCAGCGAGGCCGAGGGTTTTCGAATCCGCGAGACCCGCGACCTGGCGCTGGCCGTGCGGCTGATGCGGACCAGCGTCGCCGGGCGGCTGGCGCGCGGCCGTCACGAACTGGCCCGGCGCGACCGCGAACGGGACGAGGCCGCCAGCGCCGCGGCCCAACACGAGACGGCCTTCCCGCCGCTTGCGCTCGAGGCGGCCGGCGGGGCGCTGGCCGTGCGCATGCTGGGGCGCGGCTCGTCCGGCCGCTTCTATGCCCACTGCGAGGCTGACGGCCGTGCAGGACTGGTGTTGGGCGAGTGCGCGGCCGAGACCCCGGCGACGGCCCTGGCCCAGGCGCTGGCCGCGCGGCGCTACTTCGAGGCCCACCTGTTGGACGGCGCGCCGGAGGCCTGCATCGCCGAGGGCTGCAGCGTGTTCGGCGTCGGCCGCGTCGCCTGGCGCGTCTGGACCGCGACCGAGCCGCCCGCTGCAGGTGCGCCGGCGCTGCTGGACGGAGACAACGCCGCCCGGGCCGAGGCGTACGTCGCCCGCGCCGCGGGGCTCACGCCCGCGCAGGTGCTGGAGGACCTCGTGACGCTGCTCGAGGCCGAAGGCGTCCTGGCGGTGGTGCGATCAGCCGAGGGCGGCGAGCGCTGACTCCAGATCGGGCTCGATGGCGAAGAGGCCAGTGAAACCCGAGATGTCGAACACCTCGCGCACCGACTCCGAAAGCCCGGCGAGGACCAGCTTGTGCCCGCCCGACCGCGCCGCCTTCGCGCCGATGAGCAGCACCCGCAGGCCCGCGGACGAGACGTACGGCACGTCCGACAGGTTCACGACCACCTTGTCGTTCGCCTGGATCCGCGCCGGCAGCACCGCCTCGAGCGCGCCTGCCGAACTGGAGTCGAGCCGGCCCGACGCCTGGATCACCAGGGTCCCGCCGCGGGTCTGTTCACTGATCTGCATGGGCGCCCCTCACGATCCCGACGCCCGAGTATCCGGGCGTTTGCGATAATTGGCCACGCGACTAGAGTGGCCGCGTTGAGTCCCCGCAAGGGCGATATGGCCGCCGACTTCTCCCATACGCTCTCCGGCGGCAGGACTGGCCTTCCAACCCTGCTGGACGCCCTGGAAGCGCACCTCCTCAAGGCGGGCGCGTCGATGTCGGCCGTCAGCGCCGTGATGGTCGCCGCCGACGAGGTGCTGAGCAACGCCCTGGACCACAGCGGCGCCCAGGCGATCACGGTGACGGCGGCTGTACGTGGGGGTCGCGTGATGGTCGAAGTGGCGGACGACGGCGCGCCATTCGACCCCACATTGGCGCCCGCACCCGACACCAGCCTCCCGGTCGGCGAGCGCCAGATCGGCGGCCTTGGCGTGCATCTGGTGCGGCAGCTGATGGACGAGGTGCGCTACGAGCGGGTCGACGGACACAACAAGCTGAGCTTTTCGAAGTCTTAGGACTTCATGTCGCCTTCTCGACGAAGCCGCGGCAAGGCATCCTAGAGTTGAAATGGCTCTCCCCCGCGAATCACTCATCGAGGACGATGAAGCGCTTGAGGTGCTGGACGCCTCGGCAAAACACGGCCTGGGCGTGCGCACGCTGGTCCCGCGGCAGGCGGGGGCGGTGGTGCACCACTTCACCGGCGTGATCACCCCGGAGCTGCGCCTGCACAGCCTGCAGGTCAGCGAGCACCTGCACATCGCCGAGACCAGGTTCATCGGTTTTCTGTCGCACAGCTGCGACCCAAACTGCCGGCTCGACATGCAGCGCTTCGAGCTGCAGGCGCTGACGGACGTCGAGGCGGACGGGCTGCTGACCATCGACTATGCAGCGACCGAGGACGTGCTCTACCGCCAGTTCGAGTGCCATTGCGGCGCGCCTGCCTGCCGGCGCTGGATCACCGGCCGGGCCGAGGCGCCGAACGCCGAAGGGCGGGCGTACCTGGCGTCGATCGGCCGGTGAGCGCGCTGCCTGCCGAGCGGCTGCAGCCTCGGTTCTGGTGGTCGCGCGACGACCTCGACTACGTGGACGGGCGGCTGCACTTCGCGGGCGGCGACGTGGCGGCGCTGGCCGACGCGGTCGAGGGGCCGCTGTTCCTGTACGGCCAGGCGCGGGTGGCGGCGAACCTGGCGCGGCTGCAGGGCGCCCTGGCCGGCGTCGGGCGGCCCACACGTGTGTACTACGCCATGAAGTCGAACCGGCACGTTCCGCTGCTGGAGGCGATGGCGCGCTGGGGCCGCAGCGGCATCGACGCCTGTTCGCCCGACGAGGTTGACCGCGCGCTCGCCGCGGGGTTCGCGGCCGCCAACATCAGCTTCACCGGGACCGCCGTCTCGAACCGCGACCTCAGCCGGCTGCTGGCGCACCCGGAGCTGACGATCAACTGCGACAGCGTGGGCCAGATCCGCCGGATCGGCGAGCGCGCGCCGGGCCGCGCCATCGGCATCCGGGTCAATCCCGAGCGCGGCACGGGCTACGGCGGCAGCGAGCGGCTGACTTACGCGGGGTCTGCGGCCACCAAGTTCGGGATCTACCGCGCGCAGTGGGGCGAGGCGCTGGCGACGGCGCGGGCGTACGGCCTGAAGGTCACGTCGCTGCATTTCCACGTGGGCTGCGGCTACCTGACGACCGAGCTCGACGCGTGGGACGCGGCGGTTGGCGCGGCCCGGGGCTTCCTGGACGACGCGCCGGACGTGACGGCGGTGAACGTCGGGGGCGGCCTGGGCCTGCCGCACCGCGAGGGCGACCGGCCGCTGGACCTCGCCCGCTGGGCGGCCATCCTCGCCCGCCACTTCCGGGGCCGCGACGTGACCGTGGCGGTCGAGCCCGGCGACTACCTGGTCAAGGACGCCGGCGTCCTGGTGCTGGGCGTGGTGGACGTGGAGACGAAGCGCGACACCACCTTCGTGAGCGTCGACGGCGGCTTCAACCTCGCGCCCGAGCCCGTCTACTACGACCTGCCCTGCGAGCCGGCGGCCTGCACGCCGCGCAGCTTCGACGCGGCGTCGTGGCGGCCGGTCACCATCGCCGGCAACATCAACGAGGCGCTCGACACCTGGGCGCAGGACAAGCCGATGCCCCCGCTGGCCGAGGGCGACCGGATCGCCTTCCTGAACGCCGGCGGCTACGGCGCCGCGATGAGCTCGAACCACTGCATGCGCGGCGCCTTCACGGAGATGCTGCTCAGCGGCTGATAGAGGGGTGCAGGCAGGTTCGGCGCACCCCGCCAAGCTTCCGTTAAGTGTGTTGCGTGCTGACTGTGGTCCTCGCTTCCGAAGGATTCGGCATGAGCCCCCGCAAGACCGTCGCCCCCCTCGCCGCAGGGATCGCCGCCGCCTTCTACGCGCTGGCCGCCGGCCCGGCGCTCGCCCAGGACGAGGGGATCGACGTCGAGTTCAACTTCGGCGCGGCCACCGACTATGTGTTCCGCGGTGTCAGCAACACCGACGAGAACCCGCAGATCTTCGGCGGCATCGACGCCACGGCGGGGCTCTTCTACGCCGGCGTCTGGGTCTCGAACGTCGACTACAACGACGGGACCGACGCCGAGTACGACCTCTACGCGGGCGTTACGCCGACGCTGGGCGCCATCTCGCTGGACTTCGGCGCGCTCTACTACGGCTACGTCGATGCGCCGTCGGGCGCCGACTACGACTATCTCGAGCTGCAGGCCAAGGCCTCGGTCCCGGTCGGCCCGGCGACGCTGGGCGCGGGCTTCTACTACGTGCCCGACAGCTACGGCCACGTGGACCACTCGGCCTACTACGAGGTGAACGGCGAGTACGCGATCGGCGAGAAGTGGTCGCTGAGCGCCGCCCTGGGCCGCCAGACGTTCGACGGGCCCGGCGACTACACCACCTGGAATGCGGGCGTCGGCTACCAGCTCACCGACAACCTGGGCTTCGACCTGCGCTACCACGACACCGACAAGCACAGTTTCGGTGACACCTACGACAGCCGGGTGGTTCTCAGCGCCAAGGTGACGTTCTAGCTTCGGGCATGGCCGAAGCTCAGAACCTCCCCCCGAGCCTGCAGGAGACCGTCGCCGCCGTCGGGCGCGAGATGGACGCCCATCGGGGCGAGGGGAAGGTCGCCGACTACATCCCCGCGCTGGCGCGGGTCGACGCCAACCGCTTCGGCATGGCCGTGATCACCGTCGACGGCGAGACGGCCGAGTACGGCGACGCCTGGATGCCGTTCTCCATCCAGAGCATCTCCAAGGTCTTCACCCTGACCATGGCGCTGGAGCGGCTGGGCGAGGCGCTGTGGGCGCGCGTGGGCCGGGAGCCTTCGGGGTCGCGGTTCAACTCCATCGTCCAGCTCGAGGCCGAGAGGGGCGTGCCGCGGAATCCCTTCATCAACGCCGGCGCCATCGTGGTGACCGACGCGGTGCTGGCGAAGCGGACCTCGGCCGAGGCGATCGCCGACATCCGCGACACGCTGCGCCGCCTGGCCGACAACGACACCATCGACATCGACAAGGAGGTGGCGACCTCCGAAGCGGCGACCGGCTTCCGCAATTACAGCCTCGCCAACTTCATGCGCGGCTTCGACAACCTGCAGAGCCCCGTGGAGGAGGTGCTGCAGACCTACTTCCACCAGTGCTCGCTACGGATCACCTGCCGCCAGCTGGCGCGGGCGGGCCTGTTCCTGGCGAAGGAGGGGCTGGACCCGCTGACCGGCGAGCAGGTCGCCACGCCCGAGCACGCGCGGCGGATCAACGCCATCATGATGACCTGCGGCCACTACGACGCCTCGGGCGAGTTCGCCTTCCAGGTGGGCCTGCCGGGCAAGAGCGGCGTCGGCGGCGGCATCCTCACCGTCGTGCCCGATCGCGCGGCGGTGGCGGTCTGGTCGCCGGGCCTGAACGAGGTGGGCAACAGCCAGGTCGGGACGCTCGCCCTGGAAAAGCTCGCGACCCGCATGGGCTGGAGCGTGTTCTGAAAGGCCGCGAAGCGGCGCCGTCGCTTTGATTGTCCACGGAAACACACGGAAGGACACGGACGCGCAGCTTCGCCTTCCGTGTGTTTCCGTGTGCTTCCGTGGATCTCCTTCTTCCTGAGCAACGATCGCCCGCTGCGCGGGCCGTCAGCTCACCTCCCCAGGAACACGGGTTCCCGCTTCTCGACGAAGGCGCGGGCGGCTTCCTGGTGGTCGTGGGTCTGGCTGCAGTGGACCTGGTGCGTGGTCTCGACGTCGAGGTACTCGTCCACGTCGGCGCCCATCAGCGCGCGGTTCAGGTTCTCCTTCATGTAGCGGAAGGCGACCGACGGGCCGGAGGCGAGCTTCTGCGCGATCTCCTTCGTGCGCGCCTCGAGCTCGTCGGGCTCGACCACCCAATTCACCAGCCCCAGGGCGAGCGCCTCATCGGCGGTGACGCGGTCGGAGAAGTAGAACAGCTCGCGCGCCTTGGCCGCGCCCACCAGCTTGGAGAGGAAGTAGCCGGCGCCGTAGTCGCCCGGGAAGCCCACCTTGGCGAAGGCCGTGGTCAGGATCGCGGTCCTGGCCATGATCCGCAGGTCGCAGGCGAGCGCGATGCCGAGACCCGCGCCCGCCGCCGCGCCGGGCAGGGCGGCGATGGTGGGCTTGGCCAT
This sequence comes from Phenylobacterium sp., assembly GCF_036402295.1. Lineage (GTDB taxonomy): Bacteria > Pseudomonadota > Alphaproteobacteria > Caulobacterales > Caulobacteraceae > Phenylobacterium. The sequence continues at coordinate 10,981 of NZ_DASWTE010000009.1, forward strand.
CTTGAACAGCTTGCCCGAGGTGGCCTTCTGGCTGACCCGCTGGTTCTGCAGGCGGTCGTCCAGGCTGATCGGCTCGCCGCCGGTGTTGCGGCTGGCCATGCCCTTCACGTCGCCGCCGGCGCAGAAGCCCTTGCCGGCCCCGGTCACCACGATGCAGCGCACCGACGGCTCGAGCTCGGCCCAGGCCAGCTGTTGGCTCAGCGCGCTCAGCATCTCGCCGGAGAGCGCGTTGCGCGCCTCGGGGCGGTTCAGCGTCAGCGTCAGCACGCCGCCGTCCTGGCGGGCCAAAAGGTCGGTGGTTCCGGTGTCGATGTCGGCCATGGTCTGCATCCCTTCCTCTTGGGCGGGGACGATAGGCCCGGCGTCCGGCGGGCGGAAGGCGCCGCCCCGTAAGGCTTGACGGCCCCTGCGGCGGTTTCCGTAGTCTCTCGCCCAAAGAACCCGGAGGAAGACCATGCGCATCCGTCAGATCGCCCTGGTGGGCGAGGACCTCGCCGCGGCCAAGGCCGACATCGTCGATGTGCTGGGGCTGGGCGGCGACTACGCCGACCCGGGGGTGAAGAAGTACGGCCTGCACAACGCCGTCTGGCCGATCGGCGACACCTTCCTCGAGGTGGTCTCGCCCACCCAGGACGGCACCACGGCCGGCCGGCTGCTGGAGAAGCGCGGCGGCGACGGCGGCTACATGGTCATCCTGCAGGTCGACGACATCCAGGCGGCCCGCGAGCTGGCGACGTCCCAGGGCGTGCGCTTCGCCGACAAGTTCGATGGTGACGGCGTCCACTTCACCCACCTGCATCCCAAGGACGTGGGCGGGGCGATCCTGTCGTTGGACGAGATGGTCCCCTACGATCGCTGGGAGTGGGGCGGGCCGAACTGGAAGGCCAACGTCAAGACCGACGTCTCGTCGAAGATCGTGGGCGCCGAGCTGCAGGCCGACGATCCCGACGCCATGTCGAAGCGCTGGGCCGAGGTGCTGGGTCGCGAGCGCACCGGCGGCGGCGGCGCCTGGAAGATCCCGCTGGAGGGTGGCGAAATCCGCTTCTCCCCGGCGCGTGACGGCCGCGGCGAGGGCGTGGCGGCGTTCGACGTGGCGGTGCATGACCCCGAGGCGGTGCGCGCCAAGGCCAGGGCGCGCGGCCGGCTGGACGCCGACGGGAAGGTCAGCCTCTGCGGGACGCGGGTCGAGCTCGTGAAGGCCTGAACCTTTGCCGTGCGACGCGAGGACGCGCCGCAAAACCGAAAAAATACAGCGGCGGGCTTATAAACCTCAATCTAAGCTGCCGAGCAGGCGGCCGCCCGACGGCATGCCGACAGGCTTCGGAGCTTCCGGCATGCGGGTCCTTTTTGTCGAGGACAACGAGATCAACCGCCGCGTCGTGGGGGAGATGCTGCGGGCCGGCGGTTTCGACATGTCCGAAGCGGCGGACGGCGCATCCGGCCTGCAGATGATCGACGCCAACGAGTACGACCTGGTCCTCATGGACCTGCGCCTGCCGGGCATGGACGGCATGACCGCCATCCGCCACATCCGCGCGCGCGATGACGACAAGGCCCAGGTGCCGGTCATCGTGGTGACCGCCGACGGCGGCTCGACCATCGACGCCGACTGCAGGGCGGCGGGGGCCGACGACGTGATCCTGAAGCCCGTCTCGATGACCAACCTGTACGACACCATCGGGGCGCTGCTGGCGCGCCGCGGCCGCGATGGGGTGTTGGTGGCCTAAGCGCTACCGCACCGTCACGCCCCATCAGGGACGAGATCGCGCTGTCGATCACCGCCTTCTGATCGAACCATTAGAAAAGTTTACCCCTTCGAAGGGGCGCCCCCTATCGACAAGGCACGATCTTGCCGCTTAAAGGCCGAGCGAGGTGTGCGCACGACCCCTCGTGAGAGACGCGGGGCCGTGCTTGCGCGTGCACGACTGGAAGAAGACGGACGGCTATGGATCTGCCTGAGCGGCAAGGACTCTACGATCCCCGGAACGAGCACGATGCGTGCGGCGTGGGCTTTGTGGCGAACATCAAAGGCCGCAAATCGCACGAGGTGATCGAGGCCGGGCTTCAGATCCTGCTCAACATCGACCACCGCGGCGCGGTGGGCGCCGATCCGCTGGTGGGCGACGGCGCGGGCTGCCTGATCCAGATCCCCGACGGCCTCTATCGCGCTTGGGCCGAGGAGGAGGGCGTCGACCTGCCGCCGGCCGGCGAGTACGCGGTGGCCATGTGCTTCCTGCCGCAGGACGCGCTGGCGCGCGCCGCGGCGCTGGAGCAGTTCGAGCACTTCCTGCGCGTCGAGAAGCAGCCGCTGCTGGGCTGGCGCGACGTGCCTACCGACACCACGGGCCTGGGCGAGGCCGTGCTGGCCTCGATGCCGGTTATCCGCCAGGCGTTCATCGGCCGCGGCCCCAACGTGAAGGACCAGGACGGGCACGAGCGCAAGCTGCTGGCGGTGCGCAAGCAGTTCCAGAACCCGCTGGCCGAAGTGGCCGCCAAGCGCGGCCTGCCGGCGCTGACCCAGGTCTACATGCCGTCGTTCTCGACCCGGACGGTGGTCTACAAGGGCCTGTTGCTCGCCCACCAGGTGGGCAGCTTCTACAAGGACCTCAAGGACGAGCGCTGCGAGAGCGCGCTGGCGCTGGTGCACCAGCGGTTCTCGACCAACACCTTCCCGTCCTGGAGGCTCGCGCACCCCTACCGGTTCATCGCCCACAACGGTGAGATCAACACCGTCCGCGGCAACGTGAACTGGATGAACGCCCGCCGGCGCACGCTGGAAAGCGACCTGCTGGGGCCCGACCTCAACAAGATGTGGCCGCTCATCCCGCACGGGCAGTCGGACACCGCGTGCCTGGACAACGCGCTGGAGCTGCTGGTCGCCGGCGGCATCCCGATGGTGCAAGCCATGATGATGCTGATCCCGGAGGCCTGGGCCGGCAATCCGCTCATGGATTCAAAGCGCAAGGCCTTCTACGAGTACCACGCCGCGCTGATGGAGCCGTGGGACGGCCCGGCCGCCGTGGCCTTCACCGACGGGCGGCAAATCGGCGCCACCTTGGACCGCAACGGCCTGCGCCCCGCCCGTTTCGTGATCACTGACCAGGACCATGTGGTGATGGCCTCGGAGGTCGGCGTGCTCGACATCCCGGAGGAGCGGATCGTCCGCAAGTGGCGGCTCCAGCCCGGCAAGATGCTGCTCATCGACATGGAAGAGGGCCGCATCATCGAGGACGAGGAGATCAAGCGAACCCTCGCCGAGGCCGAGCCCTACGAGGAGTGGCTGGCCGAGACCCAGTTCAAGCTCGAGGAGCTGAAGCTCGAGGGCGTGGCCGGCGAGCCCGGCCCCAACGACCCCGACACCCTGCTCGATCGCCAGCAGGCGTTCGGCTACACCCAGGAGGACTTGGCGTTCTTCCTCGAGCCGATGGGCAAGGACGGCGACGACCCGGTCGGCTCCATGGGCCACGACACGCCCATCGCCGTGCTCTCGAACCGCGCCAAGCTTCTCTACGAGTACTTCAAGCAGAACTTCGCCCAGGTCACGAACCCGCCCATCGACCCGATCCGGGAAGAGCTGGTGATGAGCCTAGTCTCGATGATCGGGCCGCGTCCGAACCTGCTGGGCCGCCAGGCCGGCACCCACAAGCGGCTCGAGGTGGCGCAGCCGATCCTCACCGACGAGGACCTGGCCAAGATCCGGGCGATCAACGAACTCCTGGACGGCGCCTTCCGCACGGCGACCATCGACATCACGTGGCCGATGGCCGAAGGCGCGAGCGGGCTCGAGGCGGCGATCCAGCGGATCTGCCGCGAGGCGACCGACTACGTCCTGGCCGACATGAACATCCTGATCCTGTCGGACCGGGAGACGTCGGTGGAGAGGATCCCGATCCCGGCGGCGCTGGCCACCGCGGCCGTGCACCACCACCTGATCCGCCAGGGCCTGCGCATGCAGACCGGTCTCGTGATCGAGACCGGCGAGGCGCGCGAGGTGCACCATTTCTGCGTGCTGGCGGGATATGGCGCGGAAGCCGTCAACCCCTACCTGGCGTTCCAGACGCTGGAACAGCTGCGGGTGAAGGACGGCCTGACGCTGTCGGCCTACGACGTGCGCAAGAACTACATCAAGGCCGTGGGCAAGGGCATCATGAAGGTGATGTCCAAGATGGGCATCTCAACCTACCAGTCCTACTGCGGCGCTCAGATATTCGACGCGGTCGGCCTCTCGTCCGACCTGATCGAGAAGTACTTCACGGGCACGGCCACCACGATCGAAGGCGTGGGCCTGGCCGAGATCGCCGAGGAGACGGTGCGCCGGCACCGCGACGCCTACGGCGACAACCCGATCTTCAAGTCCATGCTGGACGTCGGCGGCCAGTACGCCTGGCGCCTCCGCGGCGAGGCGCACGCCTGGACGCCGGAATCCATCTCGGGCCTGCAGCACGCCGTGCGCGGCAACATCCCCGCCGAGTACGAGAAGTTCGCCACCGCCATCAACGAGCAGTCGGAACGCCTGCTGACCCTGCGCGGCCTGATGCGCTTCAAGCCTGGCGAGACGCCCGTGCCGCTGGACGAGGTGGAGCCCGCCTCCGAGATCGTGAAGCGGTTCTCGACCGGCGCCATGAGCTTCGGCTCGATCAGCCGCGAGGCGCACACCACGCTGGCCATCGCCATGAACCGCATCGGCGGGCGGTCGAACACGGGCGAGGGCGGCGAGGAGCCCGACCGCTTCGTGCGCCTGCCGAACGGCGACTCGATGCGCTCGGCCATCAAGCAGGTGGCCTCGGGCCGCTTCGGGGTGACCGCCGAGTACCTGGTCAACGCCGACGACATCCAGATCAAGATGGCCCAGGGCGCCAAGCCCGGCGAGGGCGGCCAGCTGCCCGGGCACAAGGTGGACAAGAACATCGCCAAGGTCCGGCACTCGACCCCGGGCGTGGGCCTGATCAGCCCGCCGCCGCACCACGACATCTACTCGATCGAGGACCTTGCCCAGCTCATCCACGACCTGAAGAACGTCAATTCGCGCGCCCGCATCTCGGTGAAGCTGGTGTCGGAGGTGGGCGTCGGCACCGTGGCCGCGGGCGTGGCCAAGGCGCGCGCCGACCACGTGACCATCTCGGGCTTCGAGGGCGGCACGGGCGCCTCGCCGCTGACTTCGCTGACGCACGCGGGCTCGCCCTGGGAGATCGGCCTCGCCGAGACCCAGCAGACGCTGCTGTTGAACGGCCTGCGCACGCGTATCGCGGTGCAGGTGGACGGCGGCCTGCGCACCGGCCGCGACGTGGCCATCGGCGCGCTGCTGGGCGCCGACGAGTTCGGCTTCGCCACGGCGCCGCTGATCGCGGCCGGCTGCATCATGATGCGCAAGTGCCACCTCAACACCTGCCCGGTGGGCGTGGCGACCCAGGACCCGGTGCTGCGGGCGCGCTTCACCGGCCAGCCCGAGCACGTGATCAACTACTTCTTCTTCGTGGCCGAGGAGCTGCGCGCGATCATGGCGCAGATGGGCTTCCGCACGCTCAACGAGATGATCGGCCGGGTCGACCGCCTCGACATGGAGGAGGCCGTCGGCCACTGGAAGGCGCAGGGCATCGACCTGTCGCGGCTGCTCTACGCCAAGCCCGCCGAGGGCCAGGCGTGCCTCTGGAACAAGGACCGCCAGGACCACGGGCTGGAGAAGGCCCTGGACCACCAGTTCATCGCCGACAGCGCCGCGGCGCTGGAAAGGGGCGAGCCGGTGCGCGGCGAGTATGCGATCCGCAACGTCAACCGCACCGCGGGCGCCATGCTTTCGGGCGAGGTGGCCAAGCGCTACGGCCATGCCGGCCTGCCGGAAGACACGATCGCGCTGACCCTGCGGGGCACGGCCGGCCAGAGCTTCGGCGCCTTCCTGGCGCGCGGCGTGAGCCTGACCCTGATCGGCGACGCCAACGACTACGTCGGCAAGGGCCTGTCCGGCGGTCGCGTCGTCGTGCGCCAGCCGGCCGAGAGCCGCCGCGACCCGACCCGCAACATCGTGGTCGGCAACACGGTGCTCTACGGCGCCATCGCCGGCGAGGCCTATTTCGAGGGCGTGGCGGGCGAACGGTTCGCCGTGCGCAACTCGGGCGCCGTGGCGGTGGTCGAGGGCGTGGGCGACCACGGCTGCGAGTACATGACCGGCGGCGTGGTGGTGGTGCTGGGCGACACCGGCCGCAACTTCGCGGCGGGCATGAGCGGCGGCGTGGCGTACGTCTACGATCCGCGCAAGCGCTTCGAGCAGCTCTGCAACAAGGCCATGGTCGACCTGGACTGCGTCGAGGTCACGTCCCTCGGCGACGAGGACAACAAGCCGAGCCAGCGGTCGGTCGCGGTGGACAACGCCGGGATGGGCGACCTCCTGGGCCACGACGTCGAGCGGCTGCGTATCCTGATCGAGCGCCACCACCTGCACACGGGCAGCCGCCGGGCCTCCGAGATCCTGGAGAACTGGGACCAGGTGCTGCCGTCGTTCGTGAAGGTGATGCCGAAGGACTACCGCCGCGCGCTCACCGACATGGCCACCGAGCGCCGCGCCGCGGCCGCGGTCGCCGCCGAATAGCTTCAGACTGCTGGGGAAACAGATGGGTAAGCCGACCGGCTTTCTGGAGATCGAGCGCCACGACCGCGGCTATGCGCCCGTAGCCGAGCGCCTGAAACACTGGAAGGAATTCGTCCAGCCGCTGCCGCAGCCCGAGCTGCAGGCGCAGGCCGCGCGCTGCATGGATTGCGGGATTCCGTTCTGTCACCAGGGCTGCCCGGTGAACAACCAGATCCCGGACTTCAACGACCTCGTCTACGGCGGCCAGTGGCGCGAGGCGCTGGACAACCTGCAGTCCACCAACAACTTCCCAGAGTTCACCGGCCGGATTTGCCCCGCCCCCTGCGAGGCCTCGTGCACGCTGAACATCACGGACGCGCCGGTCACCATCAAGTCGATCGAGTGCCAGATCATCGACCGCGGCTGGGACGAGGGCTGGGTGGTCCCCGAGCCGTCGCCGCGCGGCACCGGCAAGCGGGTGGCGGTGGTCGGCTCCGGCCCGGCGGGCCTGGCCTGCGCCCAGCAGCTGGCGCGCGCCGGCCACGCCACGACCGTCTTCGAGAAGTCGGATCGTGTCGGCGGGCTGCTGCGCTACGGCATCCCTGACTTCAAGATGGAGAAGCACCTCATCGACCGGCGCGTCCGGCAGATGGAGGCCGAGGGCGTGATCTTCCGCACCAGCTTCGAGGTGGGCGGCATGGTCTCAGTGCAGCGCCTGCTCGACGACTACGACGTGCTGGTGATGGCCAACGGTGCCGAGGACCCGCGGAACCTCGAGGTTCCGGGCCGCGAGCTCTCAGGCATCCACTACGCCATGGAGTTCCTGACCCAGCAGAACAAGCGCAACGCGGGTGACAGCGAGGCCATCGCCGCGCCGGGCGGCACGATCTCGGCCAAGGGCAAGCACGTGGTCGTCATCGGCGGCGGCGACACCGGGAGCGACTGCATCGGCACGTCGAACCGGCAAGGCGCGGCCTCGGTCACCCAGCTCGAGATCATGCCGATGCCGCCCGAGCGCGAGAACAAGGCGCTGACCTGGCCCGACTGGCCGCTGAAGCTGCGCACCTCGTCGTCGCAGCAGGAAGGCGTGGAGCGCGACTTCTCGGTCATCACCAAGCGGGCGGTCGGCAAGGACGGCCAGGTCACCGCGCTCGAGTGCGCGCGCGTCGAGTGGGTGACCGGCGCGGACGGGCGCACACAGATGCGCGAGGCCGAAGGTTCCGGCTTCGAGCTGAAGGCCGACCTGGTGCTTCTGGCCATGGGCTTCCTGGGTCCGACGAAGGCCGGTGTCGTCGAGCAGAGCGGCGTCGAGCTGGACTCGCGCGGCAACGTGAAGGCCACAATGGCCAACTACCAGTCCTCGCAGTCCAACATCTTCGCCTGCGGCGACGCCCGCCGCGGCCAGTCGCTGGTGGTGTGGGCCATCCGCGAGGGCCGCCAGTGCGCCCGCGCGGTGGACGAGTTCCTGATGGGGACGTCGAAGCTGCCGCGGTAGCGGCGCCCCATTAGCCCTCCTCCTCGATGGAGGAGGGTTGGGTGAAAGTGTGGCCACCGAGTCGGCGGTGTGGCGCGCGTGGGCGTCGACACCAAACGCGCCTCGTCCTCCACCTCTCCGGGCACACCTCCATCCCCGGCCCTTCCTCCATCGAGGAGGAAGGGAGTTTGTAGTGCAAGTGGCCGACCCACGGCGCGGGACCCCGCGCAACGGACCCAGACAGCCCGACCCCGCCCGCCGGACCCGCACCCCCCGACCCGCGTCGCCCGACCCATCACGCCGCACCCGAGGCGGCGGACGGCGCATGCCCGACCGCGCTCGCCTGACTTCGCCCGCCCGACCCCCTCGGGCCGACGACACCGGGGCGACTTGAGGCAGGAGGTCGCAGGCTGGACCCTGCCATCCCGAGCTCGTTCGGCGGACAGCGCCGTTCGGAATGAGGAGAAGTCGTGATGCTCAACGAAGAGGACATGTTCGACGACCTCGCCTACGAGGAAGCCGAAGGCGCTGCGGACTCGTACGACGAATTCGACGAGGGCGATCAGTTCGACGAATTCGACGAAGGCGACGAATTCGACGAAGGGGACGAATTCGACGAAGGCGACGAGTTCGACGAAGGGGACGAAGGCGACGAGTTCGACGAGACGGACTCGTGGGACGAAGGCGACGAGTTCGACGAGGCGGACTCGTGGGACGAAGGCGACGAGGACGACGACTTCGACACCGTGGTCGCCCGTGCGCTGTCCGCCGAGGACTCGGACGAGTTCCTGCGCCGGATCGCCCGGGGCGCCCGCCGCGTCGCCGGCGCCGTCCGCCGGGGCGCCCGAACGGTGGGGCGCGTCGCCCGCGCCGCGGCGCCGATCCTGCGGGTCATTCCGCATCCGTACGCCCAGGCCGCGGCGCGGGTCGCCGGGGTCCTTGGCCGCCTGCGCGCCGAGGGAGCGTCGGAAGACGAGGCCCTGGACGCGATGGCCGAATACGCCACGCGCAACCCGCGCGCCCTGCCGGTGGTGGCGGGCCTCGCGGTCCGCGCCGCGACTCGCGGCGCCG
>NZ_DASWTE010000010.1:0-51822 GCF_036402295.1 Phenylobacterium sp.
TGGCGGCGCCGGTCTGGAATGGCCTTGCCGGCGCGCTCGCCGCCCAGGATCGCCGGGCGTCCGGCGACGCGGGGAGTCTGGACCGGACCGAGCAGGACATCCCCATCGGCGTCGTGGCCGCCGTCTCGGCGGTCTGCCTGATCCCCATGGGCGTGCTGATCTTCAACTTCCTGCAGGCCGGGCCGCTGGCGTCCGTCGCGATGCCGCTGACCGCCGCGGCGCTCGCCTACATCGCCATCGCCGGCTTCGCGATCGCCGGCGTCTGCGGCTACATGGCGGGCCTGATCGGCTCGTCGAACAGCCCGGTCTCGGGTCTGGCGATCCTGGCCGTGCTAGGCGCCTCGCTGATCGTCGCGGCCATCGGCGCCGGCGCGGCCCTGGGCGACCCGATGCCCCTGGTGGCCTTCGCCCTCCTCGTCACCGGCACGCTGCTGGCCGTGGCGGTTTCGGCCAACGACAACCTGCAAGACCTCAAGACCGGCCAACTGGTCGACGCCACGCCTTGGCGCCAGCAGGCGTCGCTGGTGGTGGGCGTGATCGCCGGCTCGGCGATGATCCCGCCGGTGCTGGAGCTGCTGAACCGCTCCAACGGTTTCGCCGGCTCCCCCATGGCGGGCATCTCGGACGACCCCCTGCCCGCGCCGCAGGCGACGCTGATCTCCACCATCGCCAAGGGCGTCATCGGCGGCCAGCTCGACTGGGGCCTGATCGGTGTCGGCGCTCTGGTTGGCGTGGGTCTGATCGTCATCGACGAGCTGCTCCGCCGCACGAAGCGCTACAGCCTGCCGCCCCTGGGCGTGGGCATGGCCATCTACCTGCCGGCCACCCTGACCCTGCCGGTCGTGGTGGGCGCGGTCGCCGGCTGGCTCTACGACCGCCGCGTGGCCGGCCGTTCCGACGGCGAGGCGGCCAAGCGGCTGGGCGTGCTGGTCGTCTCGGGCCTGATCGTCGGTGAGAGCCTGTTCAACGTCGCGCTCGCCGGCCTGATCGTGGCCACCAACTCGGGCGCGCCCCTGGCCCTCGTCCCGGAAGGCTTCGCGCCCGCCCCGGTGCTGGCGCTCGCGGGCTACCTCGGCGTGATGGCCCTCCTCTACGCGTGGGCCGGGAGGCGACGAGCCTAGAAATCCGCCGCCAGGGTCACCTGCACCCGCCGCTGGGCCAGGGGCGTGAAGACGCCCGAGCCGTTGGTGCGGAAGCCGTTCTTGTTGAAGACGTTGAACACCTGCACCCGCAGGGTGGCCGGCGCCTCGCCCACCTGGAAGCGGTAGCGCGCGCCGAGGTCCAGGGTGGTCCGGCCCGGGATCTGTACGTTGTTGGCGCTGCTTGTCTCGCGCTTGCTGAGGTTGATCACGGTAGCGTTGACGGACACGCGCTCAGCGAACGGCAGCTGATAGTCGGCGCCGATCACGACCAGGCGCTTGACCTGGGCCGCCGGGATCTTGCCGATCCGCCCGGCGTCCACCTCCTCGCCCACCACGCGCGGCCGCATCAGCACCGCGCCGGCCACGAGGTTCAGGCCCTTGGCGACCTCGCCCGAGAGCGACATTTCCACGCCCTTGTGCCGCTCCTCGCCCAGCTCGCGGAAGACGCTGGCCTGGTCGAGGTTGTAGTAGGGCTTGCGGACGTCGAAGACGCCGGCCACCAGCTTCACCTGCGGGGTCAGCGCGTAGCGGAAGCCGGCGTCGACCTGCTTCGTGCGGATGGCCGGCGGGGCGGTGTCCTTGTTGACGGCGTTGTCCGGGGCGACGCCGCCCTCCTCCAGGCCCTTGGTGTAGCCGGCGTAAAACGCCAGCCGTTCGGTGGCCTTCAACGCCACCGCGACGTTCGGCAGCCAGGCGTCGTCGCGGCCCTTGTGCTCGGCGCCGCCCGGCTCCGTGACGGTCTTGCGGTAGCGCGTCCGCTGCAGCCCGCCGCTGACCTCGAGCCGGTCCCAGCGGCCCTGGTAGGCGAGCGCGCCGGTCCACTGGCTGACCTTGTCGTGGGTCAGCGGGCCGAAGGTGAAGGTGGGCTCGGGAAGGCGGACCACCTCGCCAACCTGGGCCCGACCGAAGTCGGCGACGTCCGAACCGCCGAAGCGCCGGTCCTGGTCGCGGCCGCGGCCGATCAGGTGGATCGTGTGCCGGCGCGGGCCCTCGGCAAAGGCGTAGGACAGCCGCGCCTCGCCCGAGGTTGAGGCGAACCGCTGCTTCGGGTCGGCGATGATGATGTGGTCGGCTATGCCGGCCTGGTCGGTGTTGAGGTAGAGGTCCGCGAAGCCGCGGTCGGCCGCGAACACCGAGCGGAACAGGCCGCCCTTGAAGGTCCAGCCGTGGCCCAGGCCGGCGGTGGTCACGACGCCGTAGTTGGTCCCGACGTTCTCGTTGTCAGTCCAGTCCTGGCCGAAGAAGCGACCGCGCTTGAACTTGGGCGGCAGGTGGGCGCCGGACACGAAGATCAGCGGCACGGCCTCGGAGCTCGTGGCCTCGTAGCGGTCGTAGAAGGGGATGATCTCGATACGGTCGGTCGGCCGCCACTGAGCGGCGATCGACAGCGACAGGTCGCGCTCGCTGTTGCCGTACTCGAACGCGAACTTCTGGTAGCTCGCGCCCAGCGCCAGGCCCAGCTTGCCCTCGACGAGCGGCAGCTTGGCGTTCACTTCGCCGAGGTAGCCGTCGAAAGGCCCATACGAGCCCAGGACGCTGATCACCCGCTTGTCGCCGACACGCACCAGCTCGTAGTCGACGATCCCGGTCGGCGCCGGCAGCGGATAGCCCTGGGCCGAGATGCCCACGCGCATCGTCTGGCTGGGCGCGATCAGCGCCGCGAGGTCGGTCTGCCGGTCGAAGTACAAGCCGTCCAGCCGCACGTTGCCGGCATCGATGGCGCTGAAGCCGCGCACCTCGACGGGACGATAGAGCCCGATGTTCTCGGTCCCCACGCTGGTCCCGAAGGCGTCCTCGGCCGACTTGACCGCATTGTCGTCGGCGCGCTGGGCCCAAGCGGGTCCCGCCAGCAGCGCGGCGGCCATCGCGGCGTAAGCGATACGCATGTCTGATCCCCTGTCCGTTCCGCCTCTCGACGTCGCCGTCAGGGGTGGCGGGCGAACGTCAGCGCGAGCCGCGAAGGATCGTCAAAGCCGCGTCAAAAGCGACCCGGATGGCTCATTTCGGCAGCGGCGGAAGGCCCAAGAGCGCGCGTTGGCGGTTGACGGCGCTATCGAGCTCGGCCTGGATCGTGGCGAGCCGGGGGTCGCCGCGCAGGCTGCGGAAGGCGACCCGGTCCTCGAGCCTGCGCACAGGCGCCCAGGACATCTCGATCCAGTTCGTCCGGGCCGCCAGGCCCAGCAGGTCCAGGGCCCTGTCCTTATCGCCGGTCAACGCCGCGACGCTGGCGCGGTCGTAGGCGACGTGGGCGGCGGTCATTCCCGTCTTCTCGTCCGCGTCCAGGCGACGCGCCAGGGCCGCGGCCAGCCGCCCCGCCTCGTCCGTCCGTCCGGCGTCGGTCAGGGCGGCGATCAGGACCGGGCCCGCGGCCAGCGCCTTCTGTGGGGCGCGGCCGTTGAAGTCCTCGACGCTCGCGAACTCGGCGTCGAACAGCTGCAGCAGCAGCGCGCCCTCGCCGCCCCTCACGAGCCCTTCGGCGAACGCCCAGTAGCCGGGTTCCACATGCCAGAAGCCGGAACCCAGGCGGCGGGCCTCCCGGGCAAGGCCGGCGAGGTCTCCCCGCAGCGACAGCCGCGCGATCGTCTCGCCGGGCAGAAGCGCGCGCGCCGCCCGCTCGTTCTCGCCCAGAAGGGCCCAGGCCTCGGCCAGCGACAGGGTGAGCGTCCGCTCGCCCGGCCAGCGCTGCGCCGCCCGCTCCGCCAGCCGCAGGAAGTCGGCCAGCCGGCCCTCCTGCTCGGCCAGCTTCGCCTGCACACGCGCGGTCGCGAACGGATCGGTGGAGATGCGCTCGAAGCGCTCGACCACGGCGCGCGCCTCGGCCTCACGCCCCATGAAGCTGAACTGGCCGACCAGGTGCTCGATCGAGAGCCACATCAAGGGGTCGAGGGCGGCCGCCCGCTGGTACTCGGCGAGCGCGTCGGCCTCGCGGCCCACGGCCGAGTAGGCCTGCGCCAGCCAGCGGTGGAAATCGGGCCGCTGCGGGTCCAAGGCCACGGCCCGCTGATGGAAGGGCAGCGACTGGGCGTCGCTCACCGAGATGAGGCCATAGGCCGCGTAGGCCTCGCCCAGCTCGGGCGCGAGCTCCAGGGCGCGGCGGGCATAGCGGCGGGCCTCGGCCTGGGCCTCGACGATCGGCGTCACGCCATAGGTGCTGGGGTGGTTCGAGAGGAAGATCGTCACCTGGGCGAGGCTCGCAAACGCGGGCGCGAAGTCAGGGTCCAGGGCGGCGGCCTCCAGCAACAGGCGGCGCGATTCGAGCAGCGCTTGGCCCCTCCGTTCGCGGGCCAGGCTGCGGGCTTGCAGGTAGCGGTCGTACACCTCGGGCGTGGTCCGCAGGTGCGGGTTCGGCCGCGGGGCGATCCGCGCCCCCAGCCGCTCGGCCACCGCGGCGGCCAGCTCGTTCTGGACCGCGAAGATGTCGTCGGCCGGACGCTGGTAGCGGCGGCTCCAGATCACCCGGCCGTCACGCACGCGCACCAGCCGCGCCGTCACGTCGGTGCGCTGGCCGGCCGCCACCGTCTCGCCCTGCAGGAGGTAGTCCACGCCCAGGCGGCGGGCGGCGCGTACCGGGTCGACTCCCAGCTGCCGGGCCGTGGCGCTCCCCACCACCTGGAGCTCGGGATCGCGGCCCAGCAGGTCCAGCACCGCCTCGGAAACGCCCGCCCCGAAGTAGGGTTCACGCGCGTCGCCAGCCTTGAACGGCAGCACCGCCAATGACGGCGACGCCGGCGCGGGCAGGTATCGCGACCAGCCCCAGACGCCGGCGAGCGCCAGCAGGAGCGCGGCGACGCCCGCAATCAGCCAGGGCCAGAGGCGCCGGCGCGTCGTGACCGCGACAACCGTCGTGGATCGCTCACTCGCCTGGCCGTCGGGCTCGGCGACGGGCCCGGCGTGCGCCGGGGCCTGTAGCAGCGCGACGGTCTCCGGCGCGGGCTCGGCGTCCAGCTCTTCCTTCAGCCGGCGCGCGAAGCGGTCGAAGCGGCGGCGCAGCGCCGACAGGTCCCCTACGCCGCGATCGGCGGCAAGGCCCAGACGTACCGCCGGCTCGTTCAGGCCGTCGACGCCCTCCAGCGCGTCGGCCAGCTTGCGGATCTCGGCGAAGCGCCCGTCGGCCAACGCGGTCTCGCCAGCCTCGACGGCCACGCCCAGCAGGGTTTCCAAGGTCTGGCGCCGCTCCCAGCTCAGCCATTCCTCGAAATCGCCGCCGGCGCCCTCCAGGTCCGACAGCAGGTCGAGCTGAGCGCGCGACAGCGCCTCGGTGAGCCCGGTGACGTCGCCGCCGCTCGCGAGGGCCACGATGCGGTCGACGTCGAGCTCGAACCCGTCGGACGCGGCTTCGACCTCGTCGCGCTTCACGATCAGCAGCGGATGCGGCCCGCTCGCCAGGTCCCGCAGCTCGTAGAGCGCCTGACGCAGGCTGGCCTTCGCCTGCTCGTCGGCACGGTCCGCCCAGCAGAGGGCCGCCAGCCGCTCGCGGGTCCAGGGTTTGCGCGTGACCAGGAGGAAGGCCAGCAGGGCGCGGGTCTTCCGGGCTCGGGGCGTGGCGTCCGAGCCGTCGGGCGCGGTGACGCGGAACCCACCCAGCACCTTCACCCGGTGCGGTTGGGCGCCCGCCCGCAGCAGCGGCACAACCCGCGCCGTCTCCGCCATCTCGACCTTTCGAACTCGCCCCGGCGCACGGTAGCCGGTCTCGCGGACGACGAAAAACGCAGAAATTCGGGTTCGGCGCTAGGCCGCGCGACGGCGCTGCAGTTCGGCGATCAGCGCCGCGTCGCGGCCGTAGATGTCGCGCCGCCGCTCGAGGCCGCCGGCTTCGGGCGCGAGGGTGAAGTAGACCACGTAGACCGGCACGGGCCGTGGCAGGTCCAGGCGCGCGTCGTCGCCCGCCGGCGGGTGGTCGGCCGCCGGGCCGATCAGGCGGCGCGCCAGCCGCTGGGCGTCCTCCAGCCGGATACAGCCGTGGCTCAGCGTCCGCTGGTCGCGCTCGAACAGCTGCTTGCCGGGCGTGTCGTGCAGATAGATGCCGAGCCGGTTGGGCAGCATAAGCTTCACCTGGCCAAGAATGTTCGCCTCGCCGGGGCGCCGCCGCATGCGCAGGGTGCGGTGGCCGGTGGCGACGGCCGACCAGTCCACGCTCGCCGGGTCCAGCAGAGAGGCCTGCGGCGTCCAATCGGAGAGCACCTCCATCTCCTCGCTGTCGAGATAGGCGACGCCTTCGCGCAGGACCCGGGGCGCGATCTCGTCGCGGACGATGTCGACGGGCACGTTCCAGTAGGGCTGGTAGTTGGCATAGCGGATCAGGCCCGCCAGCGGTGGCGTCGGATCGCGCCGCGTGCCCACCACCACCTTCATAGTGTCGGCGACCTCGCCGTCCTCGTACAGCCAGAGGCGTTGGGCGGCGGCGTCGACGACGACATGGCGCGCGCCCGGTGCGGCGGGCAGGGCGCGGGCGCGGTCCATGTTCGCCAGGATCAGGGGACGCAGCGGATCGTCCTCACCGCGGCGGACGAGTTCCGCGCGCAGGGCGTCGTAGGTCGGGTGCATCCGTCCGGCAGCCTCGAAGCCGTGCTCGAAGACGCTGGCCAGCGCCGCGGCAGGCGTCACCGGCGGCCCCTTCAGGGTCGGATCCCAGAACGCCATCTGCGCCTGCGACGAGGGTCGGTGGAGGTCCGCGAGGTAGACCGCGGCGACCCGCGAGAGCGCCAGTTCGGCGCGCGCCAGATCGGCGGGCTCGCCGGACTCGGCGGCGGCGATCGCCACCCGCAACAGGTCCGGCCGATAGGCTTCGGGCCGCAGCCCATCGTCGGCCGCACGCTCGATCCGCGCGACCAGGCCCCGCGCCTCGGGCCGGACAACGCCGTCCGCCACCCACAACAGGCGATAGCCGTGACGGCGGTAGGCTTCAGCGATCTCGGCCCGCGCCTCGCGCGCCAGGACGGCCCGTAACGGATCAACCGGCCGAACTGCGGCCGGCGGTCCACTCAGGAGGCTTGTGGGCGCAGCCGGCGCGACGGCCCCCGCAAGGACCGCCGCGCCGGCCAGGGCGGCGAGCGCCCAGTGCTGGGTTTCGCCCGGCGCCTTGGCCTCAGCGGCCGCGTGACTCAGCCCCGCTCGCCCGCCGTGGTGGTGGCCGTGTCGGTGGCGGCGGTGTCGGCGCTTTGCGCGTTGACGGAGGTGTCCGCGGGCGCCGCGGGCTGGTTCGACGGGGTCTGGTAGGTCTGGGCGATGGCCACGGTGGCGGCCAGGGCGAACGCACCGGCGGCGCCGGCGATCAGGGTCTTCCGGTTCATCTACAGGTCTCCCTCGTCCCGTTCGCGCGGGACGGGCGGATAACCAATCCGTGAGCGCCGACGTTCCGCCCGGCGACAATTCCTTGCCTGTTCCCGCTGCTGACAGCGTGGTGTCAGCAGCCCTCACGCGCGCGATGACGCAGGGGCTTTGTTCCCTCTACGTTCCTGTGTTACGTCTGAGTCCCGTCACCTACATTAGGCGGTCTCGCGGGAGGACCCTTCCGCGGGCCCTCCGTGTTTCCGGGACCGTATGGCTGACCAGCACAATCACATCCGCGTTCGCGGCGCGCGCGAACACAATCTGAAGGACGTCAACGTCGACATCCCGCGCGGCGAGCTCGTGGTGATCACCGGGCTCAGTGGCTCGGGCAAGAGCTCGCTGGCGTTCGATACGATCTATGCAGAAGGACAGCGGCGCTACGTCGAAAGCCTGTCGGCCTACGCGCGCCAGTTCCTGGAGCTGATGAGCAAGCCGGACGTGGACCTCATCGAGGGCCTGTCGCCAGCCATCTCCATCGAGCAGAAAACCACCAGCCGCAACCCGCGCTCCACGGTCGGCACCGTGACCGAGATCCACGACTACATGCGCCTGCTCTGGGCGCGGGTCGGGATCCCCTACTCGCCCGCCACCGGTCTGCCGATCGAGAGCCAGACCATCTCGATGATGGTGGACAAGCTCAACGCCCTGCCCGAAGGCACGCGCCTCAACCTGCTGGCGCCCGTCGTGCGCGGCCGCAAGGGCGAGTACCGCAAGGAGTTCGCCGAGTGGCAAAAGGCCGGCTTCCAGCGGGTCAAGGTCAACGGCGCGCTGATGCTGATCGAGGACGCGCCCGTGCTCGACAAGAAGTTCAAGCACGACATCGACATCGTCGTGGACCGTATCGTCACCAGGGCCGGCCAGGAGCAGCGCTACGCCGACAGCCTGGCGACGGCGCTGAAGCTGGCCGAAGGCATCGCCGTGGCCGAGTGGGCGGACATGGCCGAAGGCGAGACCGAGCCGAAGCGACTGCTCTTCTCCGAGAAGTTCGCCTGCCCGGTGTCGGGCTTCACGATCAGCGAGATCGAGCCCCGGCTGTTCTCGTTCAACAACCCCTACGGCGCCTGCCCGGTGTGCGACGGCCTGGGGGCGAAGCTCGCCTTCGACCCCGACATGATCGTGCCCGACAAGGACAAGAGCCTGCACAAGGGCGCGATCTCCCCGTGGGCCAAGGGGCCCTCGCCGCTCTACACCCAGACGCTGCAGGCGCTCAGCCGCCACTACGGCTTCTCGATGGACGAGCCCTTCTGGAAGCTGCCCGACCAGGCCAAGCAGGTGGTGCTCTACGGCTCGGGCGACGAGAAGATCCGGTTCATCTACGACGACAACGCCCGCAAGTACGAGGTCAACAAGACCTTCGAGGGCGTGCTGCCGAACCTCGAGCGCCGCTGGCGCGAGACGGACTCATCGTGGGTCCGCGAGGAGCTGGGCCGCTACCAGTCCGAGACGCCCTGCCTGGCTTGCGAAGGCTATCGCCTGAAGCCCGAGAGCCTGGCGGTGAAGATCGCGGGCCAGCACATCGGCGAGGTCTCGCGGCTTGCGATCAAGAGCGCCCAGGCCTGGTTCGAGGACCTCGAAAGCCAGCTCACCGAAAAGCAGCTCGAGATCGGCCGTCGGATCCTCAAGGAGATCAACGACCGCCTGCGCTTCCTGGTCAACGTCGGGCTGGACTACCTCAACCTCAGCCGTAACTCGGGGACCCTCTCGGGCGGCGAGAGTCAGCGCATCCGCCTGGCCAGCCAGATCGGCTCCGGCCTGACCGGCGTGCTGTACGTCCTGGACGAGCCGTCCATCGGACTGCACCAGCGCGACAACGCCCGCCTGCTGGTCAGCCTCAAGGGCCTGCGCGACCTCGGCAATTCCGTGCTGGTCGTCGAGCATGACGAGGAGGCGATCATGACCGCCGACTACGTCATCGACATGGGCCCGGCCGCCGGGGTGCATGGCGGCGAGATCATCGCCCAGGGAACGGCCCAGGACATCATGGCCAACCCCGATAGCATCACGGGCCAGTACCTGATCGGGACCCGCGAGATCGCCGTGCCCGACGAGCGCCGCCCGATCTCGAAGAAGAAGGTGCTTCGGGTCGTCGGCGCCACCGGCAACAACCTGAAGACCGTCACCGCCGAGATCCCGGTGGGAACCTTCACCTGCATCACCGGCGTCAGCGGCGGCGGCAAGTCCACCTTCACCGTCGAGACGCTCTACAAGGCCGCGGCGCGGCGGCTGCACAACGCGTCGGACGCACCCGCTCCGCACGAGCGGATCGAGGGGCTGGAGCACTTCGACAAGGTCATCGACATCGACCAGTCGCCGATCGGCCGCACGCCGCGCTCAAACCCGGCCACCTACACCGGCGCCTTCCAGCCTATCCGCGACTGGTTCGCGGGCCTGCCCGAGGCCAAGGCGCGCGGCTACGGCCCGGGGCGCTTCAGCTTCAACGTCAAGGGCGGCCGCTGCGAGGCCTGCCAGGGCGACGGGCTGATCAAGATCGAGATGCACTTTCTGCCGGACGTCTACGTCACCTGCGATGTCTGTCACGGCAAGCGCTACAATCGCGAGACGCTCGAGGTCCTGTTCAAGGGCAAGAGCATCTCGGACGTGCTGGACATGACCGTCGAGGAGGCCGCCGAGTTCTTCAAGGCGGTGCCGGTGCTGCGCGAGAAGATGCAGACGCTGAAGCGCGTGGGCCTGGGCTATGTGAAGGTCGGCCAGTCCTCGACCACCCTGTCGGGCGGCGAGGCGCAGCGGGTGAAACTGTCCAAGGAGCTGTCCCGCCGCGCCACCGGCAAGACCCTCTACATCCTGGACGAGCCCACGACCGGCCTGCACTTCGAGGACACCAAGAAGCTCCTGGAGGTGCTCCATGAGCTGGCCGATCAGGGCAACACGGTCGTCGTCATCGAGCACAACCTCGACGTCGTGAAGACCGCCGACTGGATCGTCGACTTCGGCCCCGAAGGCGGCGATGGCGGCGGCGAGATCGTCGCCCAGGGCTCGCCCGAGGACGTCGCCAACAACCCCCGCAGCTGGACCGGCCGCTACCTCCACGAACTCCTGGAACGCCACCGCGCACGCAAGGGCGAGCGGAAGAAGAAGCTGGTCAGCGCGTAGGGGGCGCAACCTCCTCCGCCGAGCGGAGTTGACCATCGCCAGCATCTGCAGGAGGCGACGATGGGCATCTTCAGTTCGATCATGGACCGGATCTTCCACCGCAAGCGGGCGCCCTCCGCCGCGGACCATGGGAGCCCGGCCGCGTCGGCGGCTCCGCAGGCCGCGCCCGCCGCCCGGGCCGCGCCGCCGCCGGCCCCGGTGGACGTCGAGGAGGTCCTGACGGAGCTGGCCGCAGAGAAGGGTGGCGGGGGCAACTGGCGCACGTCGATCGTGGATCTCCTGAAGCTCCTCGACCTCGACTCCAGCCTCGAGGCGCGCAAGGAGCTCGCCTCAGAGCTCGGCGTGAACGCCGGTGCGCATGGCAGCCCCGAGCAGAATATGGCGCTCATCAAGGCCGTCTGGACGTCGCTGGAGAAGAACGGCGGCAAGGTCCCGGCCTCGCTCCGCGACTGACGGATCGCCTTGCATTCAAACGCACGTTTGAACTAGCGTCCTCCCCAACCACGAGGGGAGAATTTCATGAAGCTCTATGGCGCGCCGATGCCGGCGCCGAATCCGCGGCGCGTGCGCATCTTCCTGGCCGAGAAGGGCATCGAGCTCCCCGAGACGCCGGTCGACATCATGAAGCGCGAGCACAAGAGCGAGGAGCACCGGGCGCGCAACTCGCTGGGCCAGGTGCCGACGCTGGAGCTGGACGACGGGACCTGCATCTCCGAGACCGTCGCCATCTGCCGCTACTTCGACGAGGTCCAGCCCGACCCGCCGCTGTTCGGCAAGACGCCGGCCGAGAAAGCGCTGGTCGACATGTGGGTCCGGCGCATGGAGTTCACGGTCATGGGCCCGGTCGGCCAGTACTGGCGCCACGCGCACCCGTTTACGGCGCGCCTGCTCAACCAGTTCAAGGACTTCGGCGAGTCCAACAGGGAGCACTACCAGGGCGCCCAGAAGTGGCTGGACCGCGAGCTGGACGGCAAGCCGTTCGTGGCGGGCGAGGCCTACAGCATGGCCGACATCTGCCTGCTCTCGACGGTGGACTTCGCGACCTGGATCGGCCTGCCGCTGGAGCCGGAGTTCGCCAACCTGAAGGTCTGGCACGACCGCGTCAGCGACCGGCCCAGCGCGGGGGCCTAGATGTCGGCGGCAGGCACGGGCGCGAGCTCGCCCTTGCCCGTCAGCTCCCGGTACGCCCAGGCGCCCGGGGCTGCGATCACGGCGTAATAGACGGCCGTGAAGACACTCCCGACGACCATGTAGGCGATCATGAACGGGTTCAGGTAGGTGCTTAGCTTGGTCTCGTCCGGCCGGAAAATCTGCGACAGCTCGGCGAGCGAGCCGCCGGTGAGCAGGACCACGACGCCGGCCAACATGAAGAACAGCGTCAGGGCCAGGATTGAGACGACCACGACACAGCAGATCGCGAGCATATAGGCTCCCAGCAATCGCCAGAACTGGCCCTTGGTCACCTCCCAAGAATCCAGGATCGCCAGCCGGCCCTTGTCGAAGGTGATGACCGGGGCCAGCGACATGCGCACCAGGATGTAGAAGAACAGGCCGAGCATGAAGAGCTCGGACACCGAGAGTACGAATGCGAACGCCGTCTGGCCGAACACCGAGGCCACGAAGGCGACGATGCCGATCGCGAGCTGGGCCACGGCCAGGAACATCACGCCGAGCACGACGTAGATCAGGGTCAGCGCCATCAGCCGCAATTCGTCCTTGCCGAGGCGCAGGTAGCTGAACTTGCCGTCGGCAGGCGTCAGGATGATCCGATAGACGGCGGCGGCCATCACGCACTGGACCGCGAGGCCGAAAGCCAGGATCGGCGAGAGGACCGTGAGCGCCGACATCAGCGCGTCGACGTCAGGTGTCTGGCTGGGGTCCGTCTGCAGGGACTCCAGCGCGTCACGGGCCTCCTTGGGCAGGTTGACCGTGATGAGGACGCTGGCGACGTTCACGAGGAAACAGAACGCCGTCCACGCCATGAGCGCCTTCGGCCGTTCCCGCGTGATCCGAAACCCTTCGAGCGCGGCGTCCGTCGCCGAAAACCCTGTCATCCTCGTCCCTTCGTCCCCGCGCACCAACGGGGAGCCCTTATTGCCGCGCACCGGCTTGGCCGTGCAAGGCCTCGCAAGGCCCCGCTCGCGATCCCGTCAGATCGTTGCTAGGACGTCACGCATGTCCATAACCCCTATCCACGTGATCGGTGGCGGCCTGGCCGGTTCGGAAGCCGCCTGGCAGATCGCGAGCGCCGGCGTTCCCGTAGTCCTGCACGAGATGCGGCCGGTGCGCGGCACCGACGCCCACCAGACCGACCAGCTGGCCGAACTGGTCTGCTCCAACTCGTTCCGCGCCGACGACTGGGCCGGCAACGCCGTGGGCCTGCTGCACGCCGAGATGCGCGCGCTGTCGTCGATCATCATGGCCTGCGGCGACGCCCACCAGGTCCCGGCCGGCGGCGCGCTCGCCGTTGACCGCGATGGCTTCGCCCAAGCCGTCACCGCGCGCCTGGAAGCCCACCCGCTGGTGACCATCGCCCGTGGCGAGGTGGCCGGCCTGCCGCCCGCCGAGTGGGATAGCGTGATCGTGGCCACGGGCCCCCTCACCTCGCCCGCGCTCTCCGAGGCGATCCTGCAGCTCACCGGCGAGGGGCAGCTGTCGTTCTTCGACGCCATCGCGCCCATCGTAAACTTCGAGAGCGTCGACATGGACGTGGCGTGGCGCCAGTCGCGCTACGACAAGGAAGGCCCCGGCGGCGACGCGGCGGCCTACATCAACTGCCCGATGGACCAGGCGCAGTACGAGGCCTTCATCGACGCGCTGCTCGCGGGGCCGAAGTCCGAGTTCAAGGAGTGGGAGAACGTCCCCTACTTCGACGGCTGCCTGCCGATCGAGGTGATGGCCGAGCGCGGCCGCGAGACGCTGCGCCACGGGCCGATGAAGCCGGTGGGCCTGACCAACGCGCACAAGCCGGACCAGAAGCCCTGGGCCGTCGTGCAGCTGCGGCAGGACAATGCGCTGGGCACGCTCTGGAACATGGTGGGCTTCCAGACCAAGCTGAAGCACGGCGCCCAGAGCGAGATCTTCCGCACCATCCCGGGGCTGGAGAAGGCCGTATTCGCCCGCCTGGGCGGCCTGCACCGCAACACCTTCATCAACTCGCCGCGCCTGCTGGACCGCGGCCTGCGCCTGAAGGCCCAGCCGCGCCTGCGCTTCGCCGGCCAGGTGACGGGCGTGGAGGGCTATGTGGAGAGCGCCGCGGTGGGCCTCCTGGCCGGCCGCTTCGCCGCCGCCGAACGCCTGGGCCAACCAATCGACCCGCCGCCGCCCACGACCGCGCTGGGCGCTCTCATCGGCCACATCACGGGCGGCCACCTGGACGGCGGCGCGGGCTCGTTCCAGCCGATGAACATCAACTACGGCCTCCTGCCGCCCATCGCCCCGCCCAAGCGCGACGCGGAGGGCCGCCGGCTGGGCTCCAAGGAGAAGACCCGGCTCAAGAAGCGGCTCATGGGCGAGCGCGCATTGTCCGACCTCAAGGGCTGGGCCGAGGGTTCGCGGGCGCTGGAGCCGGCCTGACTTCCCTCCCTTAATGGGGAGGGACAGACCGCGAAGCGGTCAGGGTGGGGAGTTCTGGGCGAGAACTCCCACGCCTGCGCTTGATCCCCACTTCCCCACACTGCTCGCCTGTGGCGAGCTGTCCCTCCCCATTAAGGAGGGAGGAATGTCCCGCACGACCGCCCTGCTCGGCTCGGCTCTGTTCCTGGCGCTCGCGCCCGGGACGATCGCCGGACTCATCCCGTGGCTCTTCGTCGGCTGGCCGGCGCCGATCCCCAACGCGGCGCTGGCGATGGTGGGCGGCCTGGTCATGGCGCTGGGTGCGGTGTTGCTGGTCGAGTGCTTCACCCGGTTCGCCCTGCAGGGCCTTGGCACGCCCGCGCCCGTCGCGCCGCCGCAGCGGCTCGTCGTGAGCGGGGCCTACCGCCACGTCCGCAATCCGATGTACGTAGCCGTGGTCTCACTGATCCTGGGCCAGGCGGCGCTGTTCGCGAGCCTGCCGCTCCTGATCTACGGCGCGGTCGTCTGGGCCGGTTTCCACGCCTTCGTGCTGGGCTACGAGGAGCCGACGCTGCGCCGCCAGTTCCCGCAGGACTACGCCGCCTTCTGCGCCGCCGTCCCGCGTTGGATTCCTAGGCTCACGCCCTGGCGCGGCTAGATCCGCCCGCGCGCCACGGCCCAGGTGAGGCGCAGACGCTTGCCGAATTCGGAGCCAGCTGGGTGCAAGGCCAGCGCCGCGTGGGCCACGGCGGGAAACGCCCCAGGGCTGAGCATCTTCGCTTCGGCCCGAGCCGGCGCGGCCAGACGTGCGATCAGCGCGGGCTCGCGTCGGCCGAGCGCCCAGACGGCGCCGCCCAGAACGGCGCGCTCAGGCGCGCCGGCCGGGTCGAGCACGCGCACGGCGGTCTCGGCCGCGCGGCCGGCCGTGTCGCGCGCCCATGCCAGCGCCTCGTCGTCGCCCATCGGCGTGGCGTCGAGTTCGCGATAGCGGGCGTCGATCATCGCCTCCAGCGGCCCGCGCGGCAGGCCGTGGCGGCCCACCACGTCGGCCAGCGCCTGCGCCGTCGGGTGGTGGCGCACGTGTCGGCCCGCGTAGACCTCGTCCAGCACCTCGCGCCACCAGGTCAGCCGGATCTCGCCCAGCAGCGGGTTGCTGGCGACCTTGGGTGCGCGGGCCAGCTCATGGTCGTAGGCGTAGATCGCGACCACGTCGGCGCGCAGCCCCGCATCCCCGATGAACCGGCTGGAGAGCCAGCGGTCCGGGTCCACGCGGCGGACCAGGTCGTCGAGATCGTCGCTCATCATCGCTTCAACGAAAAAGGCCCGCCGGCGAGGCGGGCCTTTCCGTAGCTCGGGTCCTGCCTCAGCCGTACAGCGTCTGCGTCATGGTCATGGCCGTCAGCATCGGGATCGACAGCAGCATGTTGGTCCGCGAGAACAGCATGGCGGTGCGGCCCGCCTTGGCCTTCGCGTCGGCGTCGGCTTCGACGATGCCGAGGGCGATCTTCTGGTTCGGCCAGATGAACACCCAGACGTTGATGAACATGATGATCGCCAGCCATATGCCGAGGCCCAGTAGCGTGAAGCCCTGATCGCTGACCGCGTAGCCGTTGTAGAGGCCCATCGTCAGCGCCTCGTGCGCGTAGTCGACACCGCGGGTGTAGGCCACGATCAGGCCCATCAGCACCGTGAACAGCGCCGCCCAGCGGAACCAGAACAGCGCCTCGGGCGCGATGTACTTGGAAACCGCCGGCTTCAGCTCGGCGGGGATTTCCGGCATTTTCCGGATCTGGACGAAGTTGAAGTAGTAGAGCAGCCCGATCCAGAGGATGCCGAAGAAGGTGTGCAGCCACCGGAACACGGCCTGCCAGAACGCCACGTCCGTCCCTTGCGGGCTCTGGGAATAGGCTCCGACCATCACCAGCGCGAGGATCACGCTGAGGATCACGGTATTGCGGAAGTTGGAGAGTAGTCCGGCCATCTAGTTGCCCTCTGAGTCCCTGCCCTGGGGCAGGAGGTATAGGGCCATTCGTTTCAGGCTGGAAGCGACAGGACTTACGGCGTCAGACCGCGATCAGCGCGGCCGCCAGCCGGCGGCCCTCGGAGGTGAGCAGGTTGTAGAGCCGCGCCGCCGCCGGCGTGTCCATGAACTCCAGCCCGATGCCCGCCGCGCGCAGGCCGTCGCGGATTTCCCGCGGAGGCAGCGCGTTGCGCGCGCCTGTGCCCAGCAGCACGAACTCGACGTCCGCCGCGCCGGCGTCGAGCACCGGCGCGAGGTCGGCGAGCGTCAACTCGGACATCGCCGCCACACGCCAGGACCGCGGCTCGTCGTTCAGGATCAGCACCGAGCCGTCGTGGCGCTCCCCGGCGAGGCGGAAGCCGCCACCGCCGTAGGCGTCGATACTCGGGGCGTTCCGCGCCATGGCGCTGGCTAGGGCCTGACGTCGGCCGGCTTCAGCGGCTCGGCTTCCTCGCCACGCTTCACGCCCAGCCACATCAGGACCGGCGCGGCGACAAAGAACGACGAGTAGGTGCCGACCACGATCCCGAAGATCATGGCGATCGAGAAGCCGAACAGCGCTTCGCCGCCGTAGGCCGCCAGCACGCCCAGCGCCATCAGGCCGGTCACGCCGGTGATCGCCGTCCGCGACAGGGTCTCGTTGATCGACAGGTCGATGACCTCGGAGATCGGCATCCGCTTGTACTTGCGCAGGTTCTCGCGGACCCGGTCGAGCACGACGACGGTGTCGTTCACCGAGTAGCCGATGATGGTCAGGATCGCCGCCACGGTGTTCAGCGAGAACTCCATGCCGGTGACGGCAAAGAGCCCAAAGGTGAGGAGCACGTCGTGTAGCAGGGCCACCGCGGCGCCCACCCCGAAGGTGAGGCCGAACCGGAACCAGATGTAGACCATCATCATCCCGATCCCGAGCGCGAGCGCCAGGACACCGTTCCGGAACAGTTCGCCCGACACCTTCGGGCCGACCACCTCGGTGCGCTTGAACTCCATGGGCCCGATGGCCTGGACCAGCGCCTGCTTGGCGCCCTCGACGGCGACAGCCGGAGCCTGGCCCTCGGGCGTCTCGAAGCGGACGAGCACGTCGGTGGCGCTGCCGAAGGCCTGCACCTGCACGTCGCCGAGCCGGCGCGCGTTCAGGGTTTCGCGGATCTCGCCCAGGTCGGCCGGCGTCTTGGTGGTGAGCTCGAGCAGCGTGCCGCCCCGGAAGTCGACGCCGCAGTTCAGGCCCGCGCAGGGCGGCGTCAGCGGGTAGAGCGTCAGGACGACGGCCGCGAGCGTCGCCGCCAGCGACACGGCCGCGTAGACCTTCGCGAACCGCATGAACCGGAAGTTCGTCTTGACCGGCAGCAGCTTGATGAACGGCCACCATTTGGAGGGAGACTTGGTCATCTTGCGGCTCACTCGATAGGCAGGATCTTGGGTCGCGCGACGCGCAGCCACAGCGCCAGCAGCACCTGGGTGACCAGCACGGCCGTGAACACCGAGGTGAACACGCCGATGGCCAGGGTCCAGGCGAAGCCTTTCACCGGGCCGGCGCCCAGGCTGAACATGATCAGGGCGGCGCCCAGGTGGGTGATGTTGGCGTCGAAGATGGTCAGCATGGCGCGGTTGAAGCCCGCGTCCATGGCGCTGATGAGCGAGCGGCCGGCGCGGACTTCCTCACGCATGCGCTCGTAGATCAGCACGTTGGCGTCGACGGCCACGGCCAAGGTCAGGATCAGGCCGGCGATGCCGGGCAGGGTCAGGGTGGCCTGGGTCATCGACATCGCCGCGACGACCAGGATGCCGTTCACCAGCAGCGCGATGATCGAGACGCCGCCGAACAGCAGGCCGTAGGCCAGCACCATGAACAGCAGGACCAGCACGAAGGCGCCGATGGCCGAGATCTGGCCGGCTGCGATGGCGTCGGCCCCCAGCTCGGCGCCCACCGTGCGCTGTTCCTCGACGTTCAAGGTCGTCGGCAGCGCGCCGGCCCGCAGCACCAGCGCGAGGTCGTTCGCGGTCTCGGTCGTGAAGTTGCCGCTGATCTGGCCGCTGCCGCCCGTGATCGGCTCGTTGATGTTCGGAGCCGAGATGTATTTGCCGTCCAGGACAATGGCGAACGGCTTGCCCACGTTGCGGGTGGTCACCTCGCCGAACCGCCGAGTGCCCACGCCGTTGAGGCGGAAGTTGACGTTGGGCTGACCCGACAACTGGTCGAAGCCGGCCTGAGCGTCGGTCAACATCTCGCCGGTGATCAGGGCGCGGCGGTCCACGACCAACGGCGGGTCGCCGGGCGTCTCGCCCTGGATCAGCATCTTGCCCGGCGGCACGCGCCCGGCCATGGCCGCGGCCACGTCGGCGTTCACGTCCACGAGGTGGAAAGTCAGCTTGGCGGTCTTGCCGATGACCGCCTTCAGCCGCTCGGGGTCGCTCTCGCCGGCGGCGGCGACAACGATGCGGTTCGCGCCCTGCGCCTGAATGGTCGGCTCGCGGGTGCCGAGTTCGTCGATCCGGCGGCGGACGATCTCGATGGACTGTTCCACCGCCCGCTTGGCTTCGGCCTCGAAGGCGCCCTGCACGAAAGTGAGGCGCAGTTGCTGGCCCTGGACCTGGACGTTCGTGTCCCGGCCGCCGTTGGCCATCGTGGCGCCGATGCTGTTGCGCAGCAGCTTGGCCGCCGCCTCCACCTGGGCCGGATCGACGATGTCGACGCTCACGCCGCCGTTCACCACGCCCAGGCTGGCAAAGCCGATCTGCTCCTCGCGGAGCTGCGTACGGACGTCCTCGACCATGTTGCTGAGGCGCTCGGCGCGCAGTGCGTCCGTGTCGACCTCCAGGAGGAGATACGAGCCCCCCTGCAGGTCGAGGCCCAGGTTGAGGGTGTTCTTGGGCATGAAGCCCGGCAGGTTGTCCCGCACGCTCGGCGGCAGGGCGTTCGGGATTGCGAACAGCAACCCGAGCACCACCGACAGGATGACGAGGACGACCTTCCAGCGAGAGAGGGAAACCATCGGAAGGCGGGACCTGTGAACCTAGGCTTTGGAATCGTTGGCCGGGGCGGGCTCGCCGCGCGACCGGACGTCGGAGATCATCGACTTGACGACCTTCACAGTCACGCCGCTGGCGATCTCGACGCCCACTTCGGCTTCCTCGACGCGCACGACCTTGCCGACCATGCCGGAGGAGAGCACCACCGTGTCGCCGCGCTTCAGGGCCGACAGCATCGCCTGGTGCTGCTTCATCCGGCGCTGCTGCGGCCGGATCATCAGGAAGTAGAACAGCACGACCAGAGCCACGAGCGGCAGGAACTGCAGCAGCATGGCCTCGGGACCGCCCGCGGCGGCGCCGCCGGCGGCTTGGGCGTAGGCAGGGGTGGCGAACATGGCCTCTCCGAAAATGCGCAGGCGGGCGCCTCGTCCATGTGGGGGCCCGCGAAGTCGGCGGAAGCTATGCGCAGAGCCCTGCTTTTGCAATGGAACCCGGGCGTGTGTTAGGCGCGCCGGTATGGACAGCGATCCGACGCCGCTTCTGACCCGCATCGCCGAGGCGCTGGAGCGCCTCGCGCCGCCGGCCCGGGCGGCCGTGAGCTTCGAGCGCGCGCGCCTCTTCCGGCACGATCCGCAGACCGGCGCCTTCCATGCCGCCCCGAACTACCCGCTCGCGCTGGACACCCTCGTGGGCGTCGACCGCCAGAAGGCGCGGTTCGTCGAGAACCTGGAGCGCTTCGCCCGCGGCCTCCCCTACAACCACGCCCTGCTCTGGGGCGTCCGCGGCACGGGCAAGAGCTCGCTGGCCAAGGCCGCGTTCATGGCCGTGTCCGACGCGGCGCCGGCGCTGAAGCTGGTGGAGGTCGACCGCGACCAGGTCACGGGACTGCCGGCGCTGTTCGACGGACTCCGCGGGCGCGACGAGCGGTTCGTCGTGCTGTGCGACGATCTGTCGTTCGAGGAAGGCGCGGCGGCGGCCAAGGCGTTGAAGTCGGCGCTGGAAGGCGGCGTGTCCGGGCCGCCGGCCAACGTGCTGTTCGTGGCCACGTCCAACCGCCGCCACCTGATGCCGCGCGGCCACCAGGAGGACCGCGGCCTCGTGGCCGCCGCCGAGGACGCCGAGGAGGAGGTCAGCGTCTCCGACCGCTTCGGCCTGTGGATCGGCTTCCCACCAATGGATCAGGCGACGTACCTGGCGGCGGTGAACGCCTACGCCGTGCGGTTCGACCTCAAGGTCCCCGAGCTCGAGCGGCGGGCGCTGCAGTGGTCGCAACTGCGCGGCGCGCGCTCGGGCCGCGTCGCCTGGCAGTTCATCCGCGACCTCGCCGGCGAACTCGGCAAGCCCCTCCCCCTCTAGGGGAAGGCGCTCTATTTCGGTAGCACCAGCGCCGGATCCACGGGCCGCGCGCGTTCCTGCGGCGTGGGCGCGTAACGGACCTCGAAGTGCAGTTGCGGCTCGGAAACGCCGCCGGACGTGCCCGCCTGGCCAATCTGCTGACCCTGGGTGACCTTCTGCTGCATACGCACGTCCACACGGCTGAGGTGGCCATAGGCGGTCACCCAGCCGTCGGCGTGCTTAATCAGCACCAGGTTGCCGAAGCCCGGCACCTGATCGCCCGCATAGACCACGTCGCCCGAGGCCGCGGCGCGCACGGCGTCGCCGGCGTTGGCGCGGATGTTCAGGCCGTCGTTGCGCGGGCCCTGGCCACGGCCGCCGAAGCCCGAGATCACCTGGCCCTGCAACGGCCAGACGAACAGGCCGCGGCCCATCTCGCTGATCTGGGCGTCCGAGACCGGCGGCGAGGCCACGGGCGCGCCGGGCACTGGGCCGGTCCGCGGATAGGGCGTGGTCCCGGGCGCGGTCGTGGGAGGCCGGTAGGGTTGCGGGGCGCCGGGCAGCGTGACGACGGGCGGGCGCGGACGCTGGGCGGGCGGCGGTTCGGCGACCGTGGGCGGGGGCGGTTGCGTCACCGGAGTCTCGGGCACGCGGGTGGTGGTCGTCAGCGGACCGCGGTCGCGGTAGCCGGGTGGCAGGCGCAGGCGGCGGCCCGGCGCCACGCTCGCGCCCCGACGCAGACCGTTGGCGCTGCGCAGCTCAGCCTCGGTGACGCTGAACCGGCGCGCGATCTCCGAGATGGTGTCGCCCCGACCCACCACATAGGCCCTGGCTTTCGTCCCGGGCCCACGGATCGTCTGGCCAGGCTGCAGGCGGTAGGGCCGCTTCAGCTTGTTGATCCGCGCCAGTTCGGCGACGTTGCTGTCGAGGCGGTTGGCGACGCGCTCGAGGTTGTCGCCCTTCCTCACCTTGTAGGACCGGCCGGGGATGTCGATGGTCACGACGCGGCCCGTCACCTGGCGGTCGGTCACAACGCGCTCGCCCGGACGCGCCGGCGGCTCGGGCTCGTCGGCCTGGGGCTGGTCGCGGCGCGCGGCGGCGTTGGCCATGCGCTCGGCGAGCGCGGCGTCCTCGTCGGGGGCCTCGGCGCGCTCCTCGGCCTCGGCGCCCCCCGGCAGCTTCAGCTTGCGGCCTGGGATCAGCGAGGCGTTGCGGCCCATGCCGTTCGCCCGGCGCAGCGCCTCGACCGTCGTGCCGTTGCGCTGGGCGATCGCGAACAGGGTGTCGCCGCGACGGACCGTGTAGGTCCCACCGCTGGTCGAGGCGCCGGCGGAAGCCCGCGAAGCGCGCGACGTGGCGGCGGCCTTCGGCGCCTTCGGGTTCTTCAGGACCTGGCCGGGCTGCAGCCGGTAGGGCCGCTTCAGGCCGTTCAGGCGCGCCAGGTCGTCGATCTCGGTCCCGAGCCGGTTGGCGATCTCGGCCAGGGTGTCGCCCCGGCGCACGGTGTAGGTGGCCGCGGGGCCCCGCGACCGGCTGCGCTGGAAGGCGTCTTCGCCCGGCGCGACCACGGCGCCCTCGGCCTCGGCGATGGCCTCCGCCACGGCGGGCGCAGCGACCGTTGCGGCGGCGGGCGGCAGGTCCAGGAGGACAACCTCGGCGGGCTCCGCGGACGGCGCCTCGGCCAGCGCCTGCGGCGGCGAGCTCGCGGCCGGGGGCAGCTGAACGCGCGGCGGCTGGCCCGGCGGCGTGGAGGCGCAGGCGGTCAGCGCCGTGCCGGCGAGCAGGATCAGGGCCGTGCGTTCGAACAGGTGAGGCATCGCCGCTCCGGGACAGTTCGCAGAATCAAGCGGGGCGTGAGGGGGGATGATGGTCGTGAGCCGGCGCCCCCGCCAACCCGCAAACCGAACACGAAAAGGTCAGAGCTCCTTGGCCACGCCATCCAGGAGCGGCACGAAGCGGACGTCGATAAGGTCCTCCACGGTGAACCCACCATGCCCGTCGCCGGTGTAGCGGCGCAGGACCTGGACCGGGCCCTTCCCGATCGGCGCCACCAGGACGCCCGTCGGTTTCAGCTGCGAAAGCAAAGCCTTCGGCTCTCCCGGCGCCGCCGCCGTGACCATAATGCGGTCAAAAGGCGCCTGCTCGGGCCAGCCCTCCCCGCCGTCGCCGAAGCGGGTGATCACGTTGGTCAGACCCAACGATTTGAAGCGGCCCTCGGCCTCCTTCATCAGCGTCCGGTAGCGTTCGACCGTGTAGACCAGCCGGGCCAGCTTCGAGAGGATCGTGGTCTGGTAGCCGCTGCCGGTGCCGATCTCGAGCACCCGGTCGCGTTTGTCGATCTGCAGCGCCTGGGTCATCAGGCCCACGATGAACGGCTGGCTGATGGTCTGGCCGCAGGCGATAGGCAGGGCCGAATCCTCGAACGCCCGCTCCTTGAAGAGCTCCTGGGTGAACAGAGGCCTGGGCGTCGTCTCGATAGCCGACAGCACCTTGGGATCGGTCACCCCCTGGCTGCGCAACGCCAGGATCAGGCGCGCCATGCGGGTTTCGGGCGTGTCTTCGGGCGCCGTCATGTCAAACCTTCGGCGGGACGCCGCCCAGCTTGCCTTTCAGGTCGTGGACCGTGGCGGCATGCGTGAGATCAATGTGCAGAGGGGTCACCGAGATTCGCCCGTCGTAAAGGGCGCGCAGGTCGGTGCCCTCGGGTGGACTCGAGCGGAGCTGGCGGAAACCCACCCAGTAGTAGTCGCGGCCGCGCAGGTCGGAGCGCTTCTCGGCGTGGCGGATCTGGAAGTCGCGGAAGCCCTGGCGGGTGACCTCGACCTCCTTGATGTTGTCCACCTCCCCGTTCGGGAAGTTGACGTTCAGCACCACGTCCGACGGCCAGCCGATCTCGACCAGCCGCTTGATGATCCCCGGCCCGAAGGCCTCGGCCGGCGCGAAGCTGGTCCCGGGCTCGTAGAAGCCCATCTGCGAGAGCGCGATCGACGGCACGCCCAGCGCCATGCCCTCGATGGCGCCCGCGACGGTCCCCGACATGGTCACGTCCTCGGCGAGGTTCGCACCGCGGTTCACGCCGGAGAGCACGAGGTCGGGCTTCTTGCCGGGGATCAGCTCGTTGATCCCCAGCATCACGCAGTCGGTGGGCGTGCCGGTGGTGGCGAAGCGGCGGTCCGAGAGCGTGCGCACGCGGATCGGATCGGCCAGGGTCAGCGCCCGGCTGGCGCCGGACTGCTCATACTCGGGGGCCACCACCCAGACGTCGTCCGACAGCTTGGCCGCGATCCGCCCCAGCGCCTCCAGCCCATCGGCGTGGATGCCGTCGTCGTTGGTGAGGAGGATCCTCAACCCTCACCCCCGATGTGGGTCATCCCCGGCAGGTAGCGGTGCAGGGCCTGCGGGATGGCGATCCGGCCGCCCTCGTCCTGGTAGTTCTCCATGATCGCCACCAGGGTGCGGCCCACCGCGAGGCCCGAGCCGTTCAGCGTATGGAGGAAGCGGGTGCCCTTCTCGCCGGCCTTCTTGGTGCGGGCGTCCATGCGCCGGGCCTGGAAGTCGCCGCAGTTCGAGCACGAGCTGATCTCGCGGTACTTGCCCTGGCTGGGCAGCCAGACCTCCAGGTCGTAGGTCTTGCGCGCGCCGAATCCCATGTCGCCGGTGCACAGCAGCACCGTACGGAACGGCAGCTCCAGGCGCTTCAGCACCGTCTCGGCGCAGCCGACCATCCGCTCGTGCTCCTCCTCGGACGTCTCGGGCGCGACGATCGAGACGAGCTCCACCTTGTTGAACTGGTGCTGGCGGATCATGCCGCGCGTGTCGCGGCCCGAGGCGCCGGCCTCCGAGCGGAAGCAGGGCGTCAGCGCCGTCACGCGCAGAGGCAGCTCCTCCTCGGCCACGATCTGGTCCATGACCAGGGCGGCCAGCGACATCTCCGAGGTGGAGATCAGCCAGCGGCCGTCGGTGGTCCGGAACAGGTCCTCGGCAAACTTCGGCAGCTTGTCCGTGCCGTAGGCGGCCGCGTCGTTGACCAGCAGCGGCGGCGCCACCTCGAGGTAGCCGTGTTCCTGGGTCTGCAGGTCCAGCATGAACTGGCCGATGGCGCGCTCGAGCCGCGCGAGCTGGCCCTTCAGGACCACGAAGCGTGCGCCGCTCATCCGCGCGGCCGCCTCGAAGTCCAGCAGGCCCAGGGCTTCCCCGATATCGACGTGGTCCTTCGGGTTCGCGATCGCGGAGGGCTCGCCCCAGCGGCGGACCTCGACGTTGTCGTGCTCGTCGGCGCCCTGCGGCACGTCCGGGAGCGGGATGTTCGGCAGCGCCGCCAGGATGGTCCGCAGCGCCTCGCCGGATGCGCGCTCGGTCTCGGTGTGCTCCTCCAGCGTCTTCTTCAGCACCTCCACGTGCGCCATGAGGCGCGTGACCTCCGCCTCGTCCTTCTGGGCCTTGGCCTGGCCGATCTTCTTGGAGGCTTCGTTGCGCTCGGCCTGGGCGGCCTGCCCCGCCGTCTGGGCGGCGCGCAGCTTCGCGTCCAGCTCCAGGATCTCGGCCACCTTCCCGGACGAGCCCTTCGCCGCCCACGCCTTCTCGTAAAGCTCGGGGGTTTCGCGAATGGCTCGGATGTCGTGCATGGGCGCCGCTAGGGGATGAGGAAGCGGTTTCTCTAGAGCGCGTCGGGAAGCGGGCCAACCCCCCACCCCTCATCCGGCCGGATGAGGGGCCACGTGCCTCAGGTGGCCACGATGTCCGTGCCGGCGGCCGCGTCTTCCTTCTTCCGGCGCAGTTCGATCAGCTTCACGCAGCCGATCGAGACGAAGTAGAGCAGGATGATCGGGGTCGCGAGCAGCAGCTGGCTGATCGGGTCCGGCGGGGTGACGATGGCGGCCACCACCACCACGGCGAACACCGCATAGCGCCAGCCCTTCCAGAGCATCGACGAGTTCACGATGCCGGCCAGGCCCAGAAGGGTCAGCACCACCGGAAGCTGGAAGCAGAGGCCGAACGCCAGCAGCAGGGTCGTGACCAGCGTCAGGTAGTCCGAGACCTTGGGCAGCAGCTCGACGGCGATGCCGGCGCCCATGATCTGCTGGCTCAATGAGAACCACAGCACGAAGGGCAGGATGATGTAGTAGACCAGCGCCGCGCCCATCGCGAACAGCACCGGGGCGGCCAGCAGGAACGGCAGGAAGGCGTGCCGTTCCCGCCGGTAGAGGCCGGGCGCCACGAAGGCGTAGACCTGCCACGCCAGGATCGGGAAGGTCAGGATCACAGCCCCGAAACCGGCCAGCTTCAGCTTCGTGAAGAAGAACTCGAGCGGCGCGGTGAACATCAGGCGCAGATCGCCCGTGGCGGCGGGCGCTTCCTTCAGTCCGATCAGCACGAACAGGAGGTCGAACGGCCCTCCCGCGTGCCCCTTGCCGGTCGCCGCGTACATCTGGGCGGCCATTTTGAACGGATGCAGCAGCACCCGGTAGATCGGGTCGGCGAAGGCGAAGCAGATCGCAAACCCGATCACGATCGCCACCACGCAGATGATCAGCCGCGACCGCAGCTCGATCAGGTGATCCAGCAGCGGCGCGCGGGACGCCTCGATCTCGGCTTCGTCGCGTTCGTAGCTCACGCGCCGCCCTCGACGATCTTGGCGGTGCGCTTGCGCGGCTTAGGCGCCTGGGCGACGTCGGCGGCGGCCTTGGGCTTGGCGGCGCGCTTCGGCTTGGCGGCCGGCTCGGCCGCGCCGTTTGTGGCCTTTTTCTTCGCCCGCGGCGTTTTCGGCTCCGCGGGCGGGGCTTCGGAGATCTGCAGCGGCGGCGCCGCTTCGGCGGCGTCGTACTGGTAGCTCATCGGCGGATGCAGCTGGACGCCCACGTCGGCCATCGACTGCTCGATCTCGCTGACGGTTGAATTCATCTCGGCGCCGTAGTCCGTGCCGCCGAACTGGCCGCGGCGCATGGCCTCGACCTCCTTGCGCAGTTCGTCCAGCTCGGACTGGCGCGCCATTTCGTCGAAGCTGGCGCGGAACTCGGACGCCATGCCGCGCAGCTTGGCCATGAACTGGCCGAAACGGCGGAGTAGGATCGGGAGGTCCTTCGGGCCCACGACGATCAACGCCACGATGGCGATGACGATGAGCTCGGTCATGCCGACTTCAGGGAGCATGGCGGAGGCCTAATGAGAAGCGCCGGCCGCATCAAGGCGGCCGGCGCGGATTACCTTTGCATTGCGCGCGATCAGCCGCGCGCGCCGTCCTTGTCGTCGGTCGGAAGCGTCTTCTTGGCTTCTTCCGAGCTGTCCTCGCCCTTCAGGCCGTCACGGAAGGCGCGGATGCCCTTGGCCGTGTCGCCCATGAGGCCGGAGATCTTGCCCCGGCCGCCGAACAGCAGCGCGGCCACGACCACGATCAGAAGGATATGCCAGATGCTGAGGGCGCCCATGCGCTGAACTCTCCTTGGGCGACGCCCCTGTGGCGACCACCCGTTGTCTCACGGCGCTATATAGTCGTTCCGCCGCCTGCAAGCCAACGCGGCATCAGTGCGCGCCTTCGTCTTCGCCCAGGAAATCGACGTGGAACTCGGGCGCATCGGCGTCCAGCGGGTCCTCGTCGGCTGCCAGGGCGTCCGGATTGGGCACTGCGAAGTCCGGCGGCAGGTCCAGCGACAGCAGGCCGGCGGCCTTCATCTCGGCCATGCCCGGCAGGTCGGCGAGGCTGGCGAGCCCATAGTGCTCCAGGAAAGCGTCGGTGGTGCCGTAGGTGACCGGCCGGCCCGGCGTGCGGCGGCGGCCGCGCATGCGCACGAGGCCCAGCTCCAGCAAGACGTCCAGCGTCCCCTTGGACGCCTGCACGCCGCGCACCGACTCGATCTCGGCCCGAGTCACCGGCTGGTGGTAGGCGATGATGGCGAGCGTCTCCTGGGCGGCCTTCGACAGTCGGCGCGGCTCGTCGCGCTCCTCGGTCATCAGCCAGGCGAGGTCCTCGGCGGTCTGGAAGCGCCAGCCGCCTGCCACGTTGGCCAGCACCACGCCGTGTCCCTCGTAGCGCCGCGAAAGCAGGGCCAAGCCGCCGGCCACGTCAGCGCCTTCGGGCAGCCGCTTGGCGAGGTCGGCCTCGGTCAGCGGGCCGGCGGCGGCGAATAGCAGCGCCTCGATCTCGCGGGCGGTCTCGATGGCGTCGCTCACGGCTCCCTCCCCTTCAGGGGAGGGACAGGCGCCGCAGGCGCCAGGGTGGGGAAGTGTGGATCATCACGCATGCCCAGCTCCGGCCCGCATATCCCCACCCGTCTCGCTTGGCTCGCCACCCTCCCCTGAAGGGGAGGGATTGCGCTTCGCCCGCAGGAAGATGTCTGCGAAGGCTTCCAGCTGGCGGGCCTCCAGCGCGCCCTCCTTCACCAGCTCCAGGCTGGCCGACAGCGTCGAGGCCACGTACGAGGCTCGCGTTGGGCCGGCGGTCGGCGTCCCCATCGGCGCCACGCCCGCCAGCGGCGTCCAGCGGTCGAGGTCGGGCAGCAGGCGACGCAGCCGATCGCGCGCGTCCTCCAGCGGATAGGTGTGCGGGATGGCCGGCTTGTAGCTGCGCTGCGCCTCCTTCTGGCGCTGGCCGATGTAGGCGCTCATCAGGCTGTAGAGGTCGCCCTCGATGCGGCCCGACGGCACGATGCGGATCGCCTCGGGATCGCCGCGGCCGAACACCTCGCGGCCCAGCTGCGGGGCGGTGCGCAGGGTCTCGGCCGCGTTGCGCATGGCCTCCAGCTTGGCGAGGCGGAAGGCCAGGCGCGCGGCCATCTCTTCGGCCGGCGGCTCCTCGGCCTTGGGCTGTTCGGGCTTGGGCAGCAATAGGCGCGACTTCAGATAGGCCAGCCAGGCCGCCATCACGAGGTAGTCGGCCGCGAGGCTGAACCGGAGCCGTCGCGCCTCCTGCACGAAGGACAGGTACTGTTCGGCCAGCTTCAGCACCGACAGCTTGAGCAGGTCGACCTTCTGGGTGCGCGCCAGCGCAAGCAGCACGTGCAGCGGACCCTCGTAGCCCTCGATGTCGACGATCAGCGCCTCGCCGTCCTCGGCCGCGCTTGCGGCGGCGGAAAAGTCGAGGCTGGGCTGGAATCCGCCGCTCA
Organism: Phenylobacterium sp.; assembly: GCF_036402295.1. GTDB lineage: Bacteria > Pseudomonadota > Alphaproteobacteria > Caulobacterales > Caulobacteraceae > Phenylobacterium. Next base: position 28,563 of record NZ_DASWTE010000010.1, read on the forward strand.
TGCCGCGAACCTTCCCTCAAACGCGGAGTCGAAGCGAGCGCGGCCCGCCGCCGCATCGAAGGGCTCCACAGCTTTCGGTCGCCGCGCCAGCGCCGCCTCCGCCCGCCGCGCCGCCCTGCCGCGCAACGGTCCGGCCCCGGCCGCCACCGCCGCCATCTCGGCCAGGTCGCCGTTGCAGTGCAGGACCACGTCGCAGCCGGCGGCGCGCGCATCCGCCCCCCGCTCTTGGAGGCTCCCCGCGAGCGCGTTCATCGACAGGTCGTCGCTCATCACCAGGCCTGCAAAGCCGATGGCGCCGCGGATCGCCGTCCGCATCACGCTGCCCGAGGTCGTCGCCGGTCGCTTGCGGTCGATCGCGGCGTAGATCACGTGCCCCGTCATCGCCATCGGCATGTCGGACAGCGCGCGGAACGGGACGAAGTCGCGGGCGTCGAGCTCCTCCCAGCTGGCGTCGACGATCGGCGGCTCGAGATGGCTGTCGGCGCTCGCCCGCCCCTGGCCGGGCATGTGCTTGACGACCGGGAGAACGCCGCCGGCCAGCAGTCCCTCGGCGGCGGCCCGGCCCAGCAGCGCCACCTCCTCCGGCGTGTCGGCATAGGCGCGGTCGCCGATCACCTGGTTCGCGCCGGGCGCCGGCACGTCCAGTACGGGCAGACAGTCGACGTTGATGCCGACCGCGGCGAGGTCATGGGCGATCAACCGGCCACCGAGGCGCGCGATCTCCCGCCGCACCAGCGGGTCGGCCGTCTTCAGCTTTCCGTAGGCCCGCCCGGGTGGATAGCGCCCCCAGTGCGGCGGGCCCAGGCGCTGCACGCGGCCGCCTTCCTGGTCCACCAGGATCGGCGCGTCGGCGCGGCCCACGATCTCGCGCAGCGCCGCCGTAAGCGCCCGCACCTGCTCCGGCGTGTCGACGTTGCGGCCGAAGAGGATGAAGCCCCACGGCCGGACCTCCGCGAAGAAGGCGCGCTCCTGCGCTGTCAGGACCGGTCCCGAACAGCCCAGGATGCAGGCCGTCACGCTCACCGGACGAAGCAGCTCTTCCCGGCGGACTGCAGCTTGGCGCAGAAGGCCTGGGCGTCGGCGCGCGAGCCGAAGCCGGTGACGAACGTGCGGTAGAGCGACCCGCCCTCGATCTTCTCGACGGCCTTGCCCTTGCCCGCGGCGAGGCCGGGCGCGGCGGCGACCGCCTCCTTCCAGGCCTTGTCCGCGATCGCCGTCGACGACACCGCGCCGATCTGCACCCGCGCGCCGCCCGAGGCCGCGGCCTTGGGCTCGGGCGCAGGCGCCTTCTTCTCCGGCGGTGGCGGCGCGGCGGCGACCTTCTGGGCCGGCGGCGGCGCGGGCTTGGCGACAGGCGTGGCCGGAATCGGAGGCTTCAGGGCCGCCTGGGTCGCGGCGGGTGGGGGCGCGGCCGCCTTGGGCGCAGCCTGCGCCGGCGGGGGCTTGGCGGGCGGCGCCTGGGCCACCACGATCGGCGTCGTCGGGCGCGCCTGGGGCGTCTCGGGCGGCGGGGCGAAGGTGGGCTCGGCCGGCAGCGTCTGCATCTGGCCGCCCGCCGCCTCGTCGGAACGGTAGATCTGCAGGCCCGCGGCAGGATCCTGCGGCTGTGCGTCCGCCTTGGCGGCCTCCTTGATGCCGACGATGGGGGCGCCCACCGTCTGCGGCGCCTGGCCGGCCTGGCGCACGCCCGACTGGTAGAACCACAGTATCGCGGCCACCAGCGCCGCCAGCACCAGCACCGACAGAATCAGGGTCAGCGGAATCGGCCGTGCGCCGCGCACGGGCTGGCGCGGGTCGAAGCTCAGCGGGGCGTCGGCGTGGGGCGGCGTATAGGCGCCGCGCTCATGGTCGGACATCGCGAAGGCTCCGAAGGCGAATCAAGTGCGCAGAGAGGCAGTCTATCGGAGCGCGGAAGGACCGGAGTGTGGCAGCCCCCTGAATCCTGTGGGTGTTCAGCGCCGCCCCAGCCCCTCGATGTCGCTGGTGTCCATGCCGTAGCGGTGGAACAGCGCCCGGAACTCGCGCAGCTCGTCGGACGAGACCTTTCCCGGCCGCAGTTGGATGTGCAGATCGCGCCCGCGGTTCTGCACGCCGCTCACCGCCCGGATTCGCTTCAGCCAGCCCGCGAAGGCCGCCTCGTCGCCCGGCGAGTGGTACATCGGCGCTCTCACCACCAGCACGTCCACGGCGGCGTCAGTTCCAGACGTCGAGGTGGAACAGCTTGCGGTGCTCCTCGATCGCGAAGCGGTCGGTCATGCCGGCGATGTAGTCGCAGACCACCCTCGCCCGCCCGGCCTCGTCGCGGCCCTGGGCGCGGGCGAACCACTCGGCGGGCAGCACGTCGGGCTCGGCCATGAACAGCTGGAACATCTCGGCCAGGATGCGGCGGGCCTGGCTGCGGGTGCGGTTGACCTTCCAGTGGCGGTACATCCGTTCCATCAGGAAGCGGCGCAGGACCGCCAGGTCCTCGATCATGTCGCGCGAGAACGACACCAGGGCGTGGCCCAGCATGCGGACGTCCTCGGGCGAGCCCACCTTGTCCGCCTCGGCGCGCCGCCGTGTCTCGGCCATGACGTCGTCGACCATGGCTCCGATCATCCGCCGCACGGCCTCCAGCCGCACGATGCCCGGCTCGCAGTCCGGGTAGTCGGCCCAGGTGCTCTTCACGTGCGGCCCGATCAGCGGAACGTCGGCCAGTTCGTCGAGGTTGAAGAGGCCCGCCAGGACGCCGTCGTCGACGTCGTGGTTGTTGTAGGCGATGTCGTCGGCGAGGGCCGCGACCTGCGCCTCGGCCGACGCCCAGGTGTCGAGCCGCAGCGCATATTGGCCGTCGAACTCGGAAATCGCGCTCCAGGACGGCTTGGCGAGTTGGTCCACCACCGGGCCGTTGTGCTTGATCACCCCTTCCAGGGTCTCCCAGGTCAGGTTCAGGCCGTCGAACCGCGGATAGCGACGCTCCAGCTTGGTCACGACCCGGAACGTCTGGACGTTGTGGTCGAAGCCGCCGTAGCCCTGCATCTGGATCTGCAGCTCGTCCTCGCCGGCGTGGCCGAACGGCGGGTGCCCGAGATCGTGCGCCAGGGCGACGGTCTCGGCGAGGTCCGCGTCCAGGCCGAGCGCCGTGGCCACCGATCGCGCGATCTGCGCCACCTCGAGCGAGTGGGTCAGGCGCGTGCGGAAGTGGTCGCCCTCATGGGCCACGAACACCTGCGTCTTTTCCTTAAGGCGCCGGAACGCCGTGGAGTGGATGATGCGATCGCGGTCGCGGGCGAAGTCGGTGCGCGTACGGCTGTGGGCCTCCGGGACCTTGCGGCCCCGTGACGCGGCAGGCTGTTCGGCGAAGGGAGCCCGAGGGGGGAGCGTGGAGGCCATAAAACCGTTCTGAACTCATGGCCTCTTGGTCGAAGCCTAGGACGCCCTCATATAGTCGAGGCCCATCGTCGTCTAACAGAGCATGACCACAACCGAACTCACCCTCTCGCCCGCCGCGGCGAAACGCATCCAGGCCATCGGCGCCCACGAGGGCCGCCCGGTGATGCTGCGCGTGGCCGTGGAGGGCGGCGGCTGCTCAGGCTTCCAGTACCAGTTCGACCTGGTGGACGAGGCCCAGCCCGACGACCTGAGGGTCGAACGCGACGGCGCCGCGGCCTTGGTCGACGTGGTGTCGCTGGCCCTGCTGAAGGGGTCGGAGATCGATTTCGTGGACGAGTTGGCCGGGGCCGAATTCCGTGTCCGCAACCCCAACGCCAAGTCCAGCTGCGGTTGCGGGGTAAGCTTCTCGATCTAGCACCGCGCGCGGCTGCGTCGGGCCCATTGAGCAACACTGCCCGCGCCACTAGCTTCGGCGCCGCAACGGGAGCTTGGGATGCGGATCGCCACCTGGAACGTGAACTCGGTCAACGCGCGGCTGGAGACGGTCGTGCGCTGGTTCGAGGAGGCCACCCCGGACGTCGCGTGCCTGCAGGAGATCAAGTGCATCGACGAGAAGTTTCCGACCGAAGCCTTTGAACGGCTTGGCTATAACGTCGCCATCTACGGCCAGAAGACCTACAACGGCGTGGCCCTGCTCTCGAAGACGCCGCTGGAGGACATCCGCCGCGGCCTGCCCGGCGACGACGGCGACGAACAGGCCCGCTACATCGAGGCGGTGGTCTCCGGCCCCGAGCCGGTGCGCGTGGCCTCGATCTACCTGCCGAACGGCAATCCCGTCGCCACGGAGAAGTTCGGCTACAAGCTCGCCTGGATGGACCGGCTGAACGCGCACGCCCGCGAGTTGTTGTCCTGGGAAGAGCCGTTCTGCCTGCTCGGCGACTACAACGTCATCCCCGAGGTGCGGGACGCGGCGCACCCGGAGAACTGGGTCGATGACGCCCTTTTCCAGCCGGAAACCCGCCGCGCCTTTCGGGCGCTGAAGAACCTGGGGCTCACCGAAGCCTATCTGCAGGCCGACGGCGCGCCGGGCGCCTTCACCTTCTGGGACTACCAGGCCGGCGCCTGGCAGCGGAACAACGGCATCCGCATCGACCACGCCCTGCTCTCGCCCCAGGCGGCCGACAAGCTGGCGGGCGCCGCGATCCACAAGCACGTGCGCGCCTGGGACAAGCCGTCCGACCACGTGCCCCTCGTGGTTGAGCTCGATCTCTAGGCCATGCTGTCCGACGGCTTCCACGACGTGCCGCCCGGCAAGGCCGCGGCGATCGTCACCGGGCTGCAGATGTTCGCGGCGCCAGCGCTTCGCCCGGAGGTCGAGAGCCCCGAGTGGACGCTGCGGCGCATCGAGGCCCCGACGCGCGAGGAGTACCTGGCGCTCTACACCGCCGTCGGCCACGACTGGATGTGGTTCAGCCGCCTGCAGATGCCGGCCGCAGAGCTGTTGGCCATCGTCCAGGACCCCAAGGTGGAGGTCTATCGGCTGGAGGCGCCCGGCGGCGAGACGGGCATGCTGGAGCTCGATTTCGCCGAGCCCGAGACCTGCGAACTGGCCTTCTTCGGGGTCACGAAGGGACTCGTGGGCGGCGGGGCGGCGCGCTGGCTGATGAACCGGGCGATCCGGCGGGCCTGGTCGCAGCCGATCAAGCGGTTCTGGGTGCACACCTGCACCTTCGACCACCAGAACGCGGTCCAGTTCTACATCCGCTCGGGCTTCACACCCTTCTACCGCGAGGTGGAGGTCATCGACGACCCGCGGCTGAAGGGCCTGGTCCCTCTCGACGCGGCCCCGCATATCCCCGTGATCCGGTCGGCTTAGCCGACTCAGGCGAACGGCGTAGTCTCGGCACATGGAAGAGCTCGCGAGGCTCCTGACACTGCTCGCGCTCGCCGGCGGCGCGCTGACGCTGCTGGGAGGCGCCGTCGTCTGGTTCCTCGACGAGGGCCGCCGCATCCGGCGCACCCTGACCGAGGGGCTGGACGCCGTTCCCCAGCCCCTGCTGATCGCCCGCGGCCGCGGCGCCGGCATCGGGTTCGACCTGAGCGCGGGACGGGTCTGCGTCGCGTGGGACAAGGGCGGCTGGCGGCTCGACTACCGCCTGGACGAACTGACCGGCGTGGAGCTGATCGTCGACCGCCAGGTGGCGGCGCGGGCCTTCCGCGGCGAGCCGCGGCGGCCGCTGGACCAGCTGGCCGATCCCGCGGAGCTGGTGCGCCTCCGATTTGTCTTCGACGACCCCGGCTATCCCGATTTCAACCTCGACCTCTGGCGGCTCGAGGACGAGGGCCGCCGCGGGCGCCTCGACGCGGACGGGGCCCTGCACGAGGCCAACAGCTGGATGTCGCGGATGGAATCGCTCCTCCGCCGGCCGGTCGCCAAGCCCGCCGCGGCGCCCGCGCCGATCGCCACACGCCCGCCGCCCGTCGCGGCCGGTCCCCTCTTCGACGACGATGCGTTTGAAGACGATTCCGAAGACGCTATAAATTGACATTGTAAACACAACGGGCCGAAGGTTGGACGCCATGCTGAACCTGCTCGCCGCCGCCGCCTTCTTCATCGCGATCCACCTGTTCGTCTCGGGCACGCGCCTTCGGGACGGGATCATCGCGCGCATCGGCCAGGGCCCCTACACTGGCCTCTTCGTCTTGGCCTCGTTCGCGGGCCTGGGCTGGCTGGGCTACGGGTTCGCCCAGGCGCGGACCGAGTCGTGGAACGCGGTCTACTGGACCGTCGGCGACGCCTCGCGGCAGGTGCAGCTCGTGCTGCAGCTGGTGGCCATGCTGCTGATCGTGCCGGGCCTCGCCACCCGAAACCCCACCAGCGTGCGCCAGGAAAGCGTCCTGGAACGGCCCGACGCGATCCAGGGCATGCTGCGCATCACCCGCCACCCGTTCCTCTGGGGCGTGGCGATCTGGGCGTTCGGCCACCTGGTCGTGAACGGCGAGCGCGCCAGCCTGGTGCTGTTCGGCTCGCTGCTGCTGCTGGCGCTCTTTGGCACGGCCAGCATCGACGCCAAGCGCAAGCGCGCGCTGGGCGCGACCTGGGACGCCTTCGCCGCCCAGACCTCGAACATCCCGTTCGCCGCGATCCTGGCCGGCCGGCAGAAGCTCAGCCTGGGTGAGATCGGCTGGTGGCGTATCCTGTTGGGCGTCGTCGCCTGGGCGGCGCTGGCCTGGGGGCATCCCTATATGTTCGGGGTGGCTGCCCTGCCCTGAGGCGCGCAATGTTCGGTCGAGCGATCGCACAGACCGCGGTGATAGCGGTTCTTTTCGGCCTGATGCTGTTCTTCCCGGCCGGCCGCCTGGACTGGCCGCAAGCCTGGGTCTTCATCGTGCTCTTCGTCGTCACGAGCGTCGCGATGGCCTATGGGCTCGCGCGCACGGACCCCGCCCTGCTCAAGGAGCGCACGTCGGTCTCGGGCGGCCGCGGACTGCGCGGTTGGGACCGGGTGTTCTTCACCGTGCTGCTGCTCGGCGTCCCGGCGTGGTTCATCGCGATGGGTTGGGAGGCGCGGCTCAACCCGCCGGCCTGGGGTTGGCCGGTTCAGGCTGTGGGCGGCGCGATGGCGTTGACCTGCATGGCCATCGCGTGGCGGACCTTCCGCGAGAACAGCTTTGCGGCCCCGGCAGTGCAGGTGCAGACCGACCGCCAGCAGCATGTGATCGACACCGGGCCCTACGCGGTGGTGCGACACCCGCTCTATGCCGGCGCGACCCTCTGGATGTTGGGAACGCCCATGCTGCTGGGCTCGCGCATCGGCCTTGTCGGCGGCGCCGCCATGATCCTGCTCGTCGCCCTGCGGTCCATCGGCGAGGAACGGGTCCTCTCAAAGGAGCTGGCCGGCTACGACGACTACCGCCATAAGGTCCGCTTCCGGCTGCTTCCGGGCGTCTGGTGACCCTCAGCCCAACGCGAACTCCACCGCCGCCTCGCAGTGGACGATCGAGGTGTCGACCACCGGGACGTCGATGTCGCCCGGCGAGAGCAGCAGGCCCACCTCCGTGCAGCCGAAGATGACGCCGTCGGCGCCCGCCGCGCGGCCGCGCTCGACCATCAGCATCCCTTCGGCCTGGGACGTGGGCTTCACCATTCCTTGGCAGAGTTCGTCATAGATGATCGCCTGCAGGCGCTCGCGGTCCGCGTCGCTCGGGATCAAGGGGTCGAGGCCGGCGGCGCGGAGCCGGTCCTTGTAGAAGTCCTTCTCCATGGTGAAGCGCGTGGCCAGCAGCAACGGCCGCCTCACGCCACGCGCCTTCAGCGCCGCGGCCGTCGCGTCGCCGATATGGAGGAAGGGCACGCCGATGGCGTCGCAGATCGCGTCGGCGTTCAGGTGCATGGTGTTGGTGGCCAGCACGATCACCTCCGCGCCGCCGCCTTCCAGCCGCGTAGCCGCCTCCGCCAACAGGGCGCCGGTGGCGTCCCAGTCATCCTTGGCCTGCAGCTCGGCGATCGGCGCGAAGTCCACCGACCGGATCAGCAGCTCGGCCGAGTGCAGTCCGCCAAGGCGCTCGCGCACCAGGCGGTTCAGCTCGCGGTAGTAGACCGCGGTGGATTCCGCACTCATCCCGCCCAGGACGCCGATGGTCTTCATCAGATGTCCGCGTAGACGTGGGTCTCGGCCGCAGCGCCCGGGTGGGTGGTCGCGCCAAGGTGGGCGGGGCCCACGGCCTGGGCGAACTTCCAGATCGCGCCGGACTGGTAGTTGGTCTTGCGCGGCTTCCAGTCGGCCCTGCGGCGCTCCAGCTCGGCGGCGTCCACCTCCAGCTCGATCGTCCCGGTCTCGGCGTCGATGGTGATGATGTCACCGTCCTTCACCAGCGCGATCGGCCCGCCTTCCTGCGCCTCGGGGCCGACGTGACCCACGCACAGGCCGCGCGTGGCGCCCGAGAACCGGCCGTCTGTGATGAGGGCGATGTTCTCCACGCCCTGGCCATAGATGGCCGCCGTGGTCGACAGCATCTCGCGCATGCCCGGTCCGCCCTTGGCGCCCTCGTAGCGGATGACGAGGACGTCGCCTTCCTTGTAGTCGCGCGCTTCCACGGCGGCGAAGCAGGCTTCCTCGCCGTCGAACACCCGCGCCGGGCCCCGGTGCTTGATGTGCTTCAGGCCCGCGACCTTCACGATCGCCCCGTCGGGCGCCAGGTTGCCCCACAGGCCGACCACGCCGCCGGTCGGCGACAGCGGGTTCGAGATCGGGCGGATGACCTCCTGGTCGTCGCGCCACTCAACGTCGGCCACGTTCTCGGCGAGCGTCCTGCCGGTGACGGTCATGCAGTCGCCATGCAGGTAGCCGCCCTCGAGCAGGGTCTTGATGAGCATCGGGGCGCCGCCCGCCTCGCCCATGTCCTTGGCCACGAACCGGCCGCCGGGCTTCAGGTCGGCGATGTAGGGCGTGCGTGCGCAGATCTCGGCGAAGTCGCGCAGGGTGAACTCGATCCCGCATTCGTGCGCCATGGCCGGCAGGTGCAGGCCGCCGTTGGTCGAGCCGCCGGTTGCGGCGACGACGACCGCAGCGTTCTCGAACGCCTTGCGGGTGCAGATGTCGCGCGGGCGGATGTTCTGCTCGATCAGCCGCATCACCGCCTCGCCCGAGGCGCGCGCATACTCGTCACGGCTCTCGTAGACGGCCGGCAGCGCCGAGCTGAGCGGCAGGGCCAGACCGATGGCCTCGGACACGAGCGCCATGGTGTTGGCGGTGAACTGGCCGCCGCAAGCGCCGTCGCCAGGGCAGGCGTGCTGCTCCACCTGGCAGAGCCGGGCCTCGTCGATCGTGCCCGCCGAGAACTGGCCCACCGCCTCGAACACGTCCTGAACCGTCAGGTCCTTGCCATCGAGGCGACCGGGCAGGATCGAGCCGCCGTACATGAAGACGGATGGCACGTTGAGGCGCAGCATGGCCATCATCATGCCCGGCAGGCTCTTGTCGCAGCCGGCGATCCCCACCAGGGCGTCGTAGGCGTGGCCGCGCATGGTTAGCTCCACCGAGTCGGCGATCACCTCGCGGCTGACCAGCGAGCTGCGCATGCCCTCGTGGCCCATGGCGATGCCGTCGGTGACGGTGATGGTGCAGAACTCGCGCGCCGTGCCGCCCGCCCGCGTCACGCCCTCGGCCGCAGCGTTGGCCTGGCGCATCAGGGCGGTGTTGCAGGGCGCCGCTTGATTCCAGCACGAGGCCACGCCCACGAACGGCTGGGCGATCTCGCGGGTGCCGAGGCCCATCGCGTAATAGTACGACCGGTGCGGCGCGCGCGCCGGCCCCTCGGTCGTGTGGCGGCTGGGGAGCCGGGACTTGTCCCAGGATCCATCCGGCTTGCGATGCATGACAGGGCCTCCGCGACTTGAGGCGCCCTCTCTAAGGTCCCCCCGCCCCGGACGGAAGAGCAGACCCACTCAGGGTGGCCTGATCAACCCTCGCGCGTACCTTCCGGACCCTCGGGCGGCCATGCTGCAGTGCAGATAACGCCGGTCTCCAAGACAGCCGTGATCCCTTATTTCGTAAGGCATCCATATGTTTCGCAAATGCGAAATTCGACCCACCTGTGGCTGTTTTAGGGCGGTGTAAAAACAAAGAAGGCGCGCTTTTGGCGCGCCTCTAGGTTGTCATTGGGATGAACAAAGTCAGAAACGGCGTGATGATTGCTTAAAACTGTCCAGCTTACAAGGTCATATGCGGTAACGACTTTGGCACAGCTAAGCCTGTAACTGAGGGCTATTAACTTAACGCCGTTCACACGGCCGAATCTGCGTTGACGGTTTATCGGACCTGCTTCAGCTTGCCTCTCAAGCGCAGCCAATAGCGCTGACATCAATGCTGCGGGGAGGCAGTACAGATGGGGTTCAAGCCATATCTGCTGGCGTCCAGCGCTCTGCTGGCCGCCTTCGTCGGCGCATCCGCCAACGCCCAGACCTCCAGTCCCAACACGATCGCGGAGCTGGTGGTCACGGCGGAAAAGCGGGAACAGAGTCTGCAGGACGTCCCGGTCGCGATCTCGGCGTTCACGTCGGAACAGCGTGACATCGTCGGCATCCAGTCCATCCAGGACATGACCAACTTCACGCCAGGCCTGCAGTACTCGACCTCGACGGACCGGGTGTCGTTGCGCGGCCTGGGCCGCCTCACCAACGTGCTCTCGGCGGACGCCTCGGTCGCCAACTACGCCGACGGGGTCTACGAGACCTTCGCGGTGCGAGCCGGCAGCTCGACGCTATTCCTCGACCGAGTGGAGATCCTGCGCGGTCCGCAGGGCACTCTGTACGGTCGCAACGCCATCGCGGGCGCGATCAATATCCTCTCGCGCCGGCCGACCACCGAGCCCTACGCCGAGGTGCGCGCCACCTATGGCAACTACAACCGCTCGGTCCTCGAGGCGGCGGTCTCAGGTCCGGCGCCCGGCTATCTGGGAGAGAAGGTCCAACTGCGCCTCGCGGCCAACTGGGAAAGCCAGACCAAGGGCTGGATCAAGAACACCGTCCCCGGCATGTCGTCCGAGGGCAACGTCCTCAACAGCTTCTACGTCGAAGGGCAGATCCAGGTTCAGTTCAACGACAAGGTCGAGATGTGGACCAAGGTCGGGTTCACGAACTGGCGCCACGGCGCCGGGGGCCCCGGCTCGCAGTCGGCCGGCTGGACTCCCGAGATCTTCAACCTCGATGGCAGCCGCAAGGCGCTGCGCTCGGCGACGAACCCCAATGGGGCCGACTCCTTCGACCTCACCCAATTCTACAGCGAGGCGACCCACTTCAACCCGGGCTTCGGGTGCAGTGGGCTTGCGGTCAACGTGGTCCTCGCCAGTCCGGACGGCTGCACGAACGCGTCGTACAACAGTCCTTGGCGGATCAACCGGCCGACCGCCTACAACGTGCGCGTTCCGAACGCGTATACGGTGGCGAGCCACTGGACCTATCACGCTGAAGATTTCGACATCAGATACATCGTCGGCGGTGTGCGGTACTGGTACCATCTGACGGGCTCGGTCCCCGGCGGCAGCCAGGACCCGGCCGTCACGCAGTACGACCTGATCAACCCCACGGGTGGCCCCCGCACCAGGGTCTATCCCCAGGAGGAGTTCGACTATCAGGAGCGGAACGGCTTCATCAGCCACGAGCTGAACCTCGTCTCCACGAAGGAGAGCCCGTTCCAGTGGATCGCCGGCGCCTACTACTACCACCAGGAATACCGCCAGCCCGTCTTCACCATCGAGGACGAACGGCAAAGTGAGTGGGCGATCGCCCCGCCTTTCGGCGTCTGCCTGAGCGGCATCTCGCCCGGCAACGGCGCCTCGGCGCCCGCGGCGGCTTGCCCGCCCGGTATCGGCCGCCGGTTCGACAACCGGCCTGACGTCAAGAACACCTCGTACGCCTTCTACGGCCAGGCCAGCTATGAGCTGGGCGACTTCACCTTCACGGGCGGCATCCGCTACTCGCACGACCGCAAGTACGGCACCGAGTCCGTGCGCCTGCTGTGCTTCGGCCTGCCCGCCTGCCTGGGCGGCGTCCCCCCGGAAATCTTTGCCGCGCCGCTCGACCTGACCGGCGTGACCACCGTGGTCGCCGGCGGCACGGGTGGGGCCCTGGACCCAATCCCCACCGGCGTGGTGGGCCCAACGCGCTACGATCCCGCCACGGGATTCGCCTCGCGCGACTATGACGCCAAATGGAGCAAGGTCACCGGGACCGCCAAGATCGAGTGGGCTCCCGACGACGATACGCTCAGCTACCTCAGCTATTCGAAGGGCTACCGTTCAGGCGGCTTCAACATCGGCATCTTCACGGTCCTGAGCTTCCTGCCCTACTCGGAAGAAGAGACCGTCGACGCCTTCGAGTTCGGCCTGAAGAAGAACTGGGGCCCGACGCTCCAGACCAACCTAGCCCTCTACTACTACGACTATAAGAACCTGCAGATTCCGATCAGCGTGGTCCAGACGGGAGCCTTGCTCGGCCAGACGGTCTCTCAGGGGACGACGTCGTTCTACAACACGCCGAAGTCCCGCTCGCAGGGCGCCGAGGTCGAAATCCTCTGGCAACCCATTGATAATCTGCAACTTATCCTGAACTACTCGTACATCGACGCCGAGATCAAGAAAGGCTTCGCGGTCGACACCACCGACCCGACAGCCGCCCAGCCGGGCGCCCAGCCGATCCACACGCTGGCCGAGTGCCTGGCCGGCGGCGCGGCGGTCGCCGGCGACTGCGTGCTGGACGAGCCCACAGCCGGCCTGCCCGGCGGCGGCTTCCAGCGGATCCAGAGCCTGAAGGGCAACGACCTGCCCAATGCGCCGCGGAACAAGATCGCGGTTGCGGCCAACTACACCTGGGACTTTGACCCCGGCTCGCTCACCGCCAGCGTCTCGTACTCCTGGCGCGACAACACCTACGGGGAGCTGTTCGAGCGCTGGTACAACAAGGCGCCGTCCTGGGATCAGGTGGACGCCCGCCTGCTCTGGAAGGACGCGAAGGGCAAGTTCGAGGTCATCGGATATGTGAAGAATATCTTCGACGACACCGGCTACGACCAGGGCGCCACGTCCGACCGCGTCGACGGGCAGTACACCGCCTTCCTCTACGGAGCGAACCCGGCGGGCCTGACCTGCAGCCCGGTGACCCGCGGCACGGGCAACCCGGCGCTGGGCCAGCTCGGCACGATCTACTGCGTCCAGGGCATCCGGAAGACCTACTACGTCACCCCGCCCCGGACCTACGGCGTCGAGCTTCGCTACAAGTTCTGAGTTCGCGTTCTCACCGGGGTCGAACGCTGGCGCATGAACCGGCGGCGGCCCCGGCGTCATCAAGAGAGTAGGCGGCTAGTCCGCCGACAAAAACACTGAGGGGAGGCAGTTCAAATGAAGTTTAGACTCCACTTGCTGGCGTCCAGCACTCTGCTGGCCGCTTCCTTGGGCGTTGGCGCCGCCCAGGCCCAGACCGTCAACACGATCGAAGAACTGGTGGTCACGGCCGAGAAGCGGGAACAGAGCCTGCAAGACGTGCCGGTGGCGATCTCGGCGTTCACCGCCGAGAAGCGTGACCTGGTCGGCATCAACACCGTCCAGGACATGACGAACTTCACGCCCGGACTGCAGTACTCCACCCAGACCGACCGCATCTCGCTGCGCGGCGTCGGCCGCCTGAACAACAGCCACGCCGCCGACTCTTCGGTCGCGGTCTATTCCGACGGCATCTATTCCACCTCGACGGTCCAGGCCGGCGAGACGCCGATCTTCATCGAGCGGCTGGAAGTGCTGCGCGGCCCGCAGGGCACGCTCTATGGGCGCAACTCGATCGGCGGCGCGATCAACATCGTCTCCCGCCGGCCGACCGAGGAGTGGTACGGCGAAGTCCGCGGCACCTACCAGAACTACAACCGCCATCTCCTGGAGGCGGCGGTCTCAGGGCCGATCACCGACTGGATGCAGTTCCGACTGGCCGGCAACTGGGACAAGCAGACGAAGGGCTGGTTCGACAACGTCAGCACAACGCCAGGCGCCAAGGACGAGGGTGGCGTCGTCGATACGACCTTCTTCGAAGGCCAGCTCGCGATCCAGTTCAGCGACCGGTTCGAGACCTGGTTCAAGGTCAGCCTGATCAAGTGGGACAACGGCGCGGGCGGACCGGGCTCGCGTTCGAGCTGGGCGCCCTTCCCCTACACGACCTCCCAGCAGTCCCAGGGCAACAACCTGGTGCCGCAGGCCGGCTTCGCCTACTCAGGCCTGGCGACGAACGTGAACACGGGCTGTCCGGCGGTGAACCCGGCGCTGAACGACTCACGCACCATCTGCGTGAACACGCCCGGGACGGTGAAGCTGAAGGACACCGTCATCGTCGCCAACCACTGGACGTTCCACGCCGACGACTTCGACCTGAAGTACATCACCGGCGGAACCAAGTACCACTACTACCTGACCGGCGATCAGGACGGCACCGGCGTTCAGTCGTACTCGACCTGCCACACCCTGCCGGCCGCGGCCGTTCCGGCGTGCCTGGCGGGCGCCGTGCCGCGCCGCACCTATCCCACCCGCTACGAGTTCGACTACCAGGAGCGCGAGGAGTGGTGGAGCCACGAGATCAACCTCATCTCCACCCACGACGGGCCGTTGCAGTACGTCTTCGGCGCCTTCCTCTACCACGAGACCTACGACCAGCCGGTCTTCACCCAGCTGCCGGACGAGGCGCGCCTGGACACCGTCGTCGCCGATGCGGGAGGGGGACTTGCGCCGCCGGCTCCGCTGCGCCGGATTTACGACGACCGCCCCCACTTCAACCTGCACTCCAAGGCGATCTTCACTCAGATCGACTGGGAGTTCGCGCCCAAGTGGAAGACCACCGTCGGCCTGCGCTACGGCACGGACCACAAGCACGGCTACGAGCGGGTGCGCATCGTCTTCGCGCCGGGCACGCTGCATCCGGACCTGCCCATCGACGTCACCCGCGTCGCCCTGGGCAACGTCGGCGGCGAAGGCGTGGTCTCGACCACCTATGACCCCGTCAGCGGCTTCAAGACCCGCCTCTACGACGACAAGTGGAAGGCGGTCACCGGAACGCTCGGGTTCCAGTACAACCCGACCGAAGACACCATGGGCTACGCCAAGTACAGCCGCGGCTACAAGGCGGGCGGCTTCCGGATCGGCATCGACACGTCGCTTGGCGCCGACCCGCGCACCGAAAAGGAGACCCTGGACAGCTTCGAAGTCGGCCTGAAGACCAACATCGGCCCGACGCTTCAGATCAACGGCGACATATTCTACTACCGCTACAAGAACGCCCAGGTGCCGCTGTCACAGCCCTCCGCCACGGCGGGTGGCACGGCCAACTCGATCCTGTTCAACGTGCCGAAAGCCGAGTCCAAGGGCATCGAGCTCGAGTCGATCTGGCAGCCGATCGAGAACCTGCAGATCCTGGCGAATTACTCGTTCCTCGACACCGAGATCAAAGAGGGCCGGGCCGTCGACGGGGCGGACTCCTGCGCCCAGGCGCCGGGCGCGCGGCGGACGCAGGCGACGACGGTCATCGACGCCTTCTGCGCGGGCCCGCAGTTCCTGCAGGACCTGAGCGGCTACAGCCTGCCCAACTCGGCCAAGCACCGCTTCACGATCAATGGCAACTACACGTGGGAATTCGATCCCGGCCGCCTGACCGGCTCGATCACCTACGTCTGGCGCGGCGCCCAGTACGGCAGCATCTTCAACCGCAGCTACTACAAGTCGCCTGACTTCGATCAGCTCGACGCGCGCCTGACCTGGCGGGACAAGGACGACCGCTACACGATCATCGCGTTCGCCAAGAACATCCTGAACGACGAAGGCTACGCCAACGGGGCCACCGCCACCCGCCGGGCCGGCACGACCCCCACCTTCCCGAACCCAACCCCCGGCCGCACCGGCGTGTTCGGGCAGAGCACCACCTACGAACTGAACCCGCCGCGCACCTACGGCGTGGAGCTCCAGTACCGCTTCTTCTGATCGCCTCCTGAAGGGGCGAACGAGGGGGCGTCCGGCTGCAAGGCCGGGCGCCCCTTCCCGTTCATGGGCCTATAGTCGCGCGAAACAGACGAGGGAGCGACCGGTGGCGTTCGAAGACATCCTCTACGCCGTGGACGCGGGCGTCGGCGTCATCACGTTGAACCGGCCGCGCTATCGCAACGCCCAGAGCTGGCGGATGCTGGACGAGATCGACGCCGCCTTCGACCTGGCGCGCAAGGACCCCGACGTGCGCGTCGTGCTGGTCCGCGGCGCCGGCGGCGTGTTCTCCACGGGGCACGACCTGGGCACACCCGAAGGCGCGGAGTACCGGGCGGCCAAGATCGGGCCCGGCGGCATCCAGCACTACGACGCCTTCAAGAAGTACAACCTCGACCTGCTCCTGAAGTGGCGCAACTTCGAGAAGCCGACCGTGGCGATGGTCGAGGGCTACTGCATTTACGCCGGCTGGATGTTGGCCGCCGCCATGGACGTGGTCTTCGCCGCTGAGGACGCCCAGTTCCTGCCGGGCTTCGTGGAGTACATGTCGATCCCCTGGGATATCGGCGTCCGCCGCGCCAAGGAGCTCTGCTTCGAAAGCCGGTTCATCACCGCGCAGGAGGCGGCGGACGCCGGCTTCGTCAACCGCGTGCTGCCGGCCGCTTCCCTGGAGTCCGAGACCTTCGCCTGGGCCCGCCGCGTGGCTGAGAACGACCCCGGCTACCTCCGCTTCGCCAAGCTGCAGATGAACAAGGCCCAGGACGCCCAGGGCTTCAGCCGCGCCGTCGAGGATTCGCTCGGCGATTACGTGGCCATGATGTGGATGCCCGGCAACCAGATGCGCATGGACGGCGAACGCCGCCTGCTCACGGTCGACCTGGCCGTGCGCGGCCGCAAGGGCGAGCGACACGGCCTCACCCCCGGCTCGTGATCGCGCTTAGAGGGCCGCTTCGATAGCCGCCACCAGCCCCGGATCCTGCGGCTCGGTGCGCGGGCCGAAGGCCTGCAGGGCCTTGCCGTCCTTGCCCACCAGGATCTTGTGGAAGTTCCAGACCGGGACCGCCGGCTCGCCCAGTTCGCCCGCCGCCCACTTGTAGAAGGGGTGCGCCTCGGCGTCCTTCACATCGACCTTGGCGGTCATCGGGAAGTCGATGCCGTAGGTGGTCCGGCAGAACGTCTGGATCTCCTCCTCCGACCCCGGCTCCTGGCCCATGAACTGGTTGCACGGCACGCCCAGCACCACGAGGCCCTTGTCCTTGAAGTCGGAGTAGAGCTTCTCCAGGCCGTCGTACTGCGGGGTGAGGCCGCACTTGGAGGCGACGTTCACCACCAGCACCGCCTTGCCCTTGAAGGTCGTCATGGGCAGCGGGCCGCCGCTGATGGCGTCGAAGCTGTAGTCGTGGGCGCTGGACATGGGGGCCTCCGCGGAATGGGTCGGCGCGGAACCTATCTCCGTTACGGGGCGTCTTCCAACGCCTGTTCGACGGCGATGGCGAGGTCGAGCGCGGCGATGGCCTCGTCCGGCGTCACGACGGGGCGCGGGGCCAGCCCGCGGACGGCCTGCAGGAAGCCCTCGACGCTGGTCCCCAGCGGGTCGGTCGCGGCCGGCGTGTCGGCGAAGTCGGCGTTCAGCGGATAGGGCGTGGTGTTGCGGAAGGTCCGCGCCATGAAGTCGATCTCGACCTCGCCCGAGGGATACACGATGCGCATGGTCCGCCGCCGCGTTTCGGCCTGGCGCGACACGTCGAGGATGGCCGTGAAGCCGCTCTCGAAGCTGGCCTCGGCCCGCACCATGTCCCAGACACCGTCGGGCCCGCGGACGCCCTCGGCCTCGGCGGTGACGGGCTCGGAGGCGGCGATCGCCAGGCACAGGTCGATGTCGTGCACCATCAGGTCCAGTACGGCCGAGACGTCGCGGCTGCGCTCGGACGGCGGGCCGTGGCGCAGCGCCTCCAGCAAGAGCGGCTGCTCCGGCACGTCCAGCAGGCCCATAGCCTGGAACACCACCCGCTCCTGGTGGCCGCAGGCGACGACGACACCGGCCCGGGCGGCCGCGGCGCGCACCTTCTCGGCCTCGGCGACCCCAATGGCGATCGGCTTCTCGATGTAGACGTGCTTGCCCGCCGCGATGGCGGCCAGCGCCTGGTCGGCATGATGCGTCGCGGGCGAGGCCACCGTCACCACGTCCACGACCTCCAGCAGGTGCTCGAGATCGGCGAAGGCGCGACCGCCCAGCAGCATGGCCACCTTGGCCGCCCGGTCCGGGTGGGTATCGTATACGCCGGCGAAGGTGACGCTGGGCAGCCGCGCGTACTGCCGGGCGTGGTGCCCCCCGAACACGCCCGCCCCGATCACGCCGCCCCGCAAGGTCTCGCTCATGTCGCCGCGCCTAGCACGCTGCGCGCCCTCGACGCCACCCGCCGAAGGTCATACAAGTGTTTGAAAATCAGCTGGAGGAAGCCCCATGACCGCCGTCCGCGAGATCCGCCTGAAGAGCCGGCCCCAGGGCCTTCCCACCGCCGCCAACTTCGAGCTCGCCACCGTCGACCTGCCCGCGCCGGGCGCCGGCGAGGTGCAGGTGAAGAACCTCTGGATGACGGTCGACCCCTATATGCGCGGCCGCATGAACGACGTGCAGAGCTACACCCCGCCCTTCCAGCTGGGGAAGGCCATGGACGGCGGCGCAGTCGGCGAGGTCGTCGCCTCGGGCGACGGCGCCCTGAAGCCCGGCGATCTCGTGCAGTCCGGCTTCGGCTGGCGCGAAGGCTTCAACGCGCCCGCGGCCCAAGTGCAGAAGCTCGACCCGATGGGCCTGCCGCCCCAGGCCTTCCTGGGCGCGGCCGGCATGCCTGGCCTCACCGCCTACGTCGGGCTCCTGAAGATCGCGGCGCTCAAGGACGGCGACGTGGTGTTCGTCTCAGGCGCGGCCGGCGCCGTGGGCTCGATGGTCGTGCAGATCGCCAAGGCGAAGGGCCACACGGTGATCGGCTCGGCCGGCGGCGCCAAAAAGATCGCCTTCCTGAAGGAGATCGGCGTCGACCACGCCATCCACTACAAGGCCGAGAAGGACTTGACCGCGGCCCTGATGAAGGCGGCCCCGAACGGCATCGACGTCTATTTCGACAACGTCGGCGGCGAGCACCTGGAAGCGGCCCTGACCGCGGCCCGGCCCTTTGGCCGCTTCGCGCTCTGCGGCGCGATCTCGATGTACAACGCCACCGAACTGCCCCCCGGCCCGCGCAATCTGTTCATGATGGTCGGCAAGCAGCTGCGGATGGAAGGGTTCATCGTCTCGAGCTCGTGGGACATGATGCCGGCCTTCCTGCACGACCTGTCCGGCTGGGTGAAAGAGGGCAAGGTGACGTGGAAGGAGACCGTCTTCGAGGGCATCGAGAAGGCCCCGGACGCCTTCCTGGGCCTCTTCAAGGGTGAAAACCTGGGCAAGATGCTGGTGAAGCTCGCCTAGCTTCCCTCCCCTTCCGGGAGCGGATGGCGTAGAACGCTCGCACCTTCCCCGAGTACCCCCGGAGTCACCCGTGCCGCGCCTGTTCAGCGCCTATGTGATCGTCGACTGGAGCGCGGCCGCGAAGCCGACCACCGGCGCGGACTCCATCTGGATCGGCGTGCTCAAGCGCGACATCCGCTTCCGGATGGCGTTCGAGAGCTATAACCCGCCCACCCGGGCCGAGGCCGAGACGCGGCTGACGGCGATCCTGGACGACCTGCGCAAGCGCAGCGAGCGGGTCCTGATCGGCTTCGACTTCCCGCTGGGCTTCCCGCGCGGGTTCTCAGCGGCGCTGAAGCTGCCAGGCGAGGAGCCGTGGCGGGCGACCTGGGACCAGCTCGCCAAGATGGTCAAGGACAAGGCCGACAACACCAACAACCGCTTCGGCGTCGGGTCCGAGATCAACCGGCGGATCACCGGCGGCCCGTTCCCGTTCTGGGGCTGCCCACCAAAGGACACGCTGACCACCCTGCAACCGAAGCGGACGCGCGAGCACGGCCCCGACGACCTGCCGGAGTTCCGCCACGCCGACCTCGCGGCCAAGGGCGCGGCCTCGATCTGGAAGCTCTACTACAACGGCTCGGTGGGCGGTCAGGCGATCCTGGGCATCCCGTTCGTGCGCAGGCTCAAGGCGGCGCGCGGCGATGGCTTGAAGGCCTGGCCGTTCGAGACGGGGTTCAAGACGCTGACCGAGGCGGATCTCGCGGGCGTCGAGGCGGTGGTGGCCGAAGTCTATCCGTCGTTGCTCAAGCCCGCGCCGGCGCCCGGCGAGGTGAAGGACCTGGCCCAGGTGCGCACCACGGCCGAGCACTTCGCGCGCCTGGACGAGGCCAACAAGCTGGGCGTCCTGTTCGGGCCGGCGAAGGGCACCGCCGCCGACGTCGTGCTGGACGCCGAGCGCGAGGAAGGCTGGATCCTGGGAGCCGGCGCCTAGCCAGCTAGGCTGCGGCGAGCCGGCGGGCGCCGCGCAGGCTGGACCCCACGGCGAGGAAGCCCACGATCATCATCGCCCAGCCGGCCGGCTCAGGGACGGCGCCGCCGATCAGGTTCGTCTGGTCGGTCTCGGTCAGGCGGAAGTTGTTGAACAGCCAGGCGGTGTCGTTGGGCGCGCCGATCGCCGTCAGCTTGAAACCGATGTCCGAGCCCGCCGCGGGCACACCGGCTAGGACCGTATCCAGCAGCGCGTCGATACGCAGGCTGAAGGTCGACCCCGCACCGGTCGTCGCGGCAGCCACCGAGAAGGTGGTGAGCGGGGTGACGACGAGGCCGGGGTCACCCAGGAACGCCGGGATGAACCAGCCCAGCGCGATTTCGCCGTCGAAGGGCCGGTCGACGTTGCCGGGTCCGAACGGCGGCGCATAGCTGCCGCCCTGCGCCAGCAGGTCGAACGTCAGGTAGGTCGGGCCGAACGGGTCCGGATCGAAGTCGTAGAACGCGAAGGCCTCCACGAGACCTGTCAGGGTGTGGATGTCCTCGATCGTGGTCGGATTCGAATACTCCGAGATCTTGCCGACCTCGATCACGCCGGCCCCCGGATCGGACGGCGAATTGTCGATCTGGCTCTTTACGCCGTTGATCACGGCGACCGCCTGGGCTTGGGCAGGCTGAGCCGACACCACCGCCAGCGCACCCAACGCGATGGCGAACCACTTGGACATTGCAGCACCCTCACACGCACAAGGACGTCTTCGACCACTAATCGCGGCAAGGTTGCGACGCAACACCGCTCGTCGCAAGGCAGCGTGAAACCTATGCGTCAGGCCGATTCCGCCGGCTCAGCATCCAGAAGCGGCCCAGCAGCAGGCCGCCGGACAGGAAGCTCGCGATCACCACGGCCCATACGATGCCGTTGATCCCCATGCCCAACGGGATCGCGAACCACCAGGCGAGCGGCATCATCACCGCGACGTAGCTGGTCAGGTGGGTGTAGGTGGGCAGCCAGACGTCGCCGCGGGCGCGCAGGGCCTGGGCCGCCACCACCTGGAGGCAGTCCGGGAAGAAGAAAAGGCACGACAGCACCAGCGCCGGCGCCGCCAAGGCGATCGTCGGCGCGTCCGTCGTGTAGCCGCTCACAATCAGCGTCGCGGTCGGCCAGACCGCCAGCGAGACCACCAGTCCGAACACCGCCGCCACGGCGAAGGACACCGCGCCGGCGCGGTTGACACCGGCCGGGTCACGCGCGCCGTAGGCCTTGCCCACCAGCACAGCCGCCCCGGTCGCGAGGCCCAGCGGCACCATGAAGACGATCGCCGCCACGTTCAGCACGATGGCCCACGCCGCCACGGTCAGGCCGCTGATCCAGCCCGCGATGACGTTCATGCTCGCGAACGCCGAGACCTCCAGGAAGTTCGACACACCCGCGCCGTAACCGATCCGGCGCTGCTCGGCCTCGGCGGCGCGGTCGCGCTCGGGCTTGGCGAACACGCCCAGGGCGCGGGCCTCGGGCATGAGTGCGATGTAGCCCAGGGTGGCGATCGCCAGGAACGTCCGCGCGCCCGTCGTGGCCCACGCCGCGCCCACGGCCCCGCCGGCAGGAATCCCGAACGTCCCGGGCACCAGCAAGAGCACGAGCGCCAGGTTCACGACGTTGGCCGCCCACATGGCCCAGGCCGCGGGCCCGGGCCGCGACAGTCCCTCCAGCCAGAAGCTCGCCGTGACACTGATCGCATAGCCGGTGAGCGACAGGGAGAAGACCAGGAGCGCGCGGCTGGAGCCGTCGGCCAGGTCCTTGTCGAGGCCGATGACGTGCAGGAACGGCGGCCCGATGATGGCCAGGAACACCGTCGAGGCGATCCCGATCCAGAAGGCGTAGATCAGGCCCCGGCGCAGTACGGCGCCGGTCTTGTCGCGCCGCCCCTCGCCGATGGCGCGGGCGGTCATCACCTGCACGCCGGCCAGCAGGCCCACCACCATGGTCAGCACCACGCTGGTCGGCGCCCAGCCCAGCGCGTGGTAGCCGAGCTGCGTCGCCGAGTAGCGTCCCACCACCACCGCGTCGGTCAGGCCCATGGCCATGATGCCCAGGCGCGACAGTACGACCGGCCCCGACAGCTTCAGCAGGGTCGAGAGGTCGACGCGGACGAGCGAAGACTGCTGGGCCGCTGCGCGGTCCATGACGTGGGTCCCGGGTTTCAAAGAGGCGCGGAGACTGGCGCCCGCGTCAAAAGCTTGCAAGGCCAGCGTGGCCGTCAGCGCCGCTGCGAGCGGCGCCGTGGCCGTGGAGGCACACGAGCGCGGAGTGTTCGAAGGCCTCGAAATCCTCGGCGGCCTTCTGCCTCTGGCCGGCCTCCACCAGGGACTCCAGACACACCTCGGCCATCACCGACAACACTGCGTCGATGCGTTCCGCGATCAGGACGGACACCGCCTGCACGAGAACAAAGAACATCATACTCAGCTGTCAAGATTTCAGCGCATCCCAAGGGGGCAGGATGACGGACGGCCCCCGGCGAACGTCCGCTCGTCGGCCGTGAGGCAATGCGTGAAATCGACCCTTAGGCGACGTTCGGGCTCCCCATTGTCCCGCTTGCACAGCGGTGGTCATCATGGGGTATGTGGCGCGCCCTGCTTCTTTCATTCGTTCTGGTCACGTCGGCTGCGGCGAAGGCCGCACCCACACCTCAACCGCGCGACCTGCCGTTGGTGGCGTTGATCGCCGATCCCGTGCGCCACGACGGCGAGCGTGTCCGCGTCGTTGGCTACCTGAACTTCGAGTTTGAGGGGAACGCGATCTACCTGAGCAAGGCCGACTTCGATGCGAGCGTTTTGGCGAACTCCCTCTGGGTAGAGAGGCCCAAATGGGTGAACGACACCGCAGCGCGCGGCCTGAGCCAGCGATACTCTGTGCTCGAAGGGACGTTCCGCGCTGGTCCGACA
>NZ_DASWTE010000011.1:0-3038 GCF_036402295.1 Phenylobacterium sp.
GCGGCATGGGCGCGAGGCTGCGGCTTTCCTCATCGGACAGGTGCTTACCCGCGTGCGCATTCGCGCGTGCGCGGAACCTGAGTATGGAGACCGCAATGGACCGCGCTCAAAAGCAAGAGTCGATCGAGACGCTCAAGGGCGTCTTCGCCGACTCCGGCGCCGTGGTCGTGACCCACTACATGGGTCTGACCGTTGCGGAAATGACCGATCTGCGGGGCCGCCTTCGCAAGGAAGGCGCCCAGCTGCAGGTGGTGAAGAACACCCTGGCCACGAAGGCTCTCGGTGGCTCGATCGGCGAAGCGGGCGACGCCCTCTTCAAGGGTCCCGTCGCCATCGCCTTCGCTCCGGACCCGGTGTCTGCCGCCAAGGTCGCGACCCAGTACGCCAAGGACAATGACAAGTTCACGGTCATTGGCGGCTTCATGGGTCAACAGGTGCTGGACAAGAGCTCGGTGACCGCCCTGGCCACCCTGCCTTCGCTGGACCAGCTCCGCGCCAAGATCGTCGGCCTTCTGCAAGCCCCTGCGACCAAGATCGCCGGCGTCCTGCAGGCTCCCGCCGGTCAGCTGGCTCGCGTCGTCGGCGCCTACGCCGCCAAAGACGCCGCCTGATCGTCACTTCCCGACAAACCTCTCTCTTAAGGACCACATCACATGGCCAATCTCGAAAAGCTGGTGGACGACCTGTCCGCCCTGACCGTCCTGGAAGCCGCTGAGCTCTCCAAGCTGCTGGAAGAAAAGTGGGGCGTCTCCGCCGCCGCCCCGGTCGCCGTCGCCGCCGCCGGCCCGGCCGCCGCCGCTCCGGCCGAAGCCGCCGAAGAGCAAACCGAGTTCACCGTTGTCCTGACCGCCGGTGGCGACAAGAAGATCAACGTGATCAAAGAAGTCCGCGGCGTCCGTCCGGACCTCGGCCTGAAGGAAGCCAAGGACCTCGTCGAAGGCGCTCCGCAGAACGTGAAGGAAAACGTTTCCAAGCAGGAAGCGGAAGAGATCAAGAAGAAGCTCGAAGAAGCCGGCGCCACCGTCCAGGTGAAGTAGTCGGCTGGCGCGGGGCAACCGCTTCAGAGATCGAAGGGCCGGGAGCGATCCCGGCCCTTTTTCTATACCCCTAATCGGGGGAGGGCGCCGCTCGCGCGCCGAGCCATGGTCGAGCTCTCAACGGCTCGATCCATGGGGGCATGATCCTGGCCAGGACCTTTCTCACCGTCGCGGCGGCGACTGTGCTCGCCACGTCGGCCGCGCCGGCAGCGGCGCAGACCGCGGGCGACATCAACCGGCTGAACTCGGCCATCCAGATCTGCAACTCGCCCATGGGCGCGGGCATGGCGGAGTGCGCCAGGCTCCGCGGCCAACTCGGCGGGGGCGCCGGCGGCGGCCAGGGTGCGGCCGCCGCCGGCTTGCTGGGCGCGCTGAACGCGGCGATGTCCTCGCGTGCGCCGTCCGTGGCTGCGCCCGTTGCGCCCGCCGCCAACTCGCAGGCGATCGCGGCCTGTGTCCGGAACGCCGCCGGCGACGCCGCGCTGATCCAGGCCTGCCTGGCGGCGCCGGCGACCCCACGGCTGGCCGCGCCCGGCGTTCCGGCGCTGGGCCAACCGATCATGCCCTCGGCCGGCCAAGGGCATGACACGGCCAGCGCAATCCATCGGGCCGGGCAGAGCTACCACGCGTGCGTCGCGGCGAACCCCGGCGCGTGGCAGTCCTGCGTCCACCTCCTGAACGGCGGCCAGCCGCGCTAGGCACGAACTTGCCGAATTTGCACGGCGGGCCGCTTTTTCAGAATCGGCGAGGCTCGGGGCTCAGGCGACGCTAGGCCGGGCCGGATGACCGACTCCGTCCTTATCAGCGCGCTTGTGCACGGGCTCGCGGCCGGGGCGATGCTCGTCATGGCGCTCGTGGTGGGCTTCAGCCGCCTGGGCGGGCACGTGCGCGTGGCGGCCGTGCTGACCGCGATTGGCGTCGCCGTGTGGCTGCTGTCCGAGCAGCCCGCGCTGTTCAGCGCCGTCGGCGACAACTGGCTGCTGTGCGCCCCGAACTACCCCGTCGGCGGCCTCTTCTGGCTGTTCGTGCTGACGATCTTCGCCGACGCGCGCGTGACTCCGCCGACGCTCGGACCGCTGGATGGGCACGGAGCATCCCGAATATCGCGCCCGGTATGCCGCTACGGCATGGTGTCCGTTCGCCGCGCGAGAAAAGGCGAAGCTGGCTCTCGACAGATCGCTTTGACTCGGGGAACTATCGGGCCGTTGGCTGGTTGACCTGTTGCGAGACCGGAAGTCAGCACTCGACCCGGGACATGCCCGGGAAGAACAACGGGCGGCGCGGAGATTGCACCCCTCCGCGCCGCCTTTCGCATTTCTTGCGCGAGGGCCTTTACGGGCGGCCTGAAAAGGCCTATTTCCCGCCGTTCGCGAAAACACTCCCGATTCACATCGTTTCGATGCGGCCTTCGCGCGTGCAGGCCTCGAGGCATGGTCCGTAGCCCTCCGACCATGCGAAGGGGCGCTCCCGACGACACGGGGAGCATTCCAGCGTCCGGCTCCCGCAAGGGAGACCGAGGGCGGACGCAGGATGAACACATGGCGCCCGGAATCCCCCTCCTGGCGCCCTCAAGGGATCAAAATGGCGCAGTCCTTCACCGGTAAGAAGCGGATCCGGAAGTCTTTCGGCCGCATCCCCGAAGCCGTGCAGATGCCGAACCTGATCGAGGTTCAGCGCTCCTCGTACGAACAGTTCCTGCAGCGCGAGACCCGCGCTCCGGACCGCAAGGAAGAGGGCGTCGAGGCGGTCTTCAAGTCCGTCTTCCCGATCAAGGACTTCAACGAGCGCGCGGTGCTCGAATACGTCTCCTACGAGTTCGAGGAGCCGAAGTACGACGTCGAGGAATGCGTCCAGCGCGATATGACCTATGCCGCGCCGCTGAAGGTGAAGCTGCGCCTCATCGTCTTCGAAACCGACGAAGAGACCGGCGCCCGCTCCGTGAAGGACATCAAGGAGCAGGACGTCTACATGGGCGACATCCCGCTCATGACGGAGAAGGGC
>NZ_DASWTE010000012.1:0-17309 GCF_036402295.1 Phenylobacterium sp.
GCCTGGGGCGCCGTGAGCCGGGGCGCAGGCGCAGCCTTGCGCAGGGCCGCATAGCTCCCGAACGCGCCGTGTTCTCCGCCCACCGCGATGACACGCATCGGATGGTGAATGTGCGTCATGATGGCATCGGCGGCGGCGAAGAACTCCGGAGTCACGAAGAACACGCTCGCCCCGGAGTCCTTCACGATGAAGGCGATCTCGGGGACGGCCAGCCGCGAGTTGATCGGCGCGAAGCAGGCCCGCGCCTTGGCCACCCCGAAG
The DNA here is from genome assembly GCF_036402295.1 of Phenylobacterium sp. Lineage (GTDB taxonomy): Bacteria > Pseudomonadota > Alphaproteobacteria > Caulobacterales > Caulobacteraceae > Phenylobacterium. The sequence continues at coordinate 262 of NZ_DASWTE010000012.1, forward strand.
AAGATCTCGTACCAGGCCTCGGACGGACGGCCGAGCCAGGCCACCCGATCGCCCGGCTTCACCCCCGCTTGCTGCAACAGCCCCGCCACCTGGTCTGAGCGCCGGTCGAGCTCGGCGTAGGTGAGGTCGCGGCCCTCGAAGTGGACGGCCACCCGGTCGCCGCGCTCGCGGCCGTGGACCGTGGCGATGTCGGTGAGCAGTTCGATCGGATCGGCGGACATGCGGCGGCTTCACTCCTAGTGCGGGCGTGCGCCGCCCGTCTCATGTGAACTTGCTAGCCGAACCGCGCGGTCGCGCCAAACGTGACGTCAGGTCACCGCCGCGCGGGCGCGATACTCTGGCCGTTCGTGGGCGCGGGTCTCCAGGATCTCGCGCAGGATCTCGACGGCGTCCCACACCTCGGCGTGGCTGAGGTAGAGCGGCGAGAAGCCGAAGCGGGCGATGTCGGGGTCGCGGAAGTCACCGATCACGCCGCGCGCGATCAGCGCCTGGACGATGGCGTGGCCGTCCGGATGGGCGAATGAGACGTGCAGGCCGCGCTCGGCCATGTCGCGCGGACCGGTGAGCGCCAGCCCGTGCCCGGCGCAGCGGGTCTCCACCAGCTCGATGAAGAAGCGGCACAGCGACTGGCCCTTCGTCTCCACCGCGCGCGGGTCGGCTTCCAGCTGCAGGTCGAGGGCCACCTCCATCGCCGCCAGACCCAGGATCGGCGGCGTGCCGCACAGCATGGCGCGGATGTCGGCCGAGGCGCGGTAGCGGTCCTCGAAGGCGAATGGCTCGGCGTGGCCCATCCAGCCCGACAGCGGCGAGCGGATCTGCGCCTGGCGCCGCTCGGCCACGAACAGGTAGGCCGGCGCGCCGGGGCCGCCGTTCAGGTACTTGTAGCCGCAGCCGACGGCGAGATCGACGTTGCAGGCGTTGAGGTCGACGGCCACCGCTCCGGTGGAGTGCGACAGGTCCCACAGCATCAGCGCCCCTTTGGCGTGGGCGGCGGCGGTGACCCCGGCCATGTCCCAGCGTCGGGCGGTCTTGTAATGCACGTGGGTGAGGACGACGGCGGCGGTGTCCTCGTCGATCGCGCTCACGACCTCGTCGCTGGGCAGCACTTTCAGCGTTGCGCCGGCGAGCGCGCAGACGCCCTCCAGAACATAGACGTCGGTCGGGAAGTTGCCGCTCTCGGTGATCAAGGTCTTGCGACCGGGCCGTAGCGACAACGCGCCGGCGGCCAGCTTGAAGAGGTTCACCGAGGTGGAGTCGGCCACCACCACCTCGTCCGGCCGCGCGCCGATCAGGCGAGCGAGCTTGGCGCCCGCGCGCTGCGGGGCGTCGATCCAGCCCGCGGCGTTCCAGCTGGTGATCAGGCCCTGGCCCCACTCGCCCTCGACCACGGCGGCCAGGCGGCCCGGCGTCGCCTTTGGCAGCGGGCCCAGCGAATTGCCGTCCAGGTAGATCACTCCCGGCGGCAGCACGAAGGCCTCGCGGAAGCGGGCCAGCGGGTCGGTGGCGTCGAGGGATTGGGCGTGGGCGCGGTCCATGTAGCGCTTCTAGCCTTGTTGATTTCCGCGCAGCAACGTCACCCCGCCGGACGCATGCTTAGATGGACGCAACAGGGCTGAAATGCGGGCGGCAAGACCCGCGGAGGGAACGATCAAGATGATGAGCTGGCGCAAGCTGGCGCTCGCCTCGACGGCGGCGCTCCTCCTGACCACGTCCGTCGCTCCGGCGCTCGCCCAGCCGCGCGCCGCCGCTCACGCCCAGAAGCCGGCGCCCTGGCCCGGCCTGCCGCCCGGCGCGGTCGAGGAATACATGGCGCTGCGCGACGGCACGCGGCTGGCGGCCAACGTCTTCAAGCCGGCCGGCAAGGGGTCGTGGCCGGTGGTGCTCTCGCGCACGCCCTACCTCAAGGACGGCCGCCTCGATCGCGAGCGCGATCCCAAGGGCGCGGAGAACCGCAAGCGCCTGGTCGAGCAGGCCAAACGCTACACCGACGCCGGCTACGTCTTCGTGTTGCAGGACGTGCGCGGGAAGGGCCGCAGCCAGGGCTTCTACGCGGCCTTCGAGAACGACATCGAGGACGGCTACGACGCCGTGGAATGGGCGGCGACGCAGCCCTGGTCCAACGGCCAGGTCGGGATGACCGGCGGCTCGGCCCTGGGCATCACCGCCAATTCGGCCGCCATGGCCGCGCCGCCGCACCTGAAGGCCGCCTATGTGGTCGTGGCCCCCGCCGACCGGCTCTCGTACAGCTATCCGGGCGGCGTGCTGAAGGAGAAGGACTCCATCGGCTGGCTGCGCGGGCAGGGGACGTCTGAGGAGGTGCTGAACCGGGTCCGCACGCGGGCGCTGGACGACGTCTCGTGGAACCGCGTCGCGATGACCACGAACCGCAAGTACATCCAGATCCCGATCTACAATGTCGGCGGCTGGTACGACATCTTCAACGGCGGGACGGTCGACAACTTCGAATACCTGCAGAACCACGGCGCGCCCGGCGCGCGGGGCAACCAGAAGCTCCTCATGGGCCCGTTCGGGCACGGCGGGCTGACCGGCGACCTGGCCTATCCCGGCTCCGACCGACTGAGCCTCGGCGGCGACCAGGAGATCCGCTGGTTCGACCACTGGCTGAAGGGCGTCGACAACGGGATCATGGACGAGCCGCCGGTCCAGTACTTCATGATGGCCAGCGCCCGGAAAGGCGCCTACTCGCCGAAGAACCGGATGCTCACCTCCGCCAACTGGCCGCCGGCGCACCGCGAGGTCCGCTACTACGCGACCGGCGACAGCGGGCTCACGACCAGGGCGCCCTCGGCCGCCGACAACAAGGTCAGCTACAAGTTCGATCCCGCCAACCCGGTGGCCACCTTCGGCGGCGCGAACCTCACCTTTGAGCGCGGGCCCGACGACCAGCGCCAGGTGGGCCAGCGGCAGGACTACCTGCGCTTCACGACGCCGCCGCTCGACAAGGACGTCGCCATCTCAGGGCCGGTGAGCGTCGAGCTCTACGCCGCGACCGACGGCTCTGACACCGACTTCGTGGCCAAGCTGGTCGACGTCTATCCCGACGGCTACGAGGCTCTGGTGCTCGATGCCCCGATCCGCACGCGATACCGCAACGGCCGCCTGCCCGCGGACGTGAAACTGATGACCCCGGGCGCCCCCGAGAGGCTGGTCATCGATCTCTGGCCGACCGCGCTCACCTTCGAGAAGGGCCACCGCATCGCGCTGCACATCTCTTCGTCCAACGCACCGCGCTTCGAGGTGAACCCGAACACCGGCGAGCCGCCCGGCCCGGCGAAGCTGAAGCCTCGCGTGGCGACCAACACCATCTATATGGACGCGAGCCACCCCACCGCCCTGGTCCTGCCGGTGGTCTATCCGCTGGACGTCAAGTAGCTGCAGGTAAACAGCCGGCATGCGACTGTTCTCTTAACCCCGTTGCGCCTAGTGTAGGTGAACGGGGATGGGGATCACGTGACAGACCGCAAGCAGAAGCTCGCCGCGATCGACGCGGCGCTGACCGGCATGTTCGGCAAGCTGGAGGAGCGCGGCGTGCCCGAGCACATCCAGTCCGTGGTGGATCAGCTGGACGACGAGGACGTCAGGCCGTGCCCAGAATCGCCATCGTCTCCAGAGCCATGACGTCGGACGCGTCCTCGGCGTCCATGATCTTCAAGAGGCGCGCGCGGGCGCGGTTCACCCGGCTCTTGATCGTCCCCAGGGCGCAGCCGCAAATCTCGGCCGCCTCCTCGTAGGACAGCCCGGCGGCCCCCACGAGGATCAGCGCCTCGCGGTGCTCGTCGGGCAGCTGCTGCAAGGCCACCTGCAGGGCCCGCATCGCCACGCTCCAGTCCTGGGTCGGCGGGGTCTTGAGCGCGCCGGCGTACTCGCCCTGCTCGTCGCGCACCTCGCGGCGCCGGCGCAGCACGTTCGTGTAGTAGGTGTTCCGCAGGATGGTGAACAGCCAGGCGCGCAGATTGGTGCCCGGCTCGAACTTGTCGCGGTTGGACCAGGCTTTGATCAGAGTGTCCTGCACGAGGTCGTCGGCGTCGGAGCCATTGTGGCTTAGCGACCACGCGAAGGCTCTCAACGCTGGGATAAGGCCCACGACTTCGTCCCGCCAACTCGTCGTGGAGCTCATTTGGACCTCATGGACTCCCCAGCCGCCGGACCGGGGTCGCACCTGCCACCAGTTGGGGTTGAACGCAGCCGCGGCGTGAGCGTTCCGTGGTGGCGCCTGCGAAATTAGGAACTGTTTATCGAGAACGGCGTTCGCACGCCTGGTCCACGACGCCTTGTACAGGGGCGCCGGTTGCGGCGTTCCGGTTTCGTCCCCACATCGGCTGGGCGAGGCGCGGCGTTCTGACGCGGCCGGCTTTGGGAGATCCGCATGCGCAGCACCGACCGCCCCGACGAACGCGCTCGCGTCGCCGCCGAAACCGCGGGGGGTCAGGGGCTCGCGCGCTACCGTGCGTTGCGGCGGGCCACCGAGGCCCTGACACGGTCGCTCACGCCGGAGGACATGGGCGCCCAGTCCATGCCGGACGCCAGTCCCACCAAGTGGCACCTGGCCCACACCACCTGGTTCTTCGAGACCTTCATGCTGATCCCCCATCTGGCGGGCTATCGGCCGTTCGATCCCAGGTTCGGCTACCTGTTCAACTCGTACTACGAGGCGATAGGTCCGCGCCAGCCGCGCCCGGCGCGGGGGCTGATCACCCGGCCGTCGGTCGCCGACGTCCTGGCCTACCGGGCCCATGTGGACGCCGGCATGGCGCAGTTGCTGGCGAACGGCGCCGGCCCGCACGCCGACCTGCTCGACCTGGGCCTGGCGCACGAGGAGCAACATCAGGAGCTGATCCTGATGGATGTGCTCCACCTGTTCGCCCAGTCGCCGCTGTCGCCGGCCTTTGCCCCGCCGCGGCCGACCCCACCCGCCGCCCCGCCCGGACCGCTGACCTGGACCGGCTTCCCGGGCGGCCTCGTGGAGATCGGCCATACCGGCGAGGGGTTCGCCTTCGACAACGAAAGCCCGCGCCATCGCGTGTGGCTCGAGCCGTTCCGGCTGGCCGACCGGCTTGTCACCAACGGCGAATGGCTGGCCTTCATGGCAGCCGGCGGCTACGCGCGGGCCGAGTTCTGGCTGTCAGAGGGCTGGGCGCTGGTCCAGGCCGAGGGCTGGCAGGCGCCGGTCTACTGGCGCGAGACGGCGGACGGCTGGCGGGCCATGGGGCTGCACGGCCTGCGCCCGCTCGATCCCGCCCAGCCGGTCAGTCATCTCAGCTACTACGAGGCCGACGCCTATGCCGCCTGGGCCGGGGCGCGCCTGCCCACCGAGGCCGAGTGGGAGCACGCCGCCGCCTCGGCGCCGCTCAAGGGCGAGTTCCGGGACTCCGGCCGCCTGGCCGCCCAGCCTGCGCCGGAGGCCGAGGGCCTGACGCAGATGTTCGGCGACCTGTGGGAATGGACCCGCAGCGCCTACCTGCCTTACCCCGGCTTCAAGCCCGCCAAGGGCGCGGTCGGCGAGTACAACGGCAAGTTCATGTCCGGCCAGTTCGTGCTGCGCGGCGGCGCCTGCGTGACGCCCGCGGGCCACGTCCGGGCCAGCTATCGGAACTTCTTCTATCCGCACCAGCGCTGGATGTTCTCGGGCCTGCGGCTCGCGTTGGACGGAGCAGGCGAACATGCCCGGCCGTCCGACCTCGAAGTCGACGTGATGGCCGGTCTGTCGAAGGCGAGGAAGGCGATCCCGCCCAAGCACTTCTACGACGCCCGCGGCTCGGAGCTGTTCGAGGAGATCACCGAGCTCTCCGAGTACTATCCCACCCGCACCGAAGTGGCCTTGCTCAAGCGCTCGGCCCCCGAGATCGCGCGCCAGATACCGGACGGAGCGGCCCTGGTTGAATTCGGCTCAGGCGCCAGCACCAAGACGCGCATCGTCCTGGACGCCGCGCCGCACGTGGCCGTCTATGCGCCCATCGACATCAGCGCCTCGGCGCTGGAAGGGGCGGCGCGGGCCATCCGCGCCGACTATCCGAACCTCATCGTCGCGCCGCTGCGCGACGACTTCACCAACGCGCTGCGCCTGCCGGAGGAGACCGAGGACCGGCCCATCGTGGGCTTCTTCCCGGGCTCGACCATCGGCAACTTCACGCCGGAGGAGGCGCGGATGTTCCTGGGCGCCGCCCGCCGTCTGTTGGGGCAGGGGGCGTCGTTCCTGGTCGGCATCGACGTGGTGAAGGACCCCGCGACGCTGGTGGCGGCCTACGACGACGCGCGCGGCGTCACCGCGGCGTTCAACAAGAACCTGCTCACCCGCATCAACCGCGAGCTGGGCGGCGACTTCGACCCCTCGGCGTTCGAGCACCAGGCGATCTGGAACGCGGCCGAGAGCCGGATCGAGATGCACCTCGTCAGCCGGCGCGACCAGGCGGTCCACGTCGGCGGCAAGACGTTCCGATTCGCCGCGGGCGAGAGCATCCACACCGAGAACTCGTACAAGTTCACGCTGGCGCGGTTCGCGGACCTTGCCGCCTCGGCCGGCTGGCGTCGGGAGACGCAGTGGGTCAGCGCCGATCCGGCCTTCGCCATGGTGCTCCTGAAGTCCTGACAGCCGAAAGCGGACGCCCGTGAGGGCGCCCGCTTAAGCGTCCCGTCCCTATTGGGTTGGGTCTAGCTCTCGCGGCCGCGGGTGCGGCCACCGCCGCGGGAGGCTTCGCCACCCTTGCGGCCGGCCGAGGCGGCGAGGTCACGGTCCTTCGCGAAGCTGCGCTTTTCGCCGGGCACGCTCGCGCCCCCTTTGCGAGCAATCTCACGGCGACGTTCGGGATTCATGGCGGCGAAGCCGCGACGCGCGCGGGGCTTGCCGGTTTCAACAGTGGGCATGGAGGGGCTCTCCTCATAGGGCTTGCCATGCGCTAACCCCCGAGGTCCGGCCAAGGTTGCGTTAAGACTTGAGACTTATTCGCGGCGTAGCGCCTCGATGGGGTCGAGGCGGGCCGCGCGCCACGACGGATAGGCCCCGAAGACCAGCCCCACGACCACGGAGAACCCCAGCGCCAAAGGTCCCGCCCACGCCGGCACCGCGGCCGGCCACTGGCCCAGCTTGGCGATCAGGATGGCCCCGATCACGCCGATGACGAGGCCGATCAGGCCGCCCACCAGGCTGAGCGAAATCGACTCCAGCGCAAACTGGATCAGCACATGGCTGCGCTTTGCGCCGACCGCCATCCGAAGGCCGATCTCGCGGGTCCGCTCGGTCACGGCCACCAGCATGATGTTCATGATGCCCACGCCACCGACGACCAGCGACACGCCCGCCACGGCGGCCAGCAGGATCGTGAAGGTGCCCACGGCCTGCTCGCTGGCCTCCAGGATCGAGGCCATGTTCTGGGTCTGGAAGTCGTCGTCCTCGCCCTGGCGAATCTTGTGCTGGTCACGTAGCAGGTTGGTCACGTCCTCCTGCACCCGGTCGAGGCTCTCCTCGTCGGTGGCCTTCACATAGATCGTCTGCACCGCATCGCCGCGGAAGCGGCGGCCGGTGATGCGCGAGCGCACGGCCGAGAGCGGCGCCAGGATGACGTCGTCCTGGTCCTGGCCGAAGCCGGCCTGGCCCTTCGACTCGAGCACGCCGATCACCTCGAACGGAACCGTGCGCACGCGCACGCGCCGACCGACCGGGTCGCCGTCGCCCCATAGCTCACGCGCCACCGTGGGACCCACCACGACCACCTTGCGGCCCTGGCGGGCCTCGCGGTCATCGAACATCCGCCCAGCGGCGATCTTGAGGTCCCGGGCCAAGAGGTAGTCCGGCGTCACGCCCTGGACCTGGGTGTTCCAGTTGGCGCCGTCCGAAGCCAGCTGCGCCTGGCCGCGCACCAGCGGTGCGACCGCCGCCACGTTCTGGACCTGCGCGCGGATGGCCTCGGCGTCGGTGTCGCGCAGCGAGACGCCGCCGCCCGCGCCCTGGCTCACCGGCCCGCGCTGGAAGTTGGGTGTCACGATGACCAGGTTCGAGCCCAGGCCCGAGATGGCGTCGGTCACCCGCTTCTGCGCGCCCAGTCCGATGGACGTCATCATCACCACCGCGGCGACGCCGATCACCACGCCCAGCGAGGTCAGCACACTGCGCATCGGGTGCGCCACGATGGCGCCCAGGGCGAAGCGGACCAGCTCGTAGAACTTCATGCCCCCCTGCCTTCACCTGGGCGGCTCCACTCATCGGAGACGACGTGGCCGTCGCGGAACGACACGCGGCGGTGGGCCATCTCGGCCACCTCCGGGTCATGGGTGACCACCGCCAGCGTCAGGCCGTCGGCGTTCAACTCCCCGAAGAGCTTCAGCACCTCCTCGCCCGTGTGGGTGTCGAGGGCGCCGGTGGGCTCGTCGGCGAGCAGCAGGTCGGGCCGGTTGGCGAGGCTGCGGGCGATGGCGACGCGCTGCTGCTGACCGCCCGAGAGCTGCGTCGGCCTGTGGCTCATGCGCGATCCCAGGCCGACCCGCTCCAGGAGCTCGGCCGCCCGCGCCCGCCGCTCGGACCGGCCGATGCCGGCGTAGATCATCGGCAGCTCGACGTTCTGCAGCGCCGTCAGCCGCGGCAAGAGCTGGAAGGACTGAAAGACGAAGCCGATCCGCCGCCGGCGGAAGTCGGCCAGCTCGTCGTCGCTGAACTCGCCCACGTCCTCGCCTTCGAAGCCATAGGTACCAGAGGTGGGCCGGTCGAGGCCGCCCAGGATGTTCATCAGCGTCGACTTGCCCGAGCCCGAAGGCCCGATCACCGCCACGTACTCGCCGCGCCCGATCGAGAGGCTGACGCCGGCCAGGGCCGAAACCTCCTCTTCGCCCATGACGTAGACCTTCCTGAGGTCGGCGATCTCGATCACATCTTCACCCGCGCGCCGCCGCCACCGCCCGGCGGGCCGCCGAAGCTGCGCACGTCGGCCTTGGGCCGCGGGCCGCCGCCCACGATGATCTGGTCGCCCGCCTTCAGGTCGCGGCTGAGGATCTCGGTCGAGCTGCCGTCGCTCGCGCCTACGCGCACCGCGATCGGGACGGGCTTCTTGTCGCGCAGCACCCAGACCGTGCCGCCGCGCATGCCGGCCGCCGGGCCGCGGCCCTGGGCCATGGTGGCCCGGAGCGCCGCCAGCTTGGTCTTCTGGTCGGGCCGCAGCTGCGGCTCCAGCTTCGCCAGGGCCTCGTTCATGTTGCGGGTCATGGCCTCGCGGACCTTGCTGCGGTCGCCCCCCGCCGACGCCATCGCCGCGGCGCGCTTCTCGCGCATCTCTGCCGAGATCCGCTCCCAGGCGGCCTTCTGCTTGCCGTCGAGGTCCAGTTGCTCGACCACGCGGGCGCCCATCATCCCGCCCTGCCGACCGCCCTGGCGGTTTCCGCCGCCGCCCAAACCGGGGCCGCTCGCCACGACCATGCCACCGGGGGGGCCTGCGGCGCGGTTGCTCCCGCCGCTGTTCTCCGACGCCGGCGTCCAGCGCAGGGCGGTGTTCGGGACCTTCAGGACGTTGCGCTTCGTGTCGATCACGATGTCGGCGTTGGCGGTCATGCCGGGCAGCAGTTTGCGCTGCGGATTGTCAGCCTCCGCGATCACCGTGTAGCTGACCACGTTCTGCTCGGTCGCCGGCTGCTTGCGCACCTGGGTGACGATCCCCTCGAAGGTGTCTTCCGGGAAAGCGTCGACGGTGAAGCGGACCATCTGGCCCTCCTGCACCTGGCCGATGTCGGCCTCGTCCACGGCCACCTTCACCTCCACTTTCGAGAGGTCCTGGGCGATGGTGAACAGCACCGGCGCCTGCAAGCTGGCCGCGACCGTCTGGCCAGGCTCCACCTTGCGGTCCACCACCACGCCGTCGATGGGCGAAGAGATGGTCGTGCGGCGCAGGTCGACCTGCTGGCTGCGCATCGCAGCGCGGCTCTGGGTGACGCGAGATTGGGCGGCGGACATGTTGGCCTGGGCGGTCCTGAGCGCCGCGGTGGCCTGGTCCAGCGTGGTGGGGGCGTACCAGCCCTGGTCCACCAGGGCCTTCTTGCGGCTGAAGTCGGCCTGGGCGTTGGCGAGGGTCGCCTGCGCCTGGCGCACCGCGGCCTGCCCGGCGGCGATGTCCGCCTGCCCCTGGGCCACGCGCGACTGGTAGGTCTGGGGATCGAGGATCGCCAGCGTCTGGCCCGCGCGCACCTCGTCGTTGAAGTCGGCCAGCACCTTGATCACCTGGCCCGAGATCTGCGAGCCGACGTCCACGGTGACCAGCGCCTGCAGTGTGCCTGACGCCGACACCGAACGGGTGATGTCGCCGCGTTCGACGGAGCCGAACCGGTAGGGATCCTTTTCGGGCTTCGGGCGCATCTGGTAGCCGACGACGGCGAGGATCGCCAGCAGGATCACACCCAAGGTGATCCAAGCGGCGGCAGGAATGCGCAGCTTGCGGCGGCGGGTGGTGGTGCTCTGACTCATGCTTTGCCAAGTATCCACGGGCCCGGATGAACCCGCCGTGACTAGGCCCGACGTCGTTTGCCGGACGATTTCATTCGCGTTACGGCGGCGGCCATTTCCCGCCGCAGTCATTCCAGCATTCGCCCAAGGAGTACGCCATGCCTTTCGTCGTCAGGAACCCGTCGGACGGAGTATACGCGGCCACCGACGACTATGTGCACGCGATGGAGGTGACGAACCCCAGCCGATTCCTGTTCGTGGCCGGGACCATGGGCCTGGATGCAGAGGGCAAGGCTCCTGAGGGCCTGGAAGCCCAGCTCGCGCTTGTCTGGTCGAATATCCGCCGCATCCTGGCCGAGGCCGACATGACCACCGACAACATCGTGCGCCTGACCAGCTACCTGCGCGACCCGGCCTACGCGCAGGCCAACCAGGACGCCCGCATCGCCGCCCTCGGCGACCATCGCGTGCCCACGACCGCCATCGTCGCGCAGACGCTGTCGCCCGAGTGGCTGGTCGAGATCGAAGTGGTGGCCGCGGCTTAGAGTGGCAACACCACGCGAGCCGTCAGGCCGCCGCCGGCGCGGTTGATCAGGTTCACGTCGCCGCCGTGGCCGCGGGCGATGGTGCGCACCACGGCCAGACCCAGCCCGATGCCGCCGGTCTGGCGGCTGCGCGAGGGCTCGCGGCGGTAGAAGGGCTCGAACACCTTCTCGGAGTCGGCCGGCGGGATGCCCGGCCCGTCGTCGTCGATCTCCACGACCGCGTGGCCCTGATCGCTGAATACGCGGGCCCGGGCGCGGCCGCCGAACTTCACCGCGTTCTCCAGCAGGTTGGCGACCAGGCGGCGCAACGCCATCGGGTCGCCCTCCAACACCACCTTCTCGCCCGGCTCCACCTCGGTCTTGGCGCCCGTCTCGGCCATCTCGTCGCAAAGGCTTTCCACCAGCGACGACAGCTCCAGCGGCGTGCGCTCGCCCGTCTTGGTGGCGTCGCGGACGAAGGCCAGGGTGGCGGTGATCATCTCCTCCATCTGGTCGAGGTCGGAGGCGTACTTGGCCCGCTGGTCTTCGGGCAGGCTCTCGATGCGGAAGCGCAGGCGGGTCAGCGGCGTGCGCAGGTCGTGGGCGATGGCGCCCACCATCGCCGTGCGGTCGTCGACATAGCGCTGCAGGCGCTCCTGCATCTCGTTGAAGGCGCGGGCCGCCATGCCGATCTCGGAGGGGCCCTTCAGCTCCAGCGGCGGCGCCTTTGGGTCGCGGCCCAGCCGCTCGGCGGCCTCGGCGAACACCTGGATCGGCCGCGACAGGCGCCGCGCGAACATCCACGCCACCGGGGTCATCAACAGCGCCGACAGCGCAAACCAGAGGGCTACCCGCTTCTGCCAGTCCGAGAGCCCGAATTCCGGCTGGGTGCGCACGATCAGCCAGCGGCCGTCGGGCTGCCGGACGCCCACCTGGAACGGATAGATGAGGAAGTGCTCCTCGTTCACACCGGCACGCGCGGCCCGGTCACGGATGATGCGTCCGACGCGGCGGTCCGACAGTGGGCCGCGCTCGCCCGCCAGCACCACGTCGGCGGGCCGCACGCCCAGGTCGGCGGCGATCTTGGCGCGGATGGTGGGGATGCTCCGGCCCTCGAGCACGGGCCCCGGCGGCTTGTCCTGCACGGTGCGTAGCAGCGGCCGGCGCTCGGTGAAGACGGACGGCGAGCCGCGGTAGGTCCGCTCGATCTCGCCCAGGCGGTAGAAGTCCGGCGCGGGCGGTGGCAGGAGGAAGAGGAGGGCCGTGCTCATGGCCCACGCGGTCACCAGCGTCAGGCTCGTCAGCGTCAGGAGCTGGACGAGCAGCGAGGCGGTGGGCCGCAGCGGCTTCACGTGCGCTTCACCTTGGCGGTGAACATGTAGCCCTCGTTGCGGATGGTGCGGATCAGGTCGTGGCCGCCGCCGCCATCGTCCAGCTTGCGGCGCAGGCGGCTGATCTGCACATCGATGGCGCGGTCGAAGGCGTCGCTGTCGGGGCCGCGCGCGAACTCCAGCAGCTGGTCGCGAGTGAGCACGCGCTGCGGCCGCTCGACGAAGGCGCGCAGCAGCGAGAACTCGCCGGACGACAGGTTCACCACCACGCCGGCCGGCGAGCGGAGCTCGCGCCGCACCAGGTCGAGCCGCCAGCCGGCGAACTCGCAGCCCGCGCCCAACGCTCCGCCGGTCGACCGCTGCTCCGACCGCCGCAGCACGGCCCGCACGCGGGCCAGCAGCTCGCGCGGGTTGCACGGCTTGGCCAGGTAGTCGTCGGCGCCCAGCTCCAGCCCCACGATCCGGTCAGTGTCCTCGCCCATGGCCGACAGCATGATGATCGGCGGCGGGTTTTCGGTGGTGGTCAGGCGGCGGCAGACGGCCAGGCCGTCCTCGCCCGGCATCATGATGTCCAGCACGATCAGGTCGACCGGCCCGCGCTCCAGCACACGGTCCATCTCGCTCGCGTCGGCGGCGGTCTCGACCTTGTAGCCATGGCGGCCCAGGAAGTCGGACACCACGTCGCGGATGCCCGGGTCGTCGTCGACCATGAGGATTCGGGCGCCGGCGCCGGCCATGTCAGTCGCTGTCTCCATGCGCGCCAGCTTGGTCGCCGGCCGTAACGCCCAAATGTCTCACCTGAAACCCAGGTGTCACTGCGCTCATTCGTCCGAGAGGACTTCGTCGGCCACGAAGGGGTTGGTCTTCCGCTCCTGCCCGAACGTCGACATCGGCCCGTGGCCGGGCACGAAGCGCACGTCCTCGCCCAGCGGCCACAGCTTGCCGGTGATCGCGTGGATCAGGTCCTTGTAGTTGCCGCGCGGGAAGTCGGTGCGCCCGATCGAGCCCTGGAACAGCACGTCGCCCACCTGGGCGAAGCGGGCCTCGCGGTGGAAGAACACCACGTGGCCGGGCGTGTGGCCGGGGCAGTGGATCACCTCGAACTCGGTCTCGCCCAGGGTCACCACATCGCCGTCGTGAAGCCAGCGATCGGGCGTGAAGGTGCGCGCGTCGGGCATGCCCCACTTCGCGCCCGAGGTCCCGATGTCGTCGATCCAGAACTGGTCGTCAGGATGCGGGCCCTCGATCGGGCAGCCGGTGAGCTCCTTCAGCGCCGCCGTGCCGCCGGCGTGGTCCAGGTGGCCGTGGGTCACCCAGATCTTCTCAAGCGTGAGGTCGTGCTCCTTCAGGGCCGCCAGAAGCCGCGGGACCTCGCCGCCCGGATCGATGATCGCCGCCCTCTTGGTCTTCACGCACCAGACGATGGTGCAGTTCTGCTGGAGGGGCGTGACGGGCGCGATGAGGGCGCGGATGGGGAGCGGCGTGGGTGCGTTCATGTCCGCCCTATGATCGGGGCTCGACGTCCAATTGGAAAGCTCGGGCCGTATTCCGTGCGGCGATTGCCCGCGGGTTCCCGCGCCGCTAGCGTGCCGGCCAAGCCCTCAGGGGCAGAATCGATATGGGAAACAGCCGTATGGCGAACGGAATGGCGCGCATCTTCCTGCGCAAGTCTGTCGGACAGATACAGTCCGAACATGAGCACGGGGAGCTGAAGCGCTCCCTGGGGGCGATCAACCTCATACTTCTGGGCATCGGCTGTATCATCGGCACCGGGATCTTCGTGCTGACAGGCCGCGCTTCGGCGAATTTCGCCGGACCCGGCATCATGATCTCCTTCGTCATCACAGGGACGCTCTGCGCCTTCGTGGCGCTGTGCTACGCGGAGCTGGCTTCGGCCCTGCCCGTGTCTGGGTCGGCCTACTCGTACACCTACGCCTCGATGGGCGAGGGCGCGGCCTGGGTCATGGGCCTCCTGCTCGTGCTGGAGTACGGCCTGGCCGCCTCCACCGTGTCGGTGGGGTGGTCCGGCTATTTCGTAAGCCTGATGAGCGACATCGGGATCATCATACCCCCAGAGCTGCAGGCCGCCCCAGGGGTGCTCGTCAAGGACCATGATGGCAATGTGCTCGGCACAGGGGTGATGAACCTGCCGGCCATCGTGGTCATCGGCCTCGTCACGCTGCTGCTGGTGCGCGGCGTCACCGAGTCCGCGACGGTCAACAACATCGTCGTCGCCATCAAGGTGAGCGTCGTGCTGGCCTTCATCGTCATCGGCTCCCAGTACGTCGACACCTCGCAGTGGACCCCCCTGGTGCCCGCCGAGACCCCCGCGCGTCCGCCGGGAACCTCGATGGACATCTGGAGCCAGATCATGCGGGCGCTGGGCGACACCATCACCGGGGACACCACCTACAAGTACGGCATCGGCGGGGTGATCCACGCCGCGGCGGTGATCTTCTTCGCCTACCTGGGCTTCGAGGCGGTCTCCACTGCCGGCGCCGAGGCGAAGAACCCTGGCAAGGACATGCCGATCGGCATCCTGGGCGCGCTCACCATCTGCACCATCCTCTACATCCTGACCTGCGCCGTCCTGGTCGGCATCGTGCCCTACGCCGAGCTGAACGTGCCGGCGCCGATCGCGCTGGCGGCGGACCGGATGGGGCTGCCCTGGTTCGCCATCCTCGTGAAGATCGGGGCCATCGCCGGCCTGTCGTCGGTGATGCTGGTGCTGCTCTACGGCCAGACCCGCATCTTCTACACCATGTCGCGCGACGGCCTGCTGCCGGGCGCCATGGCCAAGGTGCACCAGAAGTTCCTGACGCCTTGGATCAACACGCTCGTCGTGGGCTTCGCGGCGATGCTGGCGGCGGGCTTCCTGTCGCTGGACGCGCTGAGCGACCTCGCCAACGTGGGTTCGCTGGCGGCCTTCGCCCTGGTCTGCATCACGGTGATCTACCTGCGGCGCAGCGAGCCGAACCTGGTCCGGCCGTTCCGCACCCCGCTCTACCCGTTGGTGCCGATCCTGGGCGCGCTGATGTGCGTGCTGCTGCTGATGAGCCTGATGTCCACCGAGAACACCCGGAACTTCTTCCTGATCTATCTGGTGGGCGGGATCGTGATCTACTTCCTGTACGGGATCCGCAAGTCGAAGCTCGGCCGCGGCATTATCGTCGAGGGCGGCGAGGGCGAGCCGCATGAACTGCCGCACCGCGTGGGCGAACCGCCCGCCGGCCAGGGCTAGGCGGAAGGCAGCGCATGCTGCCGATCCCCGCTCTCCCTGTTCGGGACGTACTACCGGAACTGAAGGCGGCGCTGTCCTCGGGCAGCGCCGCCGTTCTTGTGGCGCCCCCCGGCGCGGGCAAGACCACGGTGGTCCCCCTCGAGCTGCTCGCCGAGCCCTGGTCGGCGAGGGGCAAGGTGGTGCTGCTGGAGCCTCGCCGCCTCGCCGCCCGGGCGGCCGCTGAACGCATGGCGGCCACGCTTGGCGAGCGTGTTGGGGATACCGTGGGCTTCCGGGTCCGGATGCAGTCCAAGGTTTCGGCGAAGACGCGCATCGAGGTCGTCACCGAGGGCGTCTTCACGCGCATGGTGCTGGCCGATCCCGAGCTCGCCGGCGTCGCCTGCGTGATCTTCGACGAGTTCCACGAGCGCAGCCTGGACGCCGACCTGGGCCTGGCGCTCGCGCGCGACGCGCAACGGCTGCTGCGCGACGACCTGCGGCTCCTGGTCATGTCCGCCACCCTAGACGGCGCGGCCGTGGCCCGCCTGCTGGACGGCGCGCCGGTGATCGAGACCCTGGGCCGCATGTATCCGGTCGAGACCCGCTACCTGGGCCGCGACCCCGCCGCCCGGCTCGAGGACCAGGTCGTCCGGGCCATCGAGCGCGGCTTGGCCGAGGAGAGCGGCAGCCTGCTGGTCTTCCTGCCCGGCCAGGGCGAAATCCAGCGCACGGCCGAGCGCCTCGCCGAACGCATCCGCCGGCCCGACGTGGAGATCGCGCCGCTCTACGGCGCCCTCGACCACCGCGAGCAGGACCGCGCCATCCAGCCGCCGCCGGCGGGCAAGCGGAAGGTGGTGCTGGCCACCTCGATCGCCGAGACCAGCCTGACCATCCAGGGCGTGCGGGTGGTGATCGACTGCGGCCTGGCGCGCGTGCCCCGCTACGACCCGGCCAGCGGCCTGACGCGCCTGGCCACCGTCCGCGTCTCCAAAGCCGCCGCCGACCAGCGCCGGGGTCGCGCCGGCCGCACCGAGCCCGGCGCCTGCTACCGCCTGTGGGACGAGGCCGAGACCCGCGCGCTGCCGGCCTACGCCGACCCCGAGATCCTCGACGCCGACCTCTCGGGCCTGGCCCTGGACCTCGCCCGCTGGGGCGCGAAGGACACCTCGGACCTGGCCTTCCTCGACCCGCCGCCGGCCGCCGCCTTCGCCGAGGCCCGGGCGCTGCTGGAGCGGCTGGAGGCGCTGGACCACCAGGGTGTGCTCACCGCCCACGGCCGTGCGCTGGCCGACATGCCGCTGGCGCCCCGGCTGGCGCACATGATCCTGAAGGCCGCCGCGACCGGCCAGGCCGCGCGCGCCGCCCGCATCGCCGCGCTGGTCACCGAACGCGGCCTGGGCGGCCGTGACGCCGACGTGCGCCACCGCCTTGAGGCCCTGGAGCGCGACCGCAGTCCCCGCGCCCGCGACGCCCGGATCCTGGCCGACCGCTGGGCCGGGATGGCCGGCAAGCCCGGGAAAGGCGAAGCGCTGTCC
>NZ_DASWTE010000013.1:0-10376 GCF_036402295.1 Phenylobacterium sp.
GTCCGCGGCAGGCGGGGCGGCGGCGTCGGCGGGCGGAGCGGCCGCGGCGTCGGCCGGCGGCGCAGCCGGAGCAGCAGCGTCAGCAGCCGGAGCGGCGGCGTCGGCGGCCGGAGCGGCGGCTTCTTCCTTCTTCTGGCAGGCAGCCAGGCTCAGAGCCAGGACACCGGCGGTAGCGATCGTCAGAATGCGAAGCTTCATGAGGTAGGCTCCCCGTGGGGGTGAATCCCCCTGACGGGGGCGACGTTACACAACTTCGTGCGTTCTCAAAATCGTGATCGTCACGGCATCCCCAAAAATCCTCCCGCGCTCCCGCGGAACACTTTAGGGAGGCCCGGGGTGCGTTTCGGAGGGTGTGAATGGGCAAGCCTGTGCGCAAGGCGGTGCTGCCGG
This sequence comes from Phenylobacterium sp., assembly GCF_036402295.1. Classification (GTDB taxonomy): domain Bacteria; phylum Pseudomonadota; class Alphaproteobacteria; order Caulobacterales; family Caulobacteraceae; genus Phenylobacterium. The sequence goes on from NZ_DASWTE010000013.1 coordinate 391, forward strand.
TGGCGGGGCTGGGAACGCGGGTGCTGCCCGCCGGCAAGACCACGCCGAAGAACCTCCTGAACGTCGTCGACCGCCCGATCCTCAGCTACATCGTCGAGGAAGCGCGCGCCGCCGGCATCGAGCACATGGTCTTCATCGTCGGCCGCGGCCAGGCGGCGATCGAGGACTATTTCGACGCCATCCCCGAGATCGAGCAGGCGCTGGCCGCCAAGGGCAAGCTCGACATCCTGGAGGACCTGCGCCGCGACCTGCCCGAGCCCGGCCAGATGAGCTTCATCCGCCAGATGGCGCCCCTGGGCCTGGGCCACGCAGTCTGGTGCGCGCGCCACGTGATCGGCGACGAGCCCTTCGCTGTCCTGCTGCCCGACATGCTGATGCAGGCCGACCCGCCGGCCCTGGCGCAGGCCGTGGCCGCCTACGAGAAGACCGGCGGCAACGTCGTCGTCGTCGAGCCCGCCCCGGAAGGCGAGGCGCACAAGTACGGCATCGTGGCGCTGGACGGACATGAGGGCCGGCTCAACCGCATGACCGGCATGGTCGAGAAGCCGCCGCCAGGGACCGAACCCTCGAACCTCTTCATCTCCGGCCGCTACATCCTGCAGCCCGAGATCTTCGAGATCCTCGAGACCCAGGAGCGCGGCGCGGGCGGCGAGATCCAGCTCACCGACGGCATGGCCATCCTGATGAAGACCCAGGACTTCCATGCCCTGGAATACGACGGGACCACCTTCGACTGCGGCGACAAGATCGGCCTCCTGCGCGCCAACGTCGCCTTCGCCCTCGCCCGCCCCGACCTCGCCGACGCGGCCCGCAAGGCGATCGGAGAGCTGCTGTAGCGCTCCATGACGGGTGGTGAGGCGCGCGCCCCGCGCTAAGAAGCACCCGTGAGCACCCTCGTTCTCTTCGGCTACGGCTTCTCCGGCCAGGCGCTGGCCCGCCGGCTGGCGGCGAAGGGCTGGACGGTCGCGGCCACGCACCGCGATGAAGAGAGCGCCGCGCGCATCGCCGCCGACGGCCACACGCCCATCGACCTCGGCGACCGCGCCGGCGTCACCGACGCCCTCGGCCGCGCCCGGGCGCTGCTGGTGACCGCCCCGCCGGGCGCGCAGGGCTGTCCCGGCCTGAACAACCTCGTGGGCCCGCTGGCCGAGGCGAACGCCTTCCCCGACTGGATCGGCTATCTCTCCACCACCGGGGTGTACGGCGACCGTCACGGCGGTTGGGTCACCGAGGCCAGCCGGCTGGCCGCCCAGTCGGTCGAGGGCGCGCGCCGCGTCGGGGCCGAACGCGACTGGCTGGACGTGGGCCGCGGCATGGGGCTCACGGTCACCATCTTCCGCCTGCCCGGCATCTACGGCCCCGGACGCTCGGCCCTCGACCGCCTGCGCGCCGGGACCGCCCGGCGCGTCTCGGCCCCAGGGCAGGTGTTCTCCCGCATCCACGTCGACGACCTCGCCGCCGGCCTGGAAGCCTCCATCGCCCGGCCCCGCGCCGGCGGGACCTACAACCTCTGCGACGACGAGCCTGCCCCGAACTCGGACGTCATCGCCTACGCCGCGCGGCTGCTGGGGACGGAGCCGCCGCCCGAGATCGCGCTCGCCGACGCCAATCTCTCCTCGGCCGCCCTGCGCTTCTACGCGGAGAGCAAGCGCGTCTCGAACGCGCTGGCCAAGGCCGAGCTCGGCTGGCGACCGGCCTATCCGACGTATCGCGAGGGACTGGCGGCGATCCTCGCGGCGGAGCGCTAGAAGAACTCCTCCACCGCCCGGATCAGCCGCTCGATGTCGTGCGTCCGCGAGAGCCGGTGGTCGCCGTCCTTGATGAGCGTGAACACCACGTCCTCCCCCTTCAGCGCCTGGGCCAGCTCCAGCGCATGGCGCCACGGCACGTCGGGGTCGGCGCCGCCCTGCAGGATGCGCACGGGCATCTCGAGCGGGATCGGCTCGCCGCCCAGGATCGACCAGCGGGCGCCGTCCTCCAGCAGGTTGCGGGTGATGGGATAGGGGTCGCCATACTCCGAGGGGCGCATCCAGACCCCGTCGGCCTCCAGCGCGGCGCGGCCTTCGGGCGGGATCTCGGGGCCCATCAGCTTCTGGGTGAAGTCGGGGGCCGGGGCCACCAGCACCATGCCGCGGATCCGCTCCGGGATGACCATCGCCGCCAGGCACGCGATCCAGCCGCCCATCGACGAGCCCACCAGCACCAGGTCGCCCTGGGTCAACTCGGCCATCACCGCCATGGCGTCGCGCCGCCAGCGGCTGACCGTGCCGGCCGCGAAGTCGCCGGTGGAGGCGCCGTGCCCGAAATAGTCGAACCGCACGTAGCCGCGCCGTCGCCGCTCGGCCCACTCGGCCAGCGCCTGCGCCTTCGTGCCGGTCATGTCCGACTTGAAGCCGCCCAGCCAGACGACGGTCGGCCCGTCGCCGTCGACCTTCTTCCACGCCACACGCTCGCCATCCGGGCGTTCGAGGAGTCCGCTCGTTTCCATGTGTTCGTCTTACCGTCCCGCGCTGTTCTGCGCGCCTGCGAAACAGTCTAGACAAAGGCCCCGTGTCGCTACCCCCCGATTTCACATTGCTGCAGGTGGTCCCCGAGCTGGAGACCGGCGGCGCCGAGCAGAGCACCATCGACGTGGCGCAGGCCGTGGTGCGCGCCGGCGGCGTCGCGCTCGTGGCCACGCGGGGCGGGCGGATGGCGGCGCGGCTCGAGGCCGACGGGGGCCGCCTGGCCCAGATGCCGGTTCAGACCAAGAACCCGCTGACCATGCTGGGCAACGCGGCGCGGCTCGTCAGCCTGATCCGCCAGGAGAACGTCTCGATCGTCCACGCCCGCAGCCGGGCGCCGGCCTTCTCGGCTCTCTGGGCCGCCCACGTCACGGATACTCCGTTCATCGCGACCTACCACGGGGTCTACAAGGCCCAGTCGGGTCTGAAGCGCTGGTACAATGCGGTGATGACCCGCGGCGACCTGGTGATCGCCAACTCCGACTACACGCGCGAGCACGTGATCGCCGAGCACAAGGTGGATCCGGCCAGGCTGGTCACCATTCCGCGCGGCGTCGACCTCGCGCGCTTCGACCCCACCTTCACGCCGCCCGCGCGCGTGGACGCGCTCAGGGCCGCCTGGGGTATCGCCGACGGCGACCACCGCACCCGCATACTGCTGGCCGGCCGGCTCACGCGCATCAAGGGCCACCTCACCATCGTCAACGCAGCCCGCCGGCTGGCCGCGCACGGCCGGCGCGACTTCCTCATCCTCTTCGCCGGCGACGACCAGGGCCGCACCGGCTACGCGGCCGAGCTGCAGGCCGCCATCGACGCCTCGGGGCTCGCCGACAGCATCAAGATCGTCGGCCACTGCGACGACATGCCGGCCGCCTACCTGCTGGCCGACCTCGCCATCCTACCCACGACGGTGCCCGAGTCGTTCGGCCGCGCGGCGGTCGAGCCGCAGGCCATGGGCCGCCCCGTCATCGCCTCGAACCACGGCGGGGTGACCGAGACGATCCTCGACGGAGTCACCGGCTGGCTGGTCGCCGTCGACGATGCCGCCGCCTGGGCCGACGCCATCGCCGCGGCCATCGACCTCGGGCCCACCAAGCGGCAGGAAATGGGCGAGGTGGGCAAGAAGCGGGCCCGCCAGCTCTATTCCGCTGAGGCCATGTGCGCGCAGACGCTGGCCGCCTACGAACGGGTGCTGGAGGCCCGCGCCTGATGCCCCGTGTCGTCGAGCGTATCCTGGTCATCAAGCTGTCGGCGCTGGGCGACTTCGTCCTGGCGCTCGCGGCCATGAAGCGGATCCGCCAGGCCCATCCCAAGGCGCACATCACGCTCCTGACGACGCCGCCGTTCGAGGCGCTGGCGAAGATCTGCCCTTACTTCAACGCCGTCGACACCGGGGGGCGGCCCGAGAGCTTCCCCGAGTGGGTGGCGCTGCGGAAACGGATCAAGGACGCCGGCTACGCCCGGGTCTACGACCTGCAGACCTCGGCCCAGTCGAACCGCATCTTCCAGCTGTTGCGGCCAAGCCCGCCGCCGTGGTCGGGCGTCGCGTTCGGCTGCTCCATGCCGCACAGGAACCCCTTGCGGAACGGCATGCACACCCTGGAGCGCCAGGCCGACCAGCTGATGTACGCCGGCATATGGCCCGACGCGCCCACCGAGCCCGGATCGGCGCCGCCGCCCGACCTGTCCTGGATCGCCAAGGCCCGGCCGCCCGAGCGCCCAGTGCCCGGGGCCAACCGGCCGCGGCCCTACGTGATCTTCGTGCCCGGCGGCTCGGCGCACCGGATGGACAAGCGCTGGCCGGTGGAGAAGTACTCCGAGCTCGCCCGCATCCTCTACGGCCGCGGCTTCGACATCGTCGTGGTCGGCGGTCCGGCCGAGACCGACCTGGCCCACGCGATCCAGCGCGCGACGCCCCGGGCCCGCGACCTCACCGGCCGCACGGACTTCGCCAGCATCGCGATGCTGGGATCGCGGGCCGCCTTGGCCATCGGCAACGACACCGGCCCGCTGCACCTGGCCGCCGCCGGTGGCGCTCCTACCATCGTGCTCTTCTCGAAGGCCTCGGACCCGGCGCTTTCGGCGCCCCGCGGACGGGTGGCGATCCTGCGGGCCGACAACCTCGCCGACCTTCCTGTGGCGCAAGTAGCGCAGGCGGCCAACTCTTTGACCTCCTCCCCCGCTTCCGCGCCTTGATACGGCGGGGCCCGCACGTCATATACTGGCCCTAACGACCGGAGCGCTCTCGCGACCCGGCGTTTTTTGCGTTTCAACAGTCCGGAGCACTGCCTATTCGCCGCCCCATGCAAGCGCCGCCCGTAAAGGAAGGGCCGCGCATGAACGAAGACATCCGCGTTCCCCGTGTCCTGCTCATCGACCAGCACGGTGAGAAACAGGGCGTGATGCCCACGTCTGCCGCCATCGAAGCCGCTGAGGAAGCCGGCCTCGACCTGGTCGAGATCGTGCCGAACGCGGATCCGCCCGTCTGCAAGATCCTGGACTACGGCAAGTTCAAGTTCCAGGAACAGAAGAAGAAGAACGAGGCGCGTAAGCGGCAGAAGGTGGTGGAGATCAAAGAGATCAAGCTCCGCCCCAACATCGACATCCACGACTACGAAGTGAAGGCGCGGTCGATGCACCGCTTCTTCGAGGAAGGCGACAAGGTGAAGATCACCCTCCGCTTCCGCGGTCGCGAGCTCGCCCACCCGGAACTCGGGATGAAGCTCCTCCAGAAGGTGAAAGCCGACTTCGAGCCTATCGCCAAAGTCGAGTACGAGCCCCGGATGGAAGGCCGTCAGATGATCATGATCCTGGCCCCGCGGTAGCGAGACCCGGTGAAAGCCACAGCGTATCGAGTTCTGAGCGCGGTCGTCTTTGGGGCGGCCGCTTTCGTTTCGCCCGCCGCCGCACAGAACCCGGCCACCTGGGCCAACCCGGTCAAACCGTTCAAGATCGGCGAAGGCCTCTACTACGTCGGCGCCTACGACCTCACGTCCTACCTGTTCGTCTCGAAGGCGGGCCTGATCGTGCTGGATGGCGGCGACCAGGCCGTTGGCAAGCAGGTCGTGGCCAACATCCGCGCCCTGGGCTTCGACCCGGCGCAGGTGAAGATCCTGCTCAACTCCCACCAGCACTACGACCACGCCGCGGGCCTGGCCGAGATCCGCAAGGCCGCGCCCGCCGCGAAGCTCTACGCCAGCGCCGCCGACGGCCCGATCATCGCCGCCGGCGGCAAGGGCGACCCCTACCTGAAAGGCGCGCAGTACGAGTACGAACCCGTTCCGGTGGCGAAGACCCTGAAGGGCGGCGAGAAGGTCACCCTCGGCGAGTGGACCCTGACCGCACGGGTCACAGGCGGCCACACCGCCGGCTGCACCACCTGGACCTTCCCCGTGAAGGTCGCCGGAACGGTCCGCCAGGCGCTGGTCCACTGCTCGTCCAGCGTGCTGCCGGGCTACAAGCTGGGCCGCGTCGAGACCTACCCCGGCATCACCGCCGCCTACGAGAAGAGCTTCGCCACCTGGAAGGCCCTGCCCTGCGAAGTGTTCCTGGCCTCCCACGGCGCGTTCTTCGACATGAACAAGAAGCGCGAAGCCCTCGCCGGCGGCAAGCCGGACGCCTTCGTCGACCCGGCGGGCTGCAGGGCATTCTACGCCAAGGCCGAAGCAGCGTTCCGCACCGAGCTGAAGCGGCAGAACCCGTAGGGGTGTGGCCCCGCGCCAACGTCGCGCGGGCGATTGGCGTAACGTGGCGCCCCAAGCTTGCCCGTCCCGGCGCCGCGGCTTAACACCGTTCACATGTCCGATACGCCGCCGCGGGAGGCCGCGCCGCCTCCGTGGGCGGCGCTGTCACTCATCGGCATCATCTTCCTGAACATGCTGGGCTTCGGGATCATCGTCCCGTTGCTGCCCTTCTATGCCAAGTCGTTCGACGCCGAGCCCTGGCAGATCGCGCTGATCTTCTCGGCCTTCTCGATCGGCACGTTCTTCGGCGAGCCCTTCTGGGGCCGGCTTTCGGACAAGTACGGCCGCAAGCCGCTCCTGATCATGACCATCGCCGCGAACGGCCTCTGCTACCTGGCGCTGGCGTTCGCGCCCTCGGCCATGGCGGCCGTCGGCATCCGACTTCTGGGCGGCCTGTTCTCGGGCAACGGGTCGATCATCCAGGGCTACATCGCCGACGTCACGCCGCCCGAGAAGCGCACGCGCTCGATGAGCTACATGGGCGCGGCGTGGAACGTGGGCCTCATCGTGGGCCCGTTCATGGGCGGGGTGTTCGCGCGGCCCAGCGCCGGGCCGATCGGCTTCCAGTTGCCGCTGCTCATCTCGGCCAGCCTGTTCCTGCTGTCGGCCGTCTTCATCGCGCTCATCATCCGCGAGAGCCGCGAACGCGACCTCAGCGCCAGCCACCGCCCCAACCGCTGGGCCGCCACGGGCGAGGCCGCGCGCCATCCGGTGGTCGGGCCGCTCATGCTGCTGACCTTCCTGGTCGGCTTCGCCTTCACCGGCATCGAGTCGGTCTTCGGCCTCTGGACGCTGGCGCGCTACGGCTGGGGCCCGCAGGAGATCGGCTGGGCCTTCGCCGTGGTGGGCGTGGCCTCGGCCATCACCCAGATCTTCGTCACCGGCCCGCTTTCCGAGCGCTATGGCCAGGGCCGGATGCTTGCCGCGGGGATGGCGATCACCATGGTCTGCATGGCGCTGCAGCCGCTGTCCGCGAGCGGGCCCATGACCATCGCGCTCCTGACGCTCAGCGCCGTGGGCCAGTCGGTGGCGTGGCCCAACGTCAGCGCCCTGATCTCCGAGACCGCCGACCCGCACCGGCAGGGCCAGATCCTGGGCCTCAACAACGCCATGGGCGCGCTGGCCCGGGTGGTGGGGCCGATGTGCGCCAACCTGAGCTTCGCCGGCCCCAGCATCCACGCCCCCTTCGTCATAGGCGCCCTGGCCGTCGCGCCCACGATCTGGATCGCGCTGGCGGCCGGGCGGCGCGCGCAGGCCTTCAGGGTCGAGGAGACCCGCCGTGCCGCCGAGTGAGGAACGCCGGGCGCTGATCGTCCTCTTGGCCGTCATCTACCTGATGATCGCCGGCTTCGGGCTGGTGATCCCACTGCTGCCCTTCTTCGCGCTCGCCTTCGACGCGCCGGCCTGGCAGGTGACCTTGCTGTTCTCGGCCTTCTCGGTGGGCCAGTTCGTCGGCGAGCCGTTCTGGGGGAAGCTCTCGGACCGCATCGGCCGCAAGCCGGTGCTGATCGTCACCATCTCGATGGTGGGCCTGACCTACGTGGCCTTCGCTTTCGCGCCCAACATCTGGGTCGCGTTCGCCCTGCGGTTCGTGAACGGCGTCTTCGCCGGCAACATCTCGACGCTGCAGGGCGCGCTCGCCGACATCACCCCGCCCGACCGCCGCGCCGGCCGCATGGGCCTTATGGCCGCGGCGTTCAGCGCCGGCTTCTCCACCGGCCCGGCGATCGGGGGCCTGCTCGCCCAACCCAGCCGCGGCGCCCTGGGCTTCCAGCTGCCGCTGCTGGTCGCCGCCGGCTTCGCGCTGGCCTCGGCGCTGGCGGTGATCCTGTTCGTGCGCGAACACCGGCCGGAAGGCGCCTCCACCGTCAAGCGCGTGCAGACGGCGCGCATCCGCGAAGGCTTCGCCCATCCGATCATCAGCCGCGTGGTGATCATCAGTTGCATCGTGGTGATCGGCTTCGCCGGCATCGAGGCCACCTATGGCCTGTGGACCGAGCAACGCTTCGGCTGGGGTCCGCGCCAGATCGGGCTGGCCTTCATGGTGGTCGGGCTGATGGGCGCGTTCTTCCAGGGCTACCTCAACGGCCGCCTGGTCCAGCGCTACGGCGAGGCGATGACGCTCACCGGCGGCCTCACCTTCATCCTCCTGGGAGTCGCGACCCAGGGCCTTTCGCCCACCTGGCATGTAGCCATGCTGGGCTTCCTGTTCGTCTGCTTCGGCCAGTCGATCTGCTTCCCGAACGTCTCGGCCCTGATTTCGCGCGCGGCGCCGCCCGACAGGCAGGGCGAGATGCTGGGCCTCAACACCAGCGCCATGGCCCTGGCGCGGATCGGAGGTCCCGTGGTGGCGGGGCAGCTCTTCTCCGTGGTGTCGCCGGGCGCGCCCTTCGCCTTCTCCGCGCTGATGATCCTGCCGGCCCTGTGGTTCGCCTGGGCGGTGGTGCAGCGGGCGCCGAAGCTGGCGTAGCGCCTTGCATTTCCCCCGCCTTTCGCGTACTAGCCCGCCCCTTCGGAACCGCCTGGCCCCAAGGCATGCCATGGCGGTTCATCAACACGACCAGAGGACGGGCGCTTTACCGCTCCCGAGTGAAATGCCGAAACTGAAGACCAAGTCGGGCGTGAAAAAGCGCTTCAAGATGACGGCGTCTGGCAAGCTGAAGGCCGGCGTCGCCGGCAAGCGCCACCGCCTCATCAGCCACAACGGCAAGTACATCCGTCAGAACCGCGGGACCAAGGTGATGTCCGACCAGGACGCCAAGATCATCAAGTCCTGGCTCCCCTACGGCCTCTAAGCGGAAGGACACTGACAGATGGCACGCGTGAAACGGGGCGTTGTCGCCCACGCCAAGCACAAGAAGGTCCTCGAGCAAGCCAAGGGCTTCTACGGGCGCCGCAAGAACACCATCCGCACGGCCAAGGCCGCTGTGGACAAGGCCGGCCAGTACGCCTACCGCGACCGCAAGGTCCGGAAGCGAAACTTCCGCTCGCTGTGGATCCAGCGCATCAACGCCGCGGCCCGCCTGGAAGGCTTCACCTACTCGCAGTTTATTCACGGCCTTGAGAAGGCCGGGATCGAAATGGACCGCAAGGTCCTCGCCGACATCGCCGGCGCCGATCCAGCCGCTTTCAAGGCCGTCGCCGACAAGGTTCGCGCCGCGCTGGCTTGAGGCCTGGGTCTGTCTGGACCCTGAAGCTTGAAGAGCCCTCCGGCCGAACCGCCGGAGGGCTTTTTCGTGGCCCTCTTCACCCCGTGAAGCTAGGACACCTGACTCTCATGACTGATTTGTCCCAACTCGAGGCCGACCTCGCCGGCCGCATCACGACGGCCGCCGACCTGGCCGCCCTGGAAGCCATCCGCGTCGAGGCGCTCGGCAAGTCCGGCTCGATCTCGGAACTGCTCAAGACCCTGGGCAAGATGACACCCGACGAGCGCCGCGAGCAGGGCCCGAGGATCAACGGCGTCCGCGACGCCGTGGCAGCCGCCATCGCCGCCCGCAGGGCGCTGCTGGAGACCGCCGAGCTCGACGCCAAGCTGGCCGCCGAGCGGGTCGACCTCTCGCTGCCGCCGCCGCCCGAGCGCAAGGGCCGCGTCCACCCCACCATGCAGGTGCTGGACGAGATGATCGCCGTCTTCGCCGAGATGGGCTTCTCGCTCGCCGAGGGCCCGGACATCGAGGACGACTTCCACAACTTCACGGCGCTCAACTTCCCGCCCAAGCACCCGGCGCGGGAGATG
>NZ_DASWTE010000014.1:0-11153 GCF_036402295.1 Phenylobacterium sp.
CTACCGCGCCAAGTCCGGCGGCGGTCGCCGCTGGCACGAGTTCGACGCCGAGCTCTCTGCCGAGTCCGAGCGCCGCCGCACCCTGGAAGGCGAACTGCGCCGCGCGATCCCGGCCGGCGAGATCGAGCCGTGGTTCCAGCCCATCGTCGACGCCATGACCGGCCGCATGGTCGGCGTCGAGGTGCTGGCCCGCTGGCGCCATCCCGAGAAGGGCCTGCTCTCGCCCGCCGCCTTCGTACCGATGGCCGAGGAGCTGGGCCTGATCCGCACCATCGACGAGGCCGTGTTCGAGGCCGCCTGCGCCCGCACCGCGCCCTGGGTGGCCGACGGGCTCATCGAGGTGGTGTCGTGCAATGTCTCCCCGCGCGACCTGCTGGACCCCGGCTTCTCGCGCAAGCTGATGAACCGGCTCGCCAAGACCGCGCTGCCGGCCACGGCGCTCACCGTCGAGATCACCGAGACCTTCCTGCTGCAGGACCTGGGCCTCGCCCGCCGCCACATCGAGCGGCTCGCCGCCCGCGGCGTGAACGTCGCCCTCGACGACTTCGGCACCGGCTACTCCAACCTGCGCGCGCTGATGCACCTGCCGATCCAGACCGTGAAGCTGGACCGCTCCCTGATCGACGACGTCGGCCGCGACCCCCGCGTCTCCAAGCTGGTCGCCTCGCTGTTGCACGCCGCCCGCTCGCTGGGCGTGCGCATCGTCGCCGAAGGCGTCGAGCACGAGAGCCAGGCCCTTTTCCTGCGCTCCGCCGGCTGCGAACGGATGCAGGGCTACTTCTTCGCCCGCCCGATGCCGGCCGACGAGATGGAGGCCCTCCTCCGCGAAGCCAACGCCCCCCCGGCCCCGCGCCTCGCGGCGGCGGGGTAGCACCCTCCCCTCCCCCGAGCGAAGCGAGAGAGGGAGAGGGTAGGGAGGGGGCGGCTCAGGCATCTTGCGCCGCTCCGGGTCCCGATGACCCACCTTCGCTGAGTCCGCGTCACGGTTGCGAGGCGGCCGCACGGCGCCGCCCTCTCCCTACCCGTTCCCTCGGGCTTTGCCCCGGGGAAGAGGAGGCGCCCCTCGCCCAGGCGCGCGCGGCCGCGCTAAGAGAACCCATGTCCGACATCCCGCCGCCCGGCGCCCGGGTCTCGCCGTCAACGGCGCGCAACCGCGATCCGATCCTCGAGGTGCTGAAGCCGCGCCTCCCGGCCAGCGGCCTGGTCCTGGAGATCGCCGCGGGCGCCGGGGAGCACGCCGTCCACTGCGCCGCGGCGCTGCCTCGCCTGCAGTGGCGGCCGACCGATCCTGACCCCGAGGCGCTGGCCAGCATCGCCGCTTGGCGGGAGCACGCCGCGCTGCCCAACCTCTTGCCGCCGCTGCGCCTCGACGCGGCCGATCCCGACGGCTGGCCGGTCGAGAGCGCCGACGCGGTGGTCAACATCAACATGCTCCACATCTCGCCGTGGTCGGCGGCGCAGGGGCTGATGGCGGGCGCGGCGAGGGTGCTGCCGTCGGGCGGCCTGCTGTTCCTCTACGGCCCCTACCTCGAGCCCGACGTGACGACCGCGCCAAGCAACCTCGCCTTCGACACGAGCCTGCGCCGCCGCAATCCCGCGTGGGGTCTCCGCCGCCTGGACGACGTAACGACCCTGGCGGCGGCGCACAGCCTGGTGCTCACCGAGCGCATCGCGATGCCGGCCAACAACCTCTCACTGGTGTTCCGGAGGGCGTAGGGCTGAGAGCCAACGGCGCGCCATGGTTCTCGCGCTCCCTTCCTCCTCGATGGAGGAAGGGCCGGGGATGGAGGTGTGCGCAGGGCGGCGGAAGGTTCAGCGTCGATGGGCTCCGGCGCCCACTCGCGCCAAGCCTTCAACTCCGCGCCCCCACCTCCACCCAACCCTCCTCCATCGAGGAGGACGGTTGGGAATTACTACCTTCCGACGTCGCCCACGGGTGCTAATCGACGACCCTGGCCTATTCCATCGCCCGGCGCGCGCTCGCCTCCACCGCCTCGCGCGGGATCAGCCGGATCGTCGAACTGGCCTTGGCCAGCACCTTGCCTGCCGGGTCCAGCAGCCTGCCCTCGGCGAAGCAGGTCGCCTTGCCGCGGCGCTCGATCCAGCCCTCGGCCGTCACCCGCCCCGGCCGCGCCGGCGCGAAGTAGCTGACCTTCAGCTCCAGCGACATCGGGGTCATCTCCGGCGCGATCGACAGCGAGGCGTGCGCCATGGCCGCGTCGATCCAGCCGCAGACGAAGCCGCCTTGCGCCACCCCGCCCGAGTGGCACATCTGCGGGCCCACCTCATACTCGATGACGGCGCGGCCGCCCTCCCAGCTCACGATCCGCACCTGGCCCAGGGTGGACTGCAGCGTGGCGGCGACGGCGTCGGACATACGGACTTCCCCTCATACGCGTGCGCGCTCTTCCATACGCGTACGCCTCACCCCATATTGTGGTCAGAGTTTGGGACCACCTTTCAAGGACCATGAAGAACCACCTCCGCACCTTCACCCTGCTGGCCGCGATGACCGCCCTGTTCCTGGGCGTCGGCTATGTGGTCGGCGGCTCCATGGGCATGATCATCGCGTTCGTGCTGGCGGCGGCCATGAACCTCGTCAGCTACTGGAATGCCGACAAGATCGTGCTCGCCATGTACCGCGCGACCGAGGTCGATGCCGGCCACCCCGAGCCGCTGGTCCGCAACTATGTGGCCGACGTGCTCGCACTGGCCGCGCGGGCGAACATGCCGGCGCCCAAGGTCTATGTGATCGACCAGGACCAGCCGAACGCCTTCGCCACCGGCCGTGACCCGGCCCACGCCGCCGTCGCCGCCACCCGCGGCCTCCTGGGCATGCTCGACCGCCGCGAGATCCGCGGCGTGATGGCCCACGAACTGGCGCACGTGAAGCATCGCGACACGCTCACCATGACCATCACCGCCACCATCGCCGGCGCGATCGGCATGCTGGCCAACTTCGCTTTCCTGTTCGGCGGGCGCGACGAGGAGGGCCGCCCGACCGGCATCGTCGGCATGCTGGTGATGATGATCGTGGCGCCCATGGCCGCCGCCGTGGTGCAGATGGCGATCAGCCGCGGCCGCGAGTACGAGGCCGACCGCGAAGGCGCCGAGCTCTCGGGCGATCCCCAGGCCTTGGCCTCCGCCCTGCAGAAGATCGACGCCTACGCCCGCGGCGGCTATTTCAACCCCGACGCCGAGCGCAACCCGGCCACCGCCCACATGTTCATCATCAACCCCCTGGCCGGCCGCGGCACGGACAACCTCTTCTCCACCCACCCGTCGACCGAGAACCGCGTCCGGGCGCTGCTGGGGATGAGCGGACGCGAACGCGTCGCCGCCGCCCCGCGCGCCACCGCCGTCCCCCGCACCGAAACCCGCCGCATCGGCCCCTGGTCCTGATCTCCTCTCCCCCCGCGAAGCGGAGAGGAGGGCCTACTTCAACGCCGCCAGCGGCCGGGCCTTGTCCGCGCCCGCGATCAGCGCCCGCGCCTCGGCCGCGGCCTTCGCCGTCTCGGTCTTCCCCTCGGCGATCTCATCGGCGAGGCCCATCAGCTTCGGCCCCGTGACGGACCCCGCCTGCGCCTCCTCGGTCACCCGCACGCCACCGTCCGTGGCGATCGCCTTGTCCCAGGCCGCCCGCACCTCGGCCCAGTAGGCCTTGGTCTTGGCCCAGTAGTCGTCGGCCGCAGCCACCGGGTAGGCGTTGAACCTGTCGTAGGTGTTGACCACCACCTCGTGGACGTAGGTCACCGGCTTTCCGTCGCGGATCCCGACCTTGGCGTTGTCCTGCTCGTGCACCCAGCCGGTCGGCGTCAGCGCATGGCGGTTCACGCCCACGTACCAGGTGTAGACCGGGTGGCGGATCGCGTCGCGCCGCGCCAGCGGCCGCAGCGTCTCGTCGCTCTGCCAGCGCGCCACGCCGTGGTCGTAGACCCAACGCCCGACGCCGCCGTAGCGCGGACTGTCGTCCGTCTGCCAGACCGTCTGCGACCAGGCGCCCTTGCGCTTCTCCGCAGCCACCGCCTTCAGCGTCCAGCGGCCCGAGCTCTCGTAGACAACCACCTTGGCCGGCTCGTACGTCCAGTCCTGCCGCCAGTGCTTCACCACGGCCGGCTTCTTGTCCTCGCCCTCCACCACCAGCATGTGCTGCAGGCTGATGAAGTCGCCGCGGTCCGCGATCACCCGCACCACCTCGTGGCCGCCGCTCTTCTTGGGCTCCAGCGGCTTGTAGTCGGCCACGAACGGCACGGTCTCGCGCATGTCGAAGCGGACCTTGTAGTCGCCGGCCATCGCCAGGATCGAGCGGCGGTCCCGTTCGGGCGGCTCGCCGGCGGCGAGGGCGGGCAGGCTGGCGGTGATCGCGAAGGCGAGGCTGAGCGAGAAGCAGGTGCGGCGCGTGGTCATGGCGGATCCCAGGGTCATCAGAAACCGTACTCCAGCGAGACCGAAACGCAGCCGCCTCGCTCGCGCCGAATTCGCAGAATCGCTCGCAAACAAACCGGTGCATATGTCGGGGGTGCGACACTTTGGCGGCGACACGAATTCGCCCGGTTCGGGCACCTTATCTCCTAGCGGTTGAATCGGTTTGCACGCGTGCCGCGAGTTGGCGGCAGTAGACGGCGAATCGGCGCAACGTCCGCGTACGGACCGGGTGCATCCGTGAGCGGGAACATGACTGTTCCTTTGGAGGTTGGTCCCTCAGTGAGCACGCCGCCTATGACGACGCTGAAGCACACACTCGAAATCGACGCGCCCCCCAATGAAGTCTGGCGGGTCCTCACGACCCCCGAACTCATTCGCGAGTGGGCGGCCGCCTACAACGACGGCCTCTCCATCCGGACGTCCTGGCGCGAGGGTGAGCCGGTCACCTGGAAGGAGGCCGACGGCAGCACCCGCGCCGCCGGCGCCGTCGCGGCCATCCAGCCCGAGCGCCTGCTCAAGTTCGAGTACACCGAAGGCGTGGTCGCGCCCGAGGGCCGCTCGTTCTGCGACACCTTCGAGATCATCGAGCAGGGGCGGATGACCCGGCTGGAGTTCACCTCCGGCCCGCTCCGCGCCAACGACGCCAAGGCGCTGGAAGGCCCGACCGAGGACGCCATCCGCGAGATCAAGAGCCTCGCCGAAGAGTCCGCCCAGATTCACGGCGTCCGCTAGGCAGCCGAACGCCGATTGCCGAGGGGCGACCCAATCGGGCAAGGTCGCGCCATGCCCGACGAGCGCAAGAAAGACCGCTACGCCCTCCGCCCGGACGGAAAGGGCTTCACGGTCTACGTCATCTGGACCAGCGAGCCGGCGATCGTCGGCGGCGCCCCGCAGACCGGCCTCTCGGAAGAGGACGCCCGCCACATCATGGGCCTGCTCAACGACCAGGCCCGTCGCGGCGACTCGTCGATGCGGAAGGGCTAGACCCCCGCCGCCCGATCGCGGGCGGGGTCATGCGGGAATCTCCGCCAGGCCGTAGGCGATCAGGATGAGGCTCACTGCGTAGAGCGCCCACCCCGGATGGCGGCCGCGCGTGGCCCAGCAGTTGCCGACCACGGCGAACAGGTACGACGAGCCCACCAAGAGGCCCACCGCCAGCCGCGCCTGCGGTCCCACCGGCGCTGCAGCGACCGCCACCAGCGCCACGCCGCCCAGCAGCCAGTTGTAGGTCGAGAACTGCAGCAGGGCCGGGACGAGCCGCCGGATGGGTCGGCTCAACCCATCGCCCGCCAGCACGGGCCGCACCATCAGCCGCTGGGTCAGCACGCCGTGGATCACCGCCACGCCGGCGCCGATCACGCCCGCCGCCGCCAGGGCCCAGCTCTGCATGTCCATCACCATACAGTAATGTATGGTACTGAGGCTTGGGCGAGTCAATACACCTGTGTATGGTCCCGTCATGAGCGCCCGCCTCTCCAAGGCCCACTGGATCCGCCACGGCCTGCTCACCCTGGCCGGCGAGGGCGCGGGCGGCCTCAAGGTCGGCGCCATGGCCGAGCGCCTGAAGGTGTCGCGCGGCAGCTTCTACTGGCACTTCCGCGACATCGGCGACTTCCGCACCCAACTGCTGGCCGCGTGGCGCGAGGCCACCACCGACCAGGTGATCCGCGACCTCGACGCCCGCGCCCCCGGCCCCGGCGGCCTGCAGCTGCTGCTCCAGCGCACTCTGCGCCCCGGCCGCAGCCTGGAACGCGCCGTCCGCGCCTGGGCGGCCGAGGACCCGGAGGCCGCCGCCGCCATCGCCGAGGTCGACGCCCGGCGCGTGGCCCGCGTCGAGGGCCTGCTCACCGAGGCCGGCGTGCCCGCGGCCGTCGCCGCCCCCCGCGCCGCCTTCCTCTACTGGGCCTATCTCGGCCAGTCGGTGGTCATGGATCCGCGCCACAACACCATCCCGCCCGAGGCGATCGACGACATCGCCGCCCTCTTCGAGCGCTAGCCGCCGCTCCCTAGCCGAGCGTCGCGGCCCGCACCGCCCCGGCGGTCGCCCGCGCCGCCTCGTTCTCGGCCCGCCGCCGCGCGATCTCGTCGGGCGTCAGCGCCTCCAGGTTCATGTAGTCCCGCTTCCAGCCCGCCACCGGCCAGGCGAGCGGCGTCTGCACGGTCGTCCGCGGCCCCACGGCGTCCGCGAGCAGCCGCAGCGCCAGCTCGACCACCAGGTCCTGCGAGGCCACATCGCCCGGCAGACCGGCCGCATTGCCCAGCGGCACGTCCGAGAACAGGAACCGCGGCGCGCCCACATGCTCCACGACGTCCTTCGCCGCGCCCACCACGACGGTGGCGATCCCCGCCGCCTCCAGCACCCGCGCCACCAGGGTCATCGACTGGTGGCAGACCGGGCAGTTGGCCACCAGCACCGCGGCGTCCGCCCTGTCCTCGCGCAGCCGCGCCAGCACGTCCGGCGCGTCCACCTCCAGGGTGTGGCGCTGGCTGCGGTTGGTGGGTACGCCGTGGAAGCGCTCGGACACCGCCCCGATCCGTCCGGCCGCCGCGGCGCGCTTTAGCGCCGGCAGCGGGAACCAGCAGTTCTGGTCGTCCGACAGGTGCGCCCGGTCCACCGCCACGTGGCTCACCCGCAGGTCCGGCGCGCCTGCCGTGTCACCCGACCACACCGCGTAGAACTTGGCCGCCGCGTTGTACGGCGCGTCCTTCCCCTGGTCGCCCAGCTCGGGCCGGTACGGCGCCGCCGTGGTCAGGAGCGCCACCGTCGCCTCCGCCAGCGGCCGCCCCAGCGGCGCGAACGGGACGTCGTCGAAGTGCGCGTACCGATACGGCGGATAGCCAAGCGCGCCGTACCAGGCATGCGTGCGCGCGATGTAGTCGATCGGCGGGTCGGGGTGGTTCATCCCCTCATTGTCATCCCGGTTTCCGCGCAGCGGAAGACCGGCATCAGCGCCGCCAGTTCCTCCCCCATTCATGGGGGAGGGAGAACTACGGCTTCACCAGCGCGTCGTACACCCACGTCCGGTTCTTCCGCTGGTACTCCATGGCGAACTCGCGGGCCTGGATCATGAAGATCACGAACACCTCGTTCTTCGGATCCACCCAGAACTCCGTCCCCGCAATGCCCCACCACGAGAACGTGCCGTTTCCCGGCCGCTGCAGCTTGTCGTCGGTCACCAGGGAAAAGCCCAGCCCGAAGCCCATCCCGGCGCCGGGGAAGAACAGGCCCGCCCGGCGCATCTCCGGCGTCGTCTCGTCCTGCCGCATGCGCATCAGCGTCTGCTTCTTCAGGATCCGCACGCCCTTGTACTCGCCGTCGCCGGCCAGCATCAGCACGAAGCGCAGGTAGTCCTCGGCCGTCGACGACAGGCCGCCGCCGGCCGACAGCAGCACCGGTTGCTTGGTGTAGTCGTAGTACATGAAGGGCTCGGGCGCCTTCGGCTCGGCGAACCGCGCCTTCCTGCTCGCCGGCTGCACGAAGCCGGTGTCGGTCATCCCGAGCGGCCCGGTCACCCTGTCACGGACCAGTACGTCCAGAGGCTTGCCGCCGGCCACTTCCACCACGGCGCCCAGCACGTCGGTCGAGCGGGAGTAGTACCAGGCGCCGCCCGGCTCGGTGCGCAGCGGCAGCTTGGCGATCACCTTGGCGTACTCGCGCGCGCTGAGGTCGTTGCGGTTCTCGCCGCCCGCCGCCCAGGCCTTGGCGATCGGGCTTTGCGGCTGGATGAAGCCGTAGATCAGGCCCGAGGTGTGGCTCATCAGGTGGCGCACCAGCATCGGCTGGGTCGCGGGCCTCGTCGTCCCGTCGGCCTGCCAGACGACCAGGTCCTTGTATTCCGGCAGGTATTTCGAGACCGGCGCATCGATGTCCAGCTTGCCGTCCTCGACCAGGGTCATCGCCACCACCGAGACCACCGGCTTGGTCATCGAGAAGATGCGGAAGATCGTCTCGTCGCTGGGCGCCGCCGTCTGCCCGGGCCCCTGCAGGCCGAAGCCCTCTTGGAACACCACCTTGGCCTTGCGGCCCACCAGCAGGTAGGCGCCGGCGATCTTGCCGCTGGCCACGTCGGCCGCCAAAGCCTGGCGCGCCACGTCCAGTTTCGCCGGGTCGAACCCCAGCGCCGCCGCGTCGCCCTTGACGACCGACGAGGCCTTCGGATCGACCGCCTTCGCCGCCAGCGCCGGCTGCCCCGCCGCCATCGTCGCCGCCAGCACCCCGGCCAGCAGCCGCGCCTTCAGCTTGTCCGCCATCCCATCCCCCACGCGTTCTCGAGCGCCACCGTACCCTCCCTTCGACCCATGTCGCCAGGATTTCAGGAAGCCTGAGCGCAAACCAACCCCAGCTTGTCATCCCGGTTTTGGCGCAGCCAAAGACCGGGACCCATTGAACTCGGCGTTCGTTGGAAGGGCGCGGGCGGCGACGCTTCGAACAGCCTTCGGGCGCTCAGCTCAATGGGTCCCGGTCTTCGCCTGCGGCGAAGCCGGGATGACACTCAGTTTTGGTGACCCGCGCCTCGCCCCTTCCACCCCGGCCGCTTCCGCAACCGCACCCGCTGCGCGTTCAGCTTGGCCACCGCCTTGCGCGCCCCCCGTCCGCCGCGCGCCGCCACCTTCACCGCCTGCGCCAGGTACCAGTCCTCCCGATCCTCGCACACCGTCGCCACCGTCGCGGCGAACTCCGGCCGCGTCCGACACCAGGCGTAGAGCGTCCGCTGGCACGGCATCCCGGGCTCCAGGCTCAGGCTCCGCAGCGACCCACCCCGCGCCAGGCCCTCGACGATCCGGTCCTGCAGCTCGGGCGTCAGCAGATGCCGCCCCTTCGGCCGCTTCCGCCGCCAGCCGCCGATCGCCACCTGCAGCATCCGCTCGAACGCCGGGTTCTCGCGCCGCCACCGCGCCAGCACCGCCAGCGACGGGAACGCCTTGTCAGACCGCAGGATGGCCCGCAGCTTCTCGCCCTTCCACAGCCGCACGTAGATCCGCTCGCCGATGGCGGCGTCATAAGGCCGGAAGCGGGCCCTCGCGCGCTCAGCCTTCATCTCCGCCTTGCCCAGGTTCACCTGATGCACCTGCTCGGCGAAGGCGCCGTAGTTCATCCGCCAGTAGCGATAGGTCTTCTGGCTGGGCATCGCCGGGTCGCGCAGGATGTCGCCGATCCGCTCGCCCGCCCGCAGGCGCGCCAGCAGCGCCGCCGCCTTGGCCTCGTCCAGCATGAACCGTCGCCGGTACTCGCCTCGCACCCGCGCCTGCGCCACCTCCGCGGCAAACGCCGGATCGGCCCGCATCCAGCTGTTGACGCTGCTCATGTCCGGCATCCCCGGCTCCCGGCCGAAATGCTTCAGGAACTCCCCCGCCGCGAGCCGCTCCAGCACCACGGCGCGGATGTGCGGCGAGTAGGCATGCGGGGCGGGCTTCTTCTTCCTGGCCATCCCTGGGCAGATGGGAACATTTCGTGAACATTCAAGCGGGAGGCGTCATCCGCTGCTCGAAGGTCAGCACGATGAACTCGGCCGGCCGGATCAGCGCCAGCATCACGACCACCCGCAGGACACCGCCGTCGACGTCGGCCTGTGTCATGGTCTGGCCCAGCCCGCATTGCACCGCGAAGGCCTGCTCCGGCTTCACGCCCACCAGGCCGCCCCGCCGCCAGAGGCCCGTCAGGTAGGTTTCCACCAGGCCGCGCACCGCCAGCCAGGTTGCGGCGGTGTTGGGCTCGAAGACCAGGGCCGCCAGCGCCGGCCGCACGCTCTCCTCGATCATCTGGCACGTGCGGCGCACGCTGATGTAGCGCCAGTCCGCGCTGGCCCCGTCCAGCGTGCGCGCGCCCCACACCAGCACCCCCTCACCCGGAAAGGCGCGGATCGCATTCACCGAGCGGCCAGACAGGGGCGTGTTCAGGTCCTCCTGGTCCTGGGCGTCGATAGCGACGGCGGGCGCCATCACGCCGCTCAGGCCCACGTTGGCCGGCGCCTTCCAGACGCCGCGCGTGGCGTCGACCGTCGCGTAGATCCCGGCCAGGGCCGAGGCCGGCGGCATCAGGCCGAGCCGCGCGGCGGCGGCCTCGCGCAGCGCGTCGCCACCGCCGCCGGCGAACAGTTCGGCCACGTCGACGCCGTCGCCCTCGAAGTCCGCCGCGGTCAGCCCGTCGAACAGGCTCGTGCGCACCCACGGATAGTAGGCGGCGCCATAGCTCAGATGCTCGGTCCCGATCGCGTCGCGGAACGCGGCGACCACGTCGCCGCCGGGATCGCCGCGCGGCCGCTCGCCGCCGTGGATGTCCAGGATCGCGAACCGGTTGGCCGCCGCGCAGTGGGCCAGCATGGCGACCTGCAGGGCGTAGCACTCCGCCGCCGCCAGCTCGACGGCCTCAGGGATGACCACCAGCGTCGGCTCGGCCTCGCCCTCCAGCGCCGCCAGCCCCCGCGCCAGCGCCGCGGCCTCCACGGCCGGCGCATCGTAGCCGCCGACCGAGACGATCCAGCAGACCCCGCCCCCGTTGGCGAAGAACAGCCGCATGGCGTCGTGCAGCCGGAACGCCGGTCCAGAGCGCGTCAGCACATAGCCCTGCGGCGCCGCCGCCACCCGCAGCCGCGGCCGCGGCGGCCCCCCGAACACGGCCTCGAACTCCGCCATCGACCCGACCCGGACCGGCGTGTCCGGCGAGCCGGCCGCCGTGTAGCCGACGAACGCAGCAACCGCCGAGGCGACCTCCACCACCGCAACCCGCG
>NZ_DASWTE010000015.1:0-9441 GCF_036402295.1 Phenylobacterium sp.
GGCGTGGTGTTGCGACCCTTCACGCGGCGCATGACCGCCGAGCGCTTCTCCGGGCCGTAGACGTCGGTCATGGGCGCAGCTCCCACGGGGTCGGACCGAGGCGGAACGTGCCGGTGAGCGTGGCGGCGGCGATGCGGTCGAGGCCCGGCGCCTGGCTGAAGGGCGCGAACAGCCAGTTGCGCACGAACGGTCCCACCGGCCCGGCCGACTGGAACAATGGCGTAAGCGCGCGCGAGAAGAGCTGGTAGGGGCCGGTCTGCAGCCGGCGCGCCCGCTGGTAGGCCGGCAGATCGCTAGGCTCTGCGACCTGGTAGGCGAGCTCCACCGCGTCGATGAGGCCCAGGTTCGCGCCCTGGCCCAGCTGCGGGCTCGTGCCGTGGGCGGCGTCGCCGATCAGGACAAAGGCGCCGGCGCACCACCGACCGACCGTCACGTCGCGGTAGATCGCCCGGTTGAACGCGGCCGGACCGTCGAACTGCGCCACGATAGGCTCGACCGCCGGCCAGGCCGACAGGACCCGGGATCGCCAGGCCGCGAAGTCGCCGGTGTAGAACCCCTCGAGCTCGGTCACCGGCAGTGACCAGAAGAAGCTGACGAGGTCGGACGGCCCGCCCGGCGCGGCGCCGATGGGCAGGACGCCGATCATCGTCTCGGCGCGGTGATAGCGCTGGGCGAGCGCGCCCGCGAAGGCGCCGCCCTCGTCGCGCGCATTGACCCAGACCGCGCCCCACGGATAGACCGGCGCGCGCGCTTGCGGCCGAATGCGGGCGCGCAGGGTCGAGGCCGAGCCGTCCGCCACTACCACGAGGTCGTACGGGCCATGGCTGCGGCCGCGGGCGTCGCTCAGCGTCGGGGCCTCGAGCCCGTCGAAGCCAGTGACCTCGGCCCCGGTCCGCACCTCGACTCCGGCTGCCTGCACGGCGTCGAACAGCACCTGGAACAGGGCGGCGCGGTGCACGCCCAGGCCGAAGCCGTCGCGCCTCCAGGTGGCGTAGGCCATCTTCATCAGCGTGCGGCCGGCGAGGTCGTAGCCTTCCAGCCGATCGACTCGCGCCCCACAGGCGAGGATGGCTTCGCGCAGACCCAGCGCGCGCATCGCCGCCAGCCCCGACGGCTGCAGCAGCAGCCCCGAGCCCAGCGGGTGCGGCGCGTCGAACGCCTCGAGCAGGACGACCTCATGGCCCCGGCGCGCGAGCGCCAGCGCCGCCGCGAGGCCCGCGACGCCGCAGCCGACGACCCCAACTCTCAGGCCTAGAGCCCTTCGAACAATGCGGTCGAGATGTAGCGCTCGGCGAAGCTCGGGATGATCGCCACCACCAGTTTGCCGGCCATGTCGTCGCGGCTGGCGACGTCGAAGGCGGCCACCAGGGCCGCCCCGGACGAAATACCGACAGGTATGCCCTCTTCCTTGGCCACGCGACGGGCCATCTGGAAGGAGTCGTCGGCGCTCACCTGGATCACCTCGTCGATGACGCCGCGATCGAGGATAGAGGGCACGAAGCCTGCGCCGATACCCTGGATCGGGTGCGGTCCGGGCGGGCCGCCCGACAGCACCGGCGAGGCCTGGGGCTCGACGGCGATCATCTTCACCGATGGTTTGCGGGCCTTCAGTACCTGGCCGATGCCGGTGATCGAGCCGCCGGTGCCGACGCCCGAGATCACCGCGTCGACGCGGCCTTCGGTGTCGTTCCAGATCTCCTCGGCGGTCGAGACCCGGTGGATCAGTGGGTTGGCGGCATTGTCGAACTGCTGCGGCATCACCGCGCCCGGCGTGGCGTCGACGATCTCGCGGGCGCGGGCGACGGCGCCCACCATGCCCTTTTCGCGGGGAGTCAGCTCCAGCTTGGCGCCCAGGATCGCCAGCATTTTGCGGCGCTCCACCGACATGCTCTCGGGCATGACGAGGATGCACTTGTAGCCCTTGGCGGCGGCCACGAAGGCCAGCGCGATGCCGGTGTTGCCCGAGGTGGGCTCGACGATCGTGCCGCCCTCTTTCAGCAGGCCCTTGGCCTCGAGGTACTCGATCATCGCCACGCCGATGCGGTCCTTGACCGAGGCCAGCGGGTTGAAGAACTCGAGCTTGGCGATCACCTCGCCCTTGGGCTTCAGCGCCTGGGTCAGGCGCGGCAGCCGCACCACCGGCGTGTCGCCGATCAGGTCGAGCACGGAATCGAAGATCTTGCCCCGGCCCGAGCGGCGGTACCGCGCGGCGTCGTAGGTCTTGTCGGGGGTGGCGTCCATGATGCGGGTTCTCTGGGTTTGGCTGCCCTTGTGGCCGCGAACCTAGGACGTCTGCGAGGCGCCCGCCAGCGCTCTTCCCTCCCTTGATGGGGAGGGAAAGGCCAGAGTGAGAGAGTGTGGGCCAGAACTCAGAGGGCGGGGAGGATCAGCACCTCCTCACCCTGCTCGCCTGACGGCGAGCTGTCCCTCCCCATCAAGGGAGGGAAGGAGCACCGGCTCCAGCAACTCGCGGGCAAGCCAGCGAACGACGGGCACGGCGACGCCGTCGCCGGCCACCTGCAGCGCGCCCGTGGTGGTCCTCGGCAGGAGATAGCTGTCGGGAAGGCCCATCAGGCGGGCGGCCTCGCGCGGGCTGATGAGGCGCGAGCGGACACGGCCGGCGTCGACCACCACGATGGCCTGGCGCGAGGAGCCGCCGCGGGGCGTGCGCAGACAGCCGGCGAGGCCGTCGAACCGCACCTCGGCGCGCTGCACCGTGCGGCCATCCTCGAGGCGCGAGCGGCGGAAGACGGCCCCGACCCCCCGGCCGCGAGCCTCGAGGCGGGCGCGATGCAGGGGTCCCATGAGGTCGAGCAGGTGGGCCGTCTGTGCCGGGGAATGCCAGGCGACGGCCGCGTCGGGTTCGAGGACCGCTTCCAGGTGCGTGTTGCGGGATGGCGGCGCGGCCAGGCGCCACCACACCCAGGCGGCCGCCGTCTCGGCCGGTAGGGCCGCGTGCGCCGCGCGCACGGCGCGAGTGTGGAACGGGCTGTCGCCGGTCAGGCCCGCCGGAACCTCTCGCGCGGCGACCACGAACACCCGCGGCCGGGACTGCGGCAGCATGGTCGCCGCGTCGATCTCCAGCGCGCCGAACCGGTAGCCGCGGGCGGCCAGCGCCGCGCCCAGGGCGGCGAAGTCGGCGCCGCCGTGCGAGGTGAGCAGGCCGACCACGTTCTCGATCACGATGAGCCGCGGGGCGCGGCCGAAGTCGTCCAGCGCTTCCATCAGCCGCCAGAAGCCGAAGAAGGCCGACGAGCGCCCGCCCGCCAGCCCGGCGCGGCCGCCGGCCAGGCTGAAGTCCTGGCAGGGACTGGAGGCCCAGGCCAGGTCGGCTCGGCCCGGCAGGTCGTCGGCCGCCAGCGCCCAGACGTCGCCTTCGTGGAAGTGGTCCGCGGCGTCGGCGAAGTTCGCCCGATAGGCGGCGGCCTTCACCGCGTCGAAGTCGTTGGCGAAGGCGCAGGTCCAGCCGTCGCCCAGGCCCAGCCGGGCCATGCCGCCGCCGGCGAAGAATTCGTAGAAGGTGTGCGACGACCGACTCATCCGGACGCGAGTCTAGCCTGCGTCGCGGCGATCGTAAGGGTCACGCCCGCCCCGGCATGGGGGGACACGGGAGGGCCGGGGCGGGCGCGTCGCGTCGGAATGGGACCGACGAGAACAGGGCCAGGGTTGCCCGGCGGTGTTAAGGGGTGCGTAACCGGTCCGGTTAACTCGCGTTGATGGTGAATTTCATGCGCTTCGTCCTCGTCCCGCTCGCCCTCGTGGCGCTCGCCGGCTGCCAGCCGCGGGATCCCGACGGCAGGGCCGCCGACGCGCCGGCTGGGGCAAAGCCAGCCGCCGCGACCGCCATGGACATCAGCCAGCCCCTCACCGCACGCGGGAACGAACCCTTCTGGGCGCTGACGATCACCGACGGCGCGAAATTCCGGCTGCAGCGCCCCGACCACCCCGACGTCACCGCCGAGGCCCCCGGCGCGGCCATGTCGCCGCACGCCACCACCTGGGTCGCCAAGGGCGCCAAGGGCGAGCAGCTCACCGTGACCCTGCGTCCTGGCGAGTGCTCCGACGGGATGAGCGACCTGAAGTACCCGATGAGCGCCGAGGTCGTCCTGCTGCACGAGTCGCTCTACGGTTGCGCAGCGAAGACTGCGGAACTGCCGCGCGAGGGCGGCTAGTCCCCCACCTCCAGCGTGGCGATCTGGCCCGGCTGTTCGTCGGTCGGGTCAGGCTTGGGCACGGCGAAGATCGCGGTCGTGGCGGCGACGGCGGCCACCGCGAGAATGATCTTCCAACGCATACGCTCCTCCTTCTGGAGGCATCCTCTCCAAGGCGTGGGGAATGCGGCCGCCCATGGCGCGGTTCCACGACTCGGCGCTTGACCGACCCCGCGTCACGGGCGGCAAATGCTCGGAAAACACGGTACGGGAGACGCCCCATGCAGAAGGCCTTCGATCTCGTCGTACGGGGCGGAACCGTCGTCGACGGCACGGGAGCCCAGGCCTTCGAAGCCGACGTGGGCGTCAAGGCCGGCCGCATCGCCGCCGTCGGCAAGCTCTCCGGTGCGGGCGCCACGGAGATCGATGCGCGCGGCCAGATGGTGACGCCGGGCTTCGTCGACATCCACACCCACTACGACGGCCAGGCCACCTGGGACGAGCGGCTACAGCCCTCCTCGTGGCACGGCGTCACCACCGTGGTGATGGGCAACTGCGGCGTGGGCTTCGCGCCCTGCCGGGAGGGCGACCACGACCTGCTCATCCGCCTGATGGAAGGCGTCGAGGACATCCCCTTCCCGGTGCTGGCCGACGGCCTGCCGTGGAACTGGGAGAGCTATCCGGAATACCTCGACCGTCTGGCCGAGCGCAGGTTCGACGTGGACGTGGGCAGCCAGCTGCCGCACGCCGCCCTGCGCGTCTACGTCATGGGCCAGCGCGGCGTGGACCGCGAGCCGGCCACCGCGGCCGACATCCACGCCATGGCGGCGATCGCCAGGCGCGCGATGGAGGCCGGCGCAATGGGCTTCGGCACCTCGCGCACGCTGAACCATCGCAGCTCCGACGGCTCGCCCATCGCGACGCTGACCGCGGGAGAGGACGAGCTGACCGGCATCGCGCTCGGCATGGCCGCCGCCGGCAAGGGCGTGCTGCAGGTGGTCAGCGACTTCGACCATCCGCAGGAAGAGTTCGACATGCTGGAGCGGATCGTGGCCGCCTCCGGCCGTCCCCTCTCCTTCTCGATGGTGCAGAGCCCGCGCAGCCCCGCGGGCTGGCGGAATTTCCTCGAACGCATGTCCGGCGCCAAGGCCAAGGGGCTGCAGATCCGCGCTCAGGTGGCGAGTCGCCCGGTGGGCGTGCTGTTCGGCCTGGAGCTGACGGTGAACCCCTTCAGTCACCACCCGAGCTACCGGGAGATCAAGGACCGGCCGCTGGCCGAGCGGGTGGCGGCGCTGCGCGACCCCGACTTCCGCGCCCGGCTGCTCTCGGAAGAGGGCACGGCCCGCGCCATCGGCCTCAGTCCCTCGCGCTTCTGGGATCGCACGTTCCCGATGGGCGAGGAGCCGGACTACGAGCCGAC
The DNA here is from genome assembly GCF_036402295.1 of Phenylobacterium sp. Classification (GTDB taxonomy): domain Bacteria; phylum Pseudomonadota; class Alphaproteobacteria; order Caulobacterales; family Caulobacteraceae; genus Phenylobacterium. The sequence goes on from NZ_DASWTE010000015.1 coordinate 5,572, forward strand.
CCAGGACCAGTCGATCGCCGCCATCGCCGAACGCCAAGGCGTCAGCCCGTTCGAGATCGCCCTGGACCACATGCTGACCAACGGCGGTCGAGGCATCCTCTATCTGCCGCTCCTGAACTACCCCGAGTTCACGCTCGACCCGGTCTACGAGATGTTCCAGCACGACTGCGTGGTGCCGGGCCTGTCGGACGGCGGCGCACACATGGGCATGATTTGCGACGGGTCGTTCCCCACCACCAACCTCGTCCACTGGACGCGCGACCGCACACGCGGCCCCAAGCTCTCCATCGAGCACATGGTCAAGGGCCAGTGTCGCGACACCGCCGAGACGGTCGGCCTGTTCGACCGCGGCGTGATCCAGCCCGGCTACCGCGCCGACCTCAACGTCATCGACTACGACCGCCTGAAGCTGAAGGCGCCACAGGTGGTCTATGATCTGCCGACCGGCGGGCGGCGGCTGATCCAGCGGGCGGAGGGCTACACAGCCACCGTCGTGGCGGGCCAGGTCACCTACCGCGACGGCGCGCCCACCGGCGCCCTGCCCGGCCGGCTGCTGCGCGGGGCCCAGGCGGCGCCGGCGAGGCTGGCGGCGGAGTAGATCCCGAAGGGAGGCGGCTGATGAACGCAGTGACCCCGTACCCTGAGGTGCTGGAAACGGCCTGCGAATGGACGGCGGCCGATGTCGCCGATCCCGCAGGCTGGACCGAACATCTGTCGCCCGCCGAGGTGGACGAGTTGGAGGCGGCCGTGGCCCACGCGGCGGCGATCTCCGACAACTTCCTGGAGATCGGCAAGGACCAGTTCCCGCTGCCCACCCTGGGGCCGCGCCTGAAGACGATCGAGAAGGCGCTGATCGACGGCCGCGGCTTCGTTCTCATCCGCGGGCTGCCCCGTGAGCGATGGACCAACGACCAGATGAGCCTGGCCTACTGGGGGATCGGCATGCACCTGGGCAAGCCGTGGCCGCAGAACGCCAAGGGCCACCTGCTGGGCGACGTGACCGACCATGGCAAGGCGCCGGGCGACCCGACCAGCCGCGGCAACGAGATCGGCCTCGTGGGCCTGGACTTCCACTGCGATGGCAGCGACCTCGTGGGCCTGATGTGCCTGCAGACGGGCGTGTCGGGCGGGCTCTCGGCGGTCTGCAACTCGGTGGCGTTGCACAACCGCCTGGTCCGCGAGCGGCCCGACCTGGCGGCCGAGCTCTACAAGCCGCAGCCGTTCGACTATCGCGGCGAGCAGGCGCCGGGGAAGCCGGGCTGGTATCCGATGCCGGTGTTCTCGAGCCTGAACGGCCGGCTCTTCATCCGCCTGATCCGCCCCTACATCCTGGCCAGCCAGCGCCACGCCGACGCCCCGCGCCTGACCGACAAGGCCGTCGAGGCGCTGACCTGGATGCAGGACATGGCTGAGGGCGGCGACTACTCGGTGATCATGGACTTCCAGCCGGGCGACATGCAGTTCATCAACAACTTCCACGTCCTGCACGGCCGCACCGCCTACGAGGACGACCGCGCCGCGGGGAAGATCCGCCATCTGAAGCGCCTGTGGCTCGAGACCGAGGTGCTCAAGGAGCGGCCCAGCCAGTTCGTGAACCGCATGGGCACGCACTGGGCGAAGAAGCTCACCATCAGCCGCATGGATGCTGCTCAATGACCATCGTGACGCGCAGCGACCGCAACGGCGCCGCCACCCTCACCCTGAACCGGCCCGACAAGCTGAACGCGCTGAACGTCGAGCTCTTCAAGGAGCTGGACGCCCATGTGCGGACGCTGGCGGGGGAAACCGAGGCGGTGGGCCTCGTCATCGTCCGCGGCGCTGGGCGCTGCTTCTCGGCGGGCCACGACCTCTCGGATATCGCCGCGGGCGAGAAGCTGCCCGAGCCGTTCTTCCAGTCGAAGGTGATCGAGCGGCTGGCCGACCTGCCGCAGCCCGTGGTGAGCGCCGTGCACGGCCACTGCTACACAGGCGCACTCGAGCTGGCGCTGGCCGGCGACATCGTCTTCGCCGCCGAGGGCGCGCGCTTCGCCGACACCCACGCCAAGTGGGCCCTGACGCCCGTCTGGGGTCTGTCGCAGCGACTGCCGCGCCGGGTGGGGACCTATCGGGCGCGGGAGATGATGTTCACCTGCCGCACCGTGATGGGGCCCGAGGCGCTGAGCCTGGGCCTGGCGGACGTCTGCGTGCCGGACGCCGAGTTCGACGGCAAGCTGGAGGCGCTCGCCGACCAGATCCTGGCCAACAGCTGGTTCAGCCACCGGGCCAACAAGCGCCTGGTCCGCGAGACCGACGGCCTGCCGATCGGCGCCGGCCTCAGCCACGAGATCTACCGCGGCGAGGGCCGCGGCCCCGACATGGCCGAGCGCATCGCGGGCTTTCAGTCGAAGGCGGTCAAGCAGGCCTGATCACGCGGCTGCGGCCGGCTCGTACAGCCGCGCGGGACGGTGGGCGCCGTGGACGAAGTCCTCGGTCTCGCGCACGCAGCCAAGGGTCGCCACCATCTTGCGGAAGTTGCGCTTCTCGGTCTCCTCGCCGAGCACGGCCTCGTAAGCCGCCTGCAGCTGGCTGAGCGTGAACCGCGGCGGCAGGAGGGCGAACAGCGGAGCGATCTGGCCGGCGCGCGCGCCCAGCGCCTCCAGCGCGCGCTTGAGGATCAGGGCGTGGTCGAAGGCCAGCGGCGGCAACGCATCGATCGGGAACCAGCGCGCCTCGGCCGCATCGGTGTCGGCCTGCAGCCGCAACTCGTCGGACGGCAGCAGCGCCAGGTAAGCCACCGAGATCACCCGCTCGCGCGGGTCACGATCGGGCGCGCTGAAGTTGCCGAAGTGGACCAGGAGGTCGGCGTCGACGCTGGTCTCCTCCCGCAGCTCGCGACGGGCGCAGGCGTCCAGCTCTTCCTCGGGCTGCAGGAAGCCGCCGGGCAGCGCCCAGTCGCCGCGGAAGGGTTCGGCTCCCCGCTCGATCAGCAGCACGTTCAGCGCCCCGCGGCGCAGGGTGAAGACCGCGATGTCCGTGGCCACGGCGGGATGCGGATATTCGTACGTGAACGGCATGGAAGTGTATTGACGACACTAAGTCGTCCCTGCTAAGTGTTAACCAGACACTAAGTCGGTTCGTCACCGTGTCAATCGCGAGCTCGTCCCCCGAGGAGCCGCCTGGACGCACCCGACGACCGCCTTGGTGTCACGGACCCTCTGCGCGCGAGTGGCGCGCTCCGGCGCTGGGTGCTGAGCCGGGGCTGGCCGGTCATCGACTGAGGGCGATCCTGCGCCGTGGTGTGGGGTGCAATTCCACCGCGGCGACAGTGGCGCGCGCGCCCGCTGGGTGGCCGCCCGGCCCTTCTGGGGCTGGGCGTGCCGCCCGGCGAGGCTGCTGGGGCGACAAAGGGCGCGTCCTCAACAGAAACCTCGCATCTGCCGCAGACCAGAACGGGAACGCGCGCTGGCGCCGTCGCGCAACCCACGGCATACAGTCCCGATGAGTCCCGCCCTCGCCGAGGCCGAGCTTTCGCCCCTGGACGCTGCGCGCGAGATCCTGCGCCGCACGTTCGGGCACGCCGAGTTCCGCGGCCTGCAGGCCAACGTCATCGACGAGGTGCTGGCGGGCCGCAACGCGCTCGCGGTGCTGCCGACCGGCGGCGGCAAGAGCCTCTGCTACCAGATCCCCAGCCTGGTGCGGCCGGGCCTGGGTCTGGTGGTCTCGCCGCTGATCGCGCTGATGACCGACCAGGTGGCCGCGCTGGTGCAGTCGGGTGTGGCGGCGGCCAGGCTGGACAGCGCGATCGAGCTCGATGAGCGGGCCGAGACCTGGCGGCGGATCGAACGTGGCGAGCTCGACCTGCTCTACGTCTCGCCCGAGGGGCTGATGCAG
>NZ_DASWTE010000016.1:0-2202 GCF_036402295.1 Phenylobacterium sp.
TGGGCCCAGCCGCTTTGGCTCAGGCCCACCAATATGGCGCCGAGCACCAGGACCACGCCGGCGCGGGTGAGCGGGACCTCGGGCTCCTCTCCCCTCACCGGATGCGATCCGTCGTCAGGCACATGGCGAACCCCCGCGGCCCAGCGGGTCGTTGCGTCACCACTTCTCCACCCACGGGCGCAGCACGACCTCGAACGCCCAGGTGGAGCGGTGCTGGCGATGGAGCTGCAGATAGGCCTCGGCGATGTGGTCCGGGTCGGCCATGTTGTCGTCGACAGTCGTTCCCGCCAGGCGGTGGGCGCGGCTGCCGTCCTCCTGCGTCCAGCCGATCGCCGCGTCGATCGGCACGTTGGCGACATGGACGCCCTGGGGCATCAGCTCGCGCGCGAGGCTTTGGGCGAGTCCGGACTTGGCGTGGCACGCCATCGCGAAGGCCCCACTCGCCGGGTAGCCCTTCAGCGCCGCGCTGGCGTTGGTGAAGATGATGGTGCCCCTGGCCCCATTGGCGTTCGGCGGGTTCTCGAGCATGAGGCGCGCCGCCTGCTGGGCGACCAGGAAGGCGCTGAACGCCGCGTTCCGGACGGTCTCGAAGGCCATCGCCGGGTCCGCCTCGGTGATGGTCTTGCGGAAGATGCCGGGCGTACGGCCATCGATGTTGTGCACGACGAGCGTCGGGGACCCGAGATCCCGGACGACGCTCCGGAACAGGCCCTCGACGTCGGAGGGATCAGTGGCGTCGCAGGCATAGCGACGGACGCCATGGTCCGCCTCCAGCGCCGCCAGGACCGGCTTGTCCGGGGTCCGGGCGGCGACGGCCACGCGCATGCCGCTGCGCGCAAACAGCCGGGCGCAGCTCGAGCTGATCCCCGGCCCGCCGCCCACGATGAGCGCGACGTCCTGGACGTTGGCTGGGGTCATCGAACGGTCTCCGGAGAGGTGTCGGCCACGTCCCTCATCGAGACGGCGGGATCGGCAAGCTTCGTCTTGTCCACGCGCCGGCGGGACAGGATGAGCTGCTTGCCCATCATGAATTCCGGCGGGGCGTTGACGGCCTCCACCGACTGGAGCTGGCCGCCCTTCAGGTGGAAGACGGCGAACCGGCCGTCGGCCGGGTCGCCGCGCACGACGATCTCGTCGACGTCGAAGGCGTAGCCGGCGATCTGGAGCTTGGCGTCATACTGGTCGCTCCACTGCCAGGGGCACTCACCCGGGGGGCGCGGGCGGCCGGTGATGGCGCTGGCGGCCTGCTTGGCCTGCTCCAGGGCGTTGGGCACGCTCTCCATGCGGAACATGCGCTCATAGATCGGCATCGGGCGGTGGGCCACGTCACCGATGGCGAAGACGTCCGGGTCCGTGACCGAGCGGGCGTCGAGGTCGACCACCACCCCGCGTGCGCACTCCAGCCCCGCGTCCTTCGCAAGCTCGTCATTGGGATGGGCGCCGACGCCCACCACGGCCGCATCGCAGGCGATCACCCGGCCGTCCGCGAGCTGCACGCCCGTCACCTGGCCGCCCGAGCCCTGGAAGCCCACCACCGAGCAGCCCAGCTCGAAGGCGACGCCGTGCTGGCGGTGGCAGTCGGTGAAGAAGTCCGACAGCGGCCTCGAGGCGACGCGGGCGAGGATGCGTTCCTCGCGCTCCAGCACGATCACCTGGGCGCCGAGCGCGCGCGCGGAGGCGGCGACCTCCAGCCCGACATAGCCGCCGCCGATGACGGCCAGCGTCCTGCCCGGGCCGATCTGCGCCTTCAGCGCCTCGGCATCGGCGGCCGTGCGCAGGAAATGGATCCCCGAAAGCGCGTTGCCCTCGACCGGCAGGGGGATGGCCCGTGCGCCGGTCGCCAGGATCAGCAGGTCGTAGGCGACGTTCGAGCCGTCCGACAGCCGGACGAGCTTGTCGGTGCGGTCGAGGCTGACGGCCGAGACGCCCGGACGGAAGTCGATCCCGTTCTCGGGGTAGAATTCCGGGGGCTTCAGCGCCAGGGAGTCGGCGTCCGCCTCCCCCTTCAGCCAGGCCTTGCTGAGCGGCGGCCGCTGGTAGGGCGGGATCGGCTCGTCGCCGATCAGCGTGATCGGCCGCTCGTGACCGTACTGCCGAAGCAGCGCCGCCGCCGTTCCCCCGGCATGTCCCGCGCCGACGATCACGACGCGCTGCCAGGTCATCGTGCGCGCCCCGATCCCGCGGCCGCCCATGCGGTCCCGG
>NZ_DASWTE010000017.1:0-3248 GCF_036402295.1 Phenylobacterium sp.
GAGGACCACGTCTGCGCCCAGGATCAGGTCGCCGTCGCCGACGATCAGCTTCACGTCGGGTGTGAAGAACGGCCGCAGCCGCGCGGCGTCATGCGCCGCGATCAGCTTGTTGGTCAGGCGCCGGCGGGCGCGGACGGCGTCTTCCGGGCCGGTCCCCACGGTCAGGCCGGGTTGGCTTCCAGGCGCTTGTCGAGATAGTCGCCGACCCGCTTCTCCACGTCCGGCAGGTTCTCCATCCAGAAGTGGGTGGCGCCGTCCACGACGTCGTAGTCGATCACGATGCCCTTCTGGGTGCGCAGCTTGGAGACGACGCGTTCCACGTCGATCGGCGGGACGACCGAGTCGTTCTGGCCGTGCAGGATCAGGCCCGAGGCCGGGCAGGGGGCCAGGAAGCTGAAGTCGTAGGCGTTGGTCGGCGGGCTGACCGAGATGAAGCCGTCCGTTTCCGGACGCCGCATCAGCAGCTGCATGCCCACCCAGGCGCCGAAGGAGTAGCCGGCGACCCAGCACTGGGAGGCGGCGGGGTTGGTGGACTGGAGCCAGTCCAGCGCCGTGGCCGCGTCGGCCAGTTCGCCGATGCCGCCGTCGAACTCGCCCTGCGAGCGACCGACGCCGCGGAAATTGAACCGCAGGACCGAGAAGCCGCGCTTCATGAACAGGTGGAAGAGCTGAACCGCCACCGGATTGTTCATCTGGCCGCCGGCCTTGGGATGGGGATGCAGGATCAGCGCGACCGGCGCGGTCTCGCTTTTGCCCTGGGAGTAGCGCCCCTCGATCCGCCCGGCCGCACCGGTCAGAACCACCTCTGGCATTCGTTCACTTCCTCGTCCGGAATACTTGACTGCTGCGCTGGGTCTTCCTAAGTCGCCACCATCCGGTTGGACCGGTCCCGCGCAGGGCGGCGGCTTGTAACATAGGGCCGCGGCGAAACGCGAGAAAACTGCACTGGATCGCATCACATGCGTCTCTCCACCAAAGGTCGCTACGCCGTCATGGCCATGGCGGACCTCGCGCGCCGCGAAAGCGACGCCGCCCGCGCCGTGGCCCTGGCCGACATCGCCGCCCGGCAAGAGATCTCGCTCAGCTACCTGGAGCAGCTGTTCGCCCGGCTGCGTCGCAAGGGGCTCGTGAAGAGCGCCCGCGGCCCCGGCGGCGGCTATCGCCTGGCGCGCACCGCCGACACCACCACCATCGCCGAGATCGTCCACGCCGTGGACGAGCCGCTGCGCGCCACCCGCTGCCAGGCCGGCAAGGGCTGCATGATCCGGGGCGAGCGCTGCCTGACCCACGACCTCTGGGCCGACCTGGGCGACCGGATCGAGGACTACCTGGCCTCGGTCAGCCTCGCCGACGTGATCGGAGGACGGCTCCGCCGCGCCGCATGAGCGTCTACCTGGATCATAACGCCACCGCCAAGGTGCGGCCGCAGGCCATCGCGGCGATGACGCACGTGCTGGAGAACGTGGGCAATCCGTCGTCCATCCACGCCGCCGGCCGCGCTGCGCGGGCGGTGATGGAGCAGGCGCGCGTCGACGTCGCTACGCTGATCGCCGCCCCGCCGACGACGGTCGTGTTCACCAGCGGCGGCACCGAGGCCAATGCGCTGGCCATGGAAAGCGCGATCGCCGGCGGGACGCGCCGCCTGATCGTCTCGGCCATCGAGCACGACAGCATCCGCGAGGGCTCGGTCGCCGCCGGCGTCGAGGTCGAGGTGCTGCCGGTCACGGCAGACGGCGTGGCCGACATCGCGTGGCTGAAGGACCGGCTGGCGCGCTGGGACGCCGCCGACGGCAAGCCGTTCGTCGCCCTGATGCTGGCCAACAACGAGACAGGCGTGATCCAGCCGGTGGCTGAGGCCGCCGAGGCCGTGCGCGCCGCCGACGGCTGGCTGCACGTCGACGCCATCCAGGCTGCGGGCAAGATACCCGTCGACAGCCGCGCGCTCGGCGCGGACACGCTCAGCGTCTCGGCCCACAAGATCGGCGGTCCGCAGGGCATCGGCGCGCTCACCTTCGGGCCGCACGCCACCCTGTTCCGGCGCCAGCACGGCGGCGGCCAGGAGCGTGGCCGGCGCGGCGGCACCGAGAACCTGCCGGGCATCGCCGGCTTCGGCGCCGCGGCGCGCGAGGCGCTGGCTGGGCTCGCAAGCTACCGGCAGCAGGCGGCCTTCCGCGACGCCGCGGCCGACCGCCTGAAGGCCGAAGGCTGCGTCGTGATGGGCGAGGCCGCCCCGCGGTTGCCCAACACCCTGTGCATCGCCGCCCCCGGCTGGACCTCGGACCTGCAGGTCATGGGGCTCGACCTGGCGGGCGTGATGGTCAGCGCCGGCTCGGCCTGTTCGTCGGGCAAGGTCAAGGCCTCGCCGGTCCTGGCCGCCATGGGCCAGGGCGAGCTGGCCGCCTGCGCGATCCGCGTCAGCGGCGGCTGGTGCTCGACCGAAGCCGATTGGCAAACGTTTACCCAGGCGTGGCTCGAAGCCCACGCACGTCACGCCGCGCGGCGGAAGGAAGTCGCCTGATGGCCGCCGTCAAACAGACCGTCGAACACGTCGCCAGCCTCGAGAAGTACAAGCACGGCTTCGTCACCGACATCGAGCAGGACTTCGCGCCCAAGGGCCTGAACGCCGACACCGTCCGGTTCATCTCGGCCAAGAAGAACGAGCCGGAATGGATGCTGCAGTGGCGGCTCGAAGCCTTCGAGCGCTGGCTCGCAATGGACGAGCCGTCGTGGGCCAAGGTCCACTTCCCGCGCATCGACTACCAGGACAGCTACTACTACGCCGCGCCCAAGGAGAAGGTGGGTCCAAAGAGCCTCGACGAGGTCGATCCGGACCTCTTGGAGACCTACAAGAAGCTGGGCATCCCGCTGCGCGAGCAGGAGGTGCTGGCAGGCGTGCAGGGCGCGCCGCGCTACGCGGTGGACGCCGTGTTCGACAGCGTCAGCGTGATCACCACCTTCAAGAAGGAGCTGGCCGAGGCCGGCGTCATCTTCTGCTCGATGAGCGAGGCGGTCCGCGAGCACCCCGAGCTCGTGAGGCAGTACCTCGGCTCGGTCGTGCCGATCAGCGACAATTTCTACGCCACGCTCAACTCGGCGGTGTTCACCGACGGCTCCTTCGTGTTCGTGCCGAAAGGCGTGCGCTGCCCGATGGAGCTGTCAACGTACTTTCGCATCAATGCGGCGAAGACGGGTCAGTTCGAACGCACACTGATCATTGCCGAAGAAGGCAGCTACGTGAGCTACCTCGA
>NZ_DASWTE010000018.1:0-2299 GCF_036402295.1 Phenylobacterium sp.
CGTCGCCATCAACGGTTTCGGTCGCATCGGCCGCCTGGTCCTGCGCTCGATCGTCGAACACGGCCGCAAGGACATCCAGGTGGTCGCCATCAACGACCTGGGCCCGGTCGAGACCAACGCCCACCTGCTGCGCTACGACAGTGTGCACGGCCGCTTCCCGGCCGAGGTGAAGGTCGACGGCGACTTCATCGAGGTGGCGGGCCACGGCCGCATCAAGGTCACCGCCGAGCGTGACCCGGGCAAGCTGCCGCACAAGGACCTGGGCGTCGACATCGCGCTCGAGTGCACCGGCATCTTCACCGCCAAGGACAAGGCCGCCGCCCACCTGGAAGCCGGCGCCAAGCGCGTGATCATCTCGGCCCCCGGCGAAGGCGTCGACAAGACCGTCGTCTACGGCGTGAACCACGCGTCCCTGACCAAGGACGACCTGATCATCTCGAACGCGTCGTGCACCACCAACTGCCTGGCGCCGGTCGCCCACGTGCTGCAGGAGCTGTGCGGCATCGAGCGCGGCTACATGACCACCATCCACTCCTACACGGGCGACCAGCCGACGCTGGACACCCTGCACAAGGACCTCTACCGCGCCCGCGCCGCGGCCATGTCGATGATCCCGACGTCCACCGGCGCCGCCAAGGCCCTGGGCCTGGTGATCCCGGCCCTGGCCGGCAAGCTCGACGGCAGCTCGATCCGCGTGCCGACCCCGAACGTCTCGGTGGTCGACCTCAACTTCGTGCCCAGCAAGAAGGTCACGGTGGAAGAGATCAACGCCGCCATGGAAGCCGCCGCGGGCGGCGCGTTGAAGGGCGTGCTCGCCGTGACCAAGTCGCCGCTGGTCTCCATGGACTTCAACCACGATCCGGCGTCGTCGACCGTGGCCCTGCCGCAGACCCAGATGATCGACGGCGGCCTCGGCCGCATCCTCTCCTGGTACGACAACGAGTGGGGCTTCTCGACCCGGATGAGCGACACTGCCGTCCACATGGCGAAGCTGATCTAAGACAGCCATGACGTTCCGAACCCTCGACGACGCCGATCTGCAGGGCCGGCGCGCCCTGGTTCGTGTGGATTTCAACGTGCCGATGCAGGACGGGGCCGTCAGCGACGACACCCGCCTGCGCGCGGCGCTGCCGACCATCGAGAAGCTCCGTAAGGGCGGGGCGAAGACGATCCTCCTGGCCCATTTCGACCGGCCGAAGGGCAAGCGCGTCCCGGAGATGAGCCTCCAACCTGTCGTGGGCCCGCTCGCCAAGCTGCTCGGCGCGCCCGTGGCCTTCGCTGACGACTGCGTGGGTCCCGACGTCCACAAGGCGATCGAGGCCATGCAGGACGGCGACGTCCTGCTGCTCGAGAACGTCCGCTATCACGCCGGCGAGGAGAAGAACGACGTCGAGTTCGCCGAGGCCCTGGCCGCCAACGGCGACATCTTCGTCAACGACGCCTTCTCCGCCGCCCATCGCGCGCACGCCTCCACCGAAGGCCTGGCCCGCCTGCTGCCCGCCTACGCCGGCGAGCAGATGCGCAAGGAGCTGGACGCCCTGGACGCCGCGCTCGGCAATCCGCAGCGGCCGGTCCTGGGCATCGTCGGCGGCGCCAAGGTCTCCACCAAGCTCGACCTCCTGAACAACCTGGTCGGCAAGCTGGACTTCCTCGCCATCGGCGGCGGCATGGCCAACACCTTCCGCTTCGCCCAGGGCTACGAGATCGGCGGCTCCCTCTGCGAGAAGGATATGGCCGACACCGCCCGCGAGATCCTGGAGAAGGCCAAGGCCTCGGGCTGCCACGTGATCCTGCCGACCGACGTGGTGGTGGCGAAGGACCTCGCGCCGAACGCCCCGCACCGGATCGCCCATCTGGAGGGCCCCGACGGCGTCGCGGCCGACGAGAAGATCTTCGACATCGGCCCCAACACCACCAGGCAGGTGCTGGACGCCATGGAAGAGGCCAAGACCCTGATCTGGAACGGCCCTTTCGGCGTCTTCGAGGTGGAACCGTTCGACAAGGCGACGGTTGAGGCTGCGAAGCACGCCGCCCAGCTCGCCAAGTCCGGCAAGCTGGTGGCGGTCGCGGGCGGGGGTGATACGGTTGCGGCTCTGAACGCGGCCGGCGTCGCGCACGACTTCACGTTCGTCTCCACGGCGGGCGGCGCGTTTCTTGAATGGATGGAAGGCAAGGAGCTGCCCGGAGTGGCGGCCCTGGCCCGATAAAGGACAGGTGGGGACCTGATATGGCTCGGATTACGCTTCGACAGCTTCTCGATCACGCCGCCGAGCACGGCTACGGCGTCCCGGCGTTCAAC
>NZ_DASWTE010000019.1:0-9627 GCF_036402295.1 Phenylobacterium sp.
CGTCGCCATCGGCCAGAAGCGCTCGACGGTGGCCCAGATCGTGAAGACGCTCGAGGAGCGCGGCGCCCTGGACTACACGATCGTCGTGTCCGCCACGGCCTCCGAGCCGGCGCCGCTGCAGTTCCTGGCCCCCTTCGCGGGTTGCGCCATGGGCGAGTGGTTCCGCGACAACGGGATGCACGCCGTCATCATCTACGACGACCTTTCCAAGCAGGCCGTCGCCTACCGCCAGATGTCGCTGCTGCTGCGCCGCCCGCCGGGCCGCGAAGCTTATCCGGGCGACGTGTTCTATCTGCATAGCCGCCTGCTGGAGCGCGCGGCGAAGCTGAACGAGGACAACGGCTCGGGCTCGCTGACCGCCCTGCCGCTCATCGAGACCCAGGCCAACGACGTGTCGGCCTACATCCCGACCAACGTGATCTCGATCACCGACGGCCAGATCTTCCTCGAGACCGACCTGTTCTTCCAGGGCATCCGCCCCGCCGTGAACGTGGGTATCTCGGTGAGCCGCGTGGGCTCGTCGGCCCAGATCAAGGCGATGAAGGCCGCGTCCGGCCCGATCAAGGGCGAGCTCGCCCAGTACCGGGAAATGGCCGCCTTCGCGAAGTTCGGCTCGGACCTCGACGCCGCCACCCAGCGCATGCTGGCGCGCGGCGAGCGCCTGACCGAGCTCCTGAAGCAGCCGCAGTACGCGCCGCTGGCCGTCGAGGAGCAGGTGGCGGTGATCTACGCCGGCACCCGCGGCTACCTCGACAAGATCGCGACCGCGCAGGTTGGCCGCTTCGAGCGCGAGCTGCTTTCGCACCTGCACGCCAAGCACCAGGACCTGCTGGACGAGATCCGCACGAAGAAGGACCTCGGCCCGGTGGAAGACCGCCTGAAGTCGGTCCTGGCCGCCTTCGCGGACACCTTCGCCTAAGGATTTCGATGGCGGCGGATCAACCCAAAGCGCTGGGCGCCTGGTCGGGCGAGTTCGGCGATCGGTATACGGAGCGCAACGCCCGTACGACCGACGCCGTCCGCGGCCGCACGCGCATCTGGGGCGAGGTGTTCCGCCGAATCGTCGGCGACATGCCGGCGTCCGCCCTGGAAGTGGGCCCGAACCTGGGCCTCAACCTGCAGGGCATCCAGGCGCTGGCGCCGATGGAACTGTGGGGCATCGAGCCGAACCCGGCCGCGCGCACGCGCCTGGTCGAGGACGGGATCCTGCCCGCGGACCGCGTGATCGAGGGCTTCGGCCACAAGATCCCGCTGGCCGACAATGCGGTGGAGCTCGCCTTCACCTGCGGCGTGCTGATCCACGTGGACCCCAGTCTGCTGGAGCAGACGGTCCGCGAGATTCATCGCGTGTCGTCGAAGTACGTGTTCTGCGCCGAGTATTTTTCGCCGAAGGCCGAGACCATCCAGTACCGGGGTGAGAGCGACCTTCTGTTCAAGAACGATTTCGGGTCGCTGTACCTGGATCTTTTTCCCGACCTGCGGCTGGTCGATTACGGGTTCTTCTGGAGAAGGACGACCGTGATGGACGACTGCACATGGTGGCTATTTAGGAAGGCCTGAGAGCGCGTAATGGCCAGCGTCAAGGAGATGCGCAATCGGATCGCTGCGGTGAAATCCACCCAGAAGATCACGAAGGCGATGCAGATGGTGGCGGCGGCGAAGCTGCGCAAAGCGCAGAACGCCGCCCAGGACTCGCGCCCCTATGCCCAGCGCATGGCGGCGGTGATCGCGAACCTCGCCGCCGGCGTCTCGGGCGACGGCGCGCCCAAGCTGCTGGTCGGCACGGGCTCGGACCAGCGTCACCTGGTGGTGATCGCCACCTCCGACCGCGGCCTGGCCGGCGGGTTCAACTCGTCGATCGTGCGCGCCGCGCGCCAGCACATCGACGGGCTGCTGGACGCGGGCAAGGACGTCAAGATCATCACCGCCGGCCGCAAGGCCCGCGACCAGCTGCGCCGGCTGCACGCCGCGCGCCTGGTCGAGACCTTCGAAGTCGGGGGCAACCCGTCCCTCGCCGTGGCCGAGACGGTGTCGGCCAAGATCCAGGACCTGTTCGAAGCCGGCGATGTCGACGTCGTCACGCTCTTCTTCAGCCAGTTCAAGTCGGTGGTCACCCAGACCCCGACAGCGCGCCAGTTGATCCCGGCCGAAGTGGCCGCCGGCGGCGCCACGATCGACCTGAAGGGCGCCGCCTACGAGTACGAGCCGGACGAGGCCACCATCCTGGCTGACCTCCTGCCGCGCAACATCACGACCCAGATCTTCTCCGCCATGCTGGAGAACCAGGCCGGGTTCTTCGCCGCCCAGATGACGGCGATGGACAACGCCACCCGCAATGCCGGCGACATGATCGCCAGCCTCACCCTGCAGATGAACCGAGCCCGCCAGGCGCAGATCACCAAGGAGCTGATCGAGATCATCTCCGGCGCCGAAGCGATCTAGTTGGAAGAGCACCATGTCTGAAGCCGCAACCGCCAAGAAGCCTGCCGCGAAGAAGCCCGCGGCGAAGAAGCCCGCCACCGCCACGACCCCCGCGAAGGCGACCGCCGCGAAGGCCGTCGCCACCGGCAAGCTGGTGCAGATCATCGGCGCCGTCGTCGACGTGGAGTTCGAAGGCCACCTGCCGGCGATCCAGAACGCGCTCGAGACCACCAACACCGACCAGCGGACCGGCGAGCCCTTCCGCCTGGTGCTGGAAGTGGCCCAGCACCTCGGCGAGAACACCGTGCGCGCCATCGCCATGGACACCACCGAGGGCCTGACCCGCGGCCAGCCCGTGGTCGACACCGGCAAGGCGATCATTGTGCCGGTGGGCCCCGCCTGCCTCGGCCGCATCATGAACGTGATCGGCGACCCCATCGACGAGGCCGGCCCGATCAACTCGGCGTTCAGCTCGCCGATCCACCGCGAGGCCCCTTCCTTCGCCGAGCAGTCGACCTCGGCCGAAGTGCTGGTCACGGGCATCAAGGTCATCGACCTGCTCTGCCCCTACACCAAGGGCGGCAAGATCGGCCTGTTCGGCGGCGCCGGCGTGGGCAAGACCGTGACCATGCAGGAGCTGATCAACAACATCGCCAAAGCCTACGGCGGTTACTCCGTGCTGGCCGGCGTGGGTGAGCGGACCCGCGAAGGGAACGACCTCTACCACGAGATGATCGAGTCCCACGTGAACGTGGACCCGCGCGCCAACAACGGCTCGACCGAAGGCTCCAAGTGCGCCCTGGTCTACGGCCAGATGAACGAACCCCCGGGCGCCCGCGCCCGCGTCGCCCTGACCGGCCTGGCCCAGGCGGAGTACTTCCGCGACCAGGAAGGCAAGGACGTGCTGCTGTTCATCGACAACATCTTCCGCTTCACCCAGGCCGGCTCGGAAGTGTCGGCGCTCTTGGGCCGCATCCCCTCGGCCGTGGGCTATCAGCCGACGCTGGCCACAGAGATGGGCAACCTGCAGGAGCGGATCACCTCGACCTCCAAGGGCTCGATCACCTCGGTGCAGGCCATCTACGTGCCCGCCGACGACCTGACCGACCCTGCGCCGGCCGCCTCGTTCGCCCACCTGGACGCGACGACCGTGCTCTCCCGCGACATCGCCGCCCAGGGCATCTTCCCGGCCGTGGACCCGCTGGACTCCACGTCGCGGATCATGGACCCGCTGGTGATCGGCGAGGAACACTATCAGGTCGCCCGCCGCGTGCAGGAGACGCTGCAGACCTACAAGCAGCTCAAGGACATCATCGCCATCCTGGGCATGGATGAGCTGTCGGAAGAGGACAAGCTGATCGTGGCCCGCGCCCGGAAGATCCAGCGCTTCCTGTCGCAGCCCTTCCACGTGGCCGAACAGTTCACCAACACGCCCGGCGTGCTGGTCAGCCTCGAAGACACTATCCGCTCGTTCAAGGCGCTGGTGGACGGCGAGTACGACCACCTGCCCGAGCCGGCGTTCTTCAACGTCGGCACGATCGAGGACGCGGTCCGCAAGGCCGAACAGCTGGCCGCGGAAGCCTAAGCCAAGATGGCCGACAAACTGCACTTCTCCCTGGTCTCGCCGGAACGGGAACTGTTCTCGGGCCAGGTCGACCAGGTGGACGCGCCGGGCTCCGAAGGCGACTTCGGGGTCCTGGCGGGCCATGCGCCGTTCATGACGGCGCTGAAGGAAGGCCCCGTGCGCGTGCACAACGACGGGACCGTGACGACCTACGAGGTCCGCGGCGGGTTCGCCGACGTGACGCCGGAAGGACTCACTATCCTTGCCGAACATGCGGTGGAAGCGGCCTAGACAAGGTCGAAATCACTGCCGTAAATTGGGCGCCGCAAGGCCTTGCCTAGGGCGCCGTGCTAAAGTTCATATGCCCGGCCGAAGTCAGGGGACCTCTAGATGCGTTTCGCCCTTTCCAGCCTGATCCTCGCCGCCGGTCTGGCGACCGCGGCTCATGCCCAGGAACCCACCGCTCAGCCCGCCCAGCCGGCTGCGCCGGCCGCCCAGGCGCCGGCCGCCACTCCGCCGGCTCCGGCCGCGGAGGCGCCGCCCGCGCCTCCAGCCACGGAGACCCCGCCGCCGGCCGCAGAGGCGCCGCCGCCTGCGCCGACGCTCCCCACCGCCGGCTACGGCTTCGAGGCCATCCAGGTTATCGAGAAGATCTGCATGCCGGCCGTTCGCGGCCAGAAGATCGAGGACCTCGCCAAGGCCCATGGCTTCAAGCTCAACCGTCGTGAGCAGACCTGGGCCAAGCCGTTCGGCGCCGAGGGCAAGGCCTACCAGGTGATCGTCTATCCGACCGGCTCGAACAAGTCGGTCTGCATGGTCGACCTGCGCTTCCCGATGGGCCAGGACGGCGAGATCGCCAAGGCGCTGAACGTCTGGTCGTTCGTGCACCAGCCGCCACTGGACCCGACCGCCAACTACACCCAGCCGCAGGATCCGGACGGCCTGAAGCGCGTCCGCCGCTCGTGGGAGTACCTGACGGCCAACCAGTCGATCGGGCTGAACTTCTCCACGGTCCGCAAGGCTGACGACACCCAGGTGAACAAGGCCTACGACCTGGCCACGATGCAGTACCAGGAACGCACGTTCTGATGAGCGTCACGGACGCCGCGGGCCTCCTCGGCGTCCTCATCATCCTGGTGGCCTACGCCGGGGCGGCGCTTGGGAAGATCGATCCCGAGAGGCCGCCCGCGCTTCTCTGCAACCTGATCGGCGCCTGCCTGATCCTGTGGTCGCTGCTGACCGACGATTTCAACCTGTCGGCCACGGTGATGGAGGCGGCTTGGGCGCTCGTGGCCATCGCGGGCCTCGTGCGCTGGGCGCTGAAGGCGCGCCACGGCTAGGCCTCGACCCGCGCCCGCTCCGCGAGCCAGGCCAGCGCCTGGGCCGCCACATCTTCCCAGCCCTCTTCGCCTATCAGCCAGTGGCTCATGCCGGGCAGGACGCGGAACTCGGCGCCGATGCGCTCGGCGGTCTGGCGCACGGTGATCACCGGATGGACCACGTCGCGGTCGCCCGCGAACACCAGGGAGGGCGCCGGGAGCGGGCCTGTCCCTACGCTGGTCGTCATGAAGGGGTCCAGCCACCAGTTCAGCACCTCGCGCACGGCGCGCCCGCTCTCGGGCCGCAGGCGGGCCAGGATGGCGTCGCGTCGCGGCTTCGGCGTGCGGTCCAGGCTGTGGTGGCGCATCAGGTGCCGGTCGGGCGTGACGCTTGAGGACCAGAAGGGGTCCACGAGGTGCACGCCGAAGGCGGTGACCGCCTCCTCGATCGACGAGCCGGCGATCCCCCACGGCGGCGAGGGCGCAAGCAGGACCACCGCCCGCGGGTCGATCTGGCGGGCCGCCATCTGGCAGACGAGCCCGCCCATGGAATGGCCCAGCAGCACCGGTCGCTCGGGCAGGTCTTCGCAGAACCGCACCAGGCCGCGCGCGTAGTCCGACATCGAAAGGCCCGCGACTGACCCGCCTTCGCCATGCCCCGGCAGGTCGGGCGTGAGCACGGTCCAGCCGGCGGCTTCGAACGGAACCCGGAAGGCTTCGAAGGCCCAGCCGGCGCAGAACGCGCCGTGCGTCATCACGATTGTGGGCATCTGTGCGTTGCTCCCCCCGGAGCCCCGGTGCGGACGCCAGTGTAACGCGAACCTGCCTGCCGCGGGGCCGAAATCAGGGTGCGCTCTTCGTCGCGGCGAAGGCGGCGAACGCCCGCGCAACGGTCTCGTAGGCCGACCGCTTGAAGGGCACGATCAGGTCCGGCGCTTCGGCGAGGTAGCCCCAGCGCCAGGCCTCGAACTCGGGCTCGCCGTGGCCTTCGAGGTCGAACTCGGCCTCGTCGCCGTCGAAGCGGAAGGCGAACCACACCTGCTTCTGGCCGCGGAAGCCGCGGCCGGCCTTCCGGCCCCGCAATTCGGGCGGATAGTCGTAGGTGATCCAGCCGTCCGTGCGGCCCAGGTAGCTGGCGCTCGACGCGCCCGTCTCCTCGGCCAGTTCGCGACGGGCCGCGGTCTCCAGGTCCTCGCCGGAATCCACGCCGCCCTGCGGGAACTGCCAGTTGTAGGGGCCGGACGTGTTGGTGCGCCGCCCCAGCCACACGCGGCCGTCAGGATGGAAAAGGACGACGCCGACGTTGGGTCGGTAGTCAGGCAGGTCGGTCATTTGACCCGGGTTAGAGCCGAAGCCGGCGCCAGTTGGTAGCCCCGCGCCTCTACTTCGTTGGCCCAGGCGGCGACCTTTTCAAGCGTGACAGGGTAGGCGAAGCCCGAGCCCAGGGCCTGGCCGCGCTGCAGCGCGCCGGCTTCGAGCGCCAGCAGCTGCTGGTCGATGGCCGATCCGGACAGCTTGTCGTCGATGACCCGCTCGGCCGTGGCCCGCGGCATGCCGCCGCCGCGTCGCGCGGCCGACCCGTCGTCGATGAACGCGAGGCCCCGGCCCTTCAGCGACGAGGCGAAGGCGGCGTAGGCCGGGTCCACCGCCAGGAACCGCGAGCCGAGATAGTTGGTGAGCCCGAAGTAGCCGGTGGCGCGCGAGAGGATCCATTCCAGGCGCTTCACCGTCTCGGGCGGCTGGCCGTCGGCCATCAGGGTGTACGGGCCGGAGTCGTTCTCGGGGTAGTCCACGGGCTCCATCGGAGCCTCGATCAGCACTTCGTGGCCACGCGCGCGGGCCATGTCGATCCAGCCCTGCAGACCCTCGGCGTAGATGCTGAAGGAGAGCGTGACCTCGGGCCGCAGCGTGTCGATCGCCTGGCGCGTCGCCCGGGCGTTCAACCCGAGGCCGCCGATGACGAGAGACACCTTGGGGCGGCCGTTGGCCTTGAAGGGCCGTGCATAGGCCTGGGCCGGCGTGCGGCCGTCCTGGGCGATGATCGGCAGCGGGCCGCCGGGACCGGGGGCGTAGAAGCCCGCGATGGGTGCGGCCGCCAGCGCGGAGCCGGCCATCGGTGGCGGGCCGCCGACGACTGCGTGTCCAGCGTCGCCGCCGGGGGCGAGCGGCCGTTCGGAGAGGCGGACGATGTCCTTGTACCGGTGCGGCGCCCCGTGGCTGGGCTTCAGCGCCTCGCGCCAGCCGGCCGGGGCGCCGCGCAGGTCGTTCTCCAGCGGGATCCGCACGCTGGTCGGTCCTCCGCCCATCGGGCCCAAGAGGTTGACGAGGGCGAGTATGCAGCCTGCGAACAGCACCGCTGCGCCCGAGAGGCCTACAGCGGGGCTCTTCATCAGGGCGCCCGCGTCGATCTTGGGCAGCTTGAACTGGGGTAGGGCGATGGCGGCCAAGGCAGGGGACTCCTCACCCTGGAGCCTGGGCGAACATGGTTAACGTTTTCCCTCCCTTGAGGGGGAGGGACAGCGCGCCGCAGGCGCGCAGGGTGAGGAGGTGTCGATCCTCACCGACCTCAGCATTCCGGCCCACACTGCCTCACCCTGGCCGCTCCCGCGGCCTGTCCCTCCCCATCAAGCCAGCGAAGGAAAAAGGGCGGCCCTTGCGGACCGCCCTTCACGTCTTTCGTCGGTGCGCGAAGCTTACTTCGGCGTCGCCGCCGGCTTGGCCTCGGCCACCTTGGCCTTGTTGACGATCTCGGCCATGCGCGCCGTGGGCTTGGGCAGCTTGGGCGTGGCGGCCACCGAGCCGAAGCGGAGCACGTCCTCGGCGCGGGCGATCTGGAAGTCCTTCTTCGCGGTGTCGAAGCTTTCCGGCGGCGCCTCGGCCGGCTCGTGGGCGCCCTTGCGGACCTTGCCCTCGTCGGCGTTCAGCGCGTTGCGGAAGGAGGCTTCCGAGAACTGGTAGGCGCGGTTGGCGATGGTCTGCGCCTCCTCGCGGGTCAGCGCCACTTCCAGGTCGGGCTCGATGCCCGTCTTCTGGATGGAGCGGCCGGCCGGCGTGTAGTAGCGCGCCGTGGTCAGCTTCAGGGCGCCGTCGATGCCGCCGCGCAGCGGGATAACGGTCTGCACCGAGCCCTTGCCGAAGCTGGTGGTGCCGACGAGCTCGGCGCGCTTGCGGTCCTGCAGGGCGCCCGCGACGATTTCCGCGGCCGAAGCCGAGCCCGAGTTGATCAGCACGACCATCGGCATGCCGCCGGTCATGTCGCCGGTGCGGGCGTTGTAGCGCTCGACGTCGCGCGGATCGCGGCCGCGCTGGCTGACGATCTCGCCGCCTTCCAGGAACAGGTCCGAGACGCCCACGGCCTGGTCGAGCAGCCCGCCGGGGTTGTTCCGCAGGTCGAGGATCAGGCCCTTGGCCTTGGGGTTCTTCGCCCGCATTTCGGCGAAGGCCGCCTCGGCCTCGTCGGTGGTCTTCTCGTTGAAGCTGGCGATGCGCAGGACGATGTTGTCGCCCTCGAGCCGCGCCGTGGCCGACTTCGGCTTGATGACCTCGCGGACCAGCTTCACGTCGAACGGGTCGGACTTCTCGCGCGCGATGGTGAGGCTGACCGCCTCGCCCGGACGACCGCGCATCTGCTTGACCGCCTCGGTGACCGTCAGGCCCAGCACGCTCTCGCCGTTCACGGCGGTGATGTAGTCGCCGGCCTTGATGCCGGCCTTGAACGCGGGCGTGCCGTCCATCGGCGAGATCACCTTGACCACGCCGTCTTCGCTGGTGACCTCGATGCCCAGGCCGCCGTACTCGCCGCGCGTCTGGTCGCGCATGTCGTCGAAGTCCTCGGGGTCGAGGTAGCCCGAGTGCGGGTCGAGCGAGGTCAGCATCCCGTCGATCGCCGACTGGATCAGCTTGGTGTCGTCCACCTCCGTCACGTATTGGTTCTCGACGGTGTTCAGCACGTCGCCGAACAGGCCGAGCATGCGGTAGGTCTTCGCCCGGGGCTGCGAGGAAGCGATAGCCTGCTGGCTCACGTAAGCCATGGATCCAGCGCCGAGAACGAACGCCGACGCGCCGATCAGGAGATACTTCTTCATAGCCAGGTTCAGGCTCCCTAAGCCGGGTGTTGCACCGCTATATCGACCGGACTGAAGCGACGGTTTTGAGGCCGCATCAGCCCGCTTTCTTGTTCAACCATCGCATCGGATCGACGGGTGAACCCTGTTCGCGGACCTCCAGATAGAGCTCCGATGACGATTGTCGACCATCGGGGGTCCATCCGACAGGCTGACTCTCCGCGACGGATTGTCCGACCTGAACCGACGTTCTCTCGAG
>NZ_DASWTE010000020.1:0-5282 GCF_036402295.1 Phenylobacterium sp.
CTCGAGGCCGACGACGGCGGCCGCCAGCAGGCCGGCGACCACGATCAGCATCACCGGCTGGCGCGGCGCGGGCGTGGGCGGTCGCGGTGGCGCTGGCGGCGGCGGCTCGGGCGGACGCTGCGGCTGCGGTCCCGCGTCGCCGCCGCACAGCGTCCTGAGGCTGGCGCGCACGCGTCGCCATTCGGGGTGGTCGGGCGAGCCGTCCCAGGCCTGCAGCGGGGCGAACTGGATCTGGCTGAACGGTAGCGGCGGGATCGTGCCTTGCACCGACACCTGGATCAGCTTCTGTTGCGAGCGGGCGAGATCGGCCTCGGCGCGCACCCATTCGGACTGCACCGCGGCCGGCGACCAGATGACGATCACGGCCTTGGCCGCCTGGAACTTCTCCTCGATCAGCGACGCGTAGGCCCGGTGCGCCGGGATGTCGTGGTCCCACCAGACGGAATAGCCGTCCGCCTCCAGCGCGCGGGCCACGGTGGCGGCCATCGGCTCCTGCTCGCGACCATAGGAAATGACGACGTCGGCCATGCCTGCCCCCCTGTCGGAGCGAGGCTAGCATAGGGCTCAGGCCGCTGCTTCGTCCTTCGCCGCGCGCGCCGGGCGGTTCTCCAGCACGTCCATGATCGCCGCGATCAGGGCGGCCGGCTGGACCGGCTTGTGCTGCAGGGCGTCGAAGCCGAGGGCCTTCAGGCGGCTTTCCTCGCCCGGCATGGCGTCGGCGGTCAGGGCCACGACCGGAGTGTCGGCGGGGCCCGACTGGCCGGCGCGCAGGCGGCCCACGGCCTCGATTCCGTCCATGTGCGGCATGTGCACGTCCATCAGCACGACGTCGAAGGCCTCGAACCGCAGGCGCTCCAGCGCCTGGGCGCCGTCGGCCGCAGTCTCGACCACGGCGCCGGCGGCCTCGAGCACCGCCCGCGCGACGGCCAGGTTGATGGGGTTGTCGTCGGCCACGAGGATGCGCAGCGACGGCAGGCCCTCGGAATCGGCGGCGGCCTCGGGCGCGGCCTCGGCGGCGGGCAGCGGCAGCCAGACGCGGAAGGCGGAGCCCGACCCGGACTCGCTCATCACCGAGATGTCGCCGCCCATCATGCTGGTGAGCTTGCGGCAGATGGCCAGGCCCAGGCCCGTGCCGCCGTACTTCTTCGCCCCGCCCTCGGCCTGGAAGTAGGGCCGGAACAGGGCCGACTGCTGCTCGGGCGACATGCCGATGCCGGTGTCGGAGACCACGATCTCGACGCCGCCGTCGCCGTCGGCGGCCGGGGCGGCGCGCAGGGCGATGGTGACGGAGCCCTTCTCGGTGAACTTCAGGGCGTTGGAGACGAGGTTCATCACCACCTGGCGCACGCGGGTCTCGTCGCCCAGCACCATCTCGGGCAGGTCGTGCTCGGCCTTGCAGGTCAGCGTCAGGCTCTTGGCCGCGGCGCCCTCGGCCCACAGCTCCACGGTCTGCTCGCCCAGCGCGCGCAGGTCGAAGGGCGCGACGTCGAGGTCCATGCGGCCGGCCTCGATCTTGGAGATGTCGAGCACGTCGTTGAGGATCGCCATCAGCCCGTCGCCCGAGCGCAGGATGGTGTCCACGTAGCCGGTCTGGCGGTTGTCGAGGTCGGTGCGCTGCAGCGCGCGCGCCATGCCCAGCACCCCGTTCAGCGGCGTGCGCAGCTCGTGGCTCATCATCGCCAGGAAGGCCGACTTGGCCTCGTTGGCGGCGACGGCCGCGCGCTCGGCTTCGGTCAGCGCCCTGGACGTCTGCATGTTGGCGCGTGCGCTGACGGCCACGTACAGCAGGAGAAGCGCCAGGCCGACGCTCAGCGTGACGAGGGCGGGGCCCGAGTAGCCGCCGAAGAAGACGGGCAGGCCGAACCACAGGCCGGCCGGCATGATGCTCATGGCGGCGAGCGCGACGGGGGAGCGGGACGAGAAGCCCTGGGCGTGGATCAAGAGGCCGGCCAGCACGGCCATGGCGGCCAGCCGGAACGCCTCGTCGCCGGTGAACCAGCAGCGGAGCGCCAGCGCGCTCCAGGTGGCGCTAGCCAGGACCATGCAGCCGACATAGGCCGCGCGGCGGCGAAGGCTCATGTGGCGGCCCTGGCGGACCGGCGAGGTGGTGAACCGCACGCCGATCTCGCCGACCAGGAAGGCCGCGTACCAGAGGGCGCCGAAGAGAGGGTCGAAGACGTATGCGGCGAGCGCGGCCGAGCCGAGGCCGGCCAGCATGCGGGCCACGAAGACTTCCACGGCGGTGACCGCAACGATCTCCAGCCGCTCGTCGAGCAGGCTCCTAAGCTTGCCGGTCACTTAACCCAGCCCCCAACCCGAACCGCCGTTAGCCCCCGCGTGCGGCGCAATGACGCAGAAATTAGCCCGACAAGTGTGAACGGACCCTTGTTGTCTGAGCGTGTTCAGCGAACGCATCCCCGTCCGGGCCCCTTCCCGGCGGCCCGGGGAGCAAGCTAGGCTTCTGAATACGTCGCGCGAGAGGGGATCGGATGCTGGCGAAATTCCTCGTACGGGCGGTGTTCGCCGCCCTCGGCCTCTGGGTCGCCTCGGTGATCGTCCCGGGGATCTATGTGGCGAACGCCGGGACCCTGGTGGTGGCGGCGATCCTGCTGGGAATCGTCAACGCCATCGTCCGGCCGATCGTGACCATCCTCACCCTGCCGCTGACGCTCGTGACCCTGGGCCTGTTCCTGCTGATCGTGAACGCGATGATGATCGGCCTCGTCGACCTGATGCTGCGCGGCTTCGACGTGCGCGGGCTGTTCGCCGGGATCATGGCCGCGATCGTCACGGGCGTGGCGAGCTGGATCGGCGGCATGGTGATCCGTGACGACCGGCAGTCCTCCTAGCTACGTTGAGGGTGCGTCCGCGCCCAAGCCTCATACTTTGCCAGCACCTTCGCGGGCCCGGTCCCGTACCACGCGTAGCCTCCGCGACGCTCGGGGCTGAGGTCGGCGACGTCGTCGTGGATGGTGCGGTCGCGGTCGCCGAAGATCGGGCGGCCGCTGGCGAGGTCGGTGAAGCGGGCCCAGCGGCCATCGGGCAGCTGCGCGGCCCTCAGCCAGGCGACGCCGGCGTGGACGGCGCGCACCACCTGCGGCGAGGGGTCGGGCAGGTTCATCAGGTAACTGAGGATCTCCGCGCTTTCGGCGCCGGCGAGGGCGGCGGGCTCGAAGTTGCGGGCGCCGACGGGGGCGAGCGTCAGGGTGTCGGCCTGCTGCGGCCAGCCGCCCTGCGGGGCCTGGGCGGCGAGGAGGCACGCAAGCCCGCGGCGCCAGGCGGCTTCGGCCTCGCGGCGCAGGGCGGCGTCGACGAAGGCGTAGTCGCCGCGGCCGGCCGCGATATCGCCCAGGAGCGCCACGGCGGCGACCATCGCCCCGTCGTTGAACGTGACCGCGTCGTGGTAGCCGCCGACGAGCGGCCACACCTGCGGCCAGCCGCCGTTGGGGTACTGGGCGGCGAGCAGCCAGCGGAGGCCGCGGACGAAGCTGTCGCGGTGGGGCGCGCCGCCGGCTGAGATGACACGGGCCAGGAACCGCAGCTCGGTGACGGTGGCGTCGTTGTCGAGCGTACCGACGTAGTCCGCCTCGGCCGAGAAGGGTTGGCCGGGCTGGCGGATGGGGCCGTTGCGCGGCGAGTTCTTGCCCCAGCCCCCGCCGGGGGTCTGGAAGCTCACGATCACGTCGGCGACGTGGCGGGCTTCGGGCGTGACGTACCAGGCGGCGGGCCGGTCGAGCGGCATCGAAGCGGCGGCGTTGCCGGACGACGGCGGTTCGCCGGGCGTGGCCGCGGCCCCGTTCAGCTTTCGGGCGGCCTCGGAGCGATCGAGGTAGGCCTTCCATGCCAGGCGATCGGCGGCCGGGAGCTCGGCCAGCCGCTCGGCCGTGAGCGGCGGCGCGGGCGTCATGTGGCTGACGACGGCGGCGTTGGCGGGGCTCGAGATGAGCAGCGCGGCGAGAAGGCATTTCCACATGGCGGCGAACCTGCACGCCGAGCCTTCCGCTGCCCACGAGAGAGCAAAGAAAAAGGGCGGGACCCTGCGGCCCCGCCCTCGATCTTCTTCAGCTTGGGTCCCGGCTCGGCCTTCGGGCTTCGCCCTCCGTTGGCCGGGATGACAGCTTCTAAGGCTAGAAGTCCATGTCGCCCATGCCGCCCATGCCGCCGCCCGGCATGCCGCCGGCGCCGCCGCCGCCCTTCTTGGGGGCCTCGACGATGGCGGCTTCCGTGGTGATCATCAGGCCGGCCACCGAGGCGGCGTCCTGCAGAGCCGTGCGGACGACCTTCGCGGGGTCGATGACGCCGGCCTTCACCAGGTCCTGGTACTCTTCGGTCTGGGCGTTGAAGCCGAAGGTGGGCGAGCTGTTCTCGAGCACCTTGCCGACCACGATCGAGCCTTCCACGCCGGCGTTCTCGGCGATCTGGCGGATCGGGGCCTGCAGCGCGCGGCGCACGATGGCGACGCCGGCTTCCTGGTCGTCGTTGTCACCCTTGAAGCCGTCCAGCACGCGGCTGGCCTTCAGGAGGGCGACGCCGCCGCCGGGGACGATGCCTTCTTCCACGGCCGCGCGGGTCGCGTTCAGGGCGTCGTCGACGCGGTCCTTCTTTTCCTTCACTTCGACTTCCGTCGCGCCGCCGACGCGGATCACCGCAACACCGCCGGCCAGCTTGGCCAGACGCTCTTGCAGCTTTTCCTTGTCGTAGTCGGACGTGGTGTCTTCGATCTGCTTCTTGATCTGGGAGATGCGGCCTTCGATGTCGGCCTTGTCGCCCGTGCCGTCGACGATCGTGGTGTCGTCCTTGGTGATCGTGACCTTCTTGGCCTTGCCCAGCATGTCGAGCGTGACGCTCTCCAGCTTGATGCCCAGGTCTTCGGAGATCAGCTGACCGCCCGTCAGGGTGGCGATGTCTTCCAGCATGGCCTTGCGGCGGTCGCCGAAGCCCGGAGCCTTGACGGCCGCGACGCGCAGGCCGCCGCGCAGCTTGTTGACCACCAGGGTCGCCAGCGCTTCGCCTTCGACGTCTTCAGCGATGATCAGGAGCGGACGGCCCGACTGGACCACGGCTTCCAGCACCGGCAGCAGCGGCTGCAGCGAGGAGAGCTTCTTTTCGAAGAGCAGGATCAGCGGCTCTTCGAGGTCGGCCTCCATCTTCTCGGCGTTGGTGATGAAGTACGGCGACAGGTAGCCGCGGTCGAACTGCATCCCCTCGACGACGTCGAGCTCGGTTTCGGCGGTCTTGGCTTCCTCGACGGTGATGACACCCTCGTTGCCGACCTTCTCCAT
>NZ_DASWTE010000021.1:0-2351 GCF_036402295.1 Phenylobacterium sp.
AACCGAGGGGCCGTCCCGCCCGACCTGCGCGAGGTCGAGCCCCAGGCCCTGCGCTCCATTCACGAACAGGAGCGCAGCCTTATTGATCGCTAGGTCGCTATTGAGGTCGATGACGCCCAGCTTGACGGCGGCGCCGCCGAACTCCTGCCGCACCCAGGCTTCATAGAGGCGGACCCCGCCGGTGGCGTCCTTGCCGCTGATCGCCTGGATGTCGCCGACCAGTCGCTCCGAGAGAGTGTCGTCGTCGTTCCAGAAGGCCGACACGCGAACGGTCGCGCCGCGCCAGCCGAAAGCACGCTCGGCGTCGATGTCGACGCCCGCCTCGAGGTTCTCGAGGTAGACGGAGCCGCGCCGCAGGCCGCCCTCGAGGTTGCGCCAGGCTTCGCCCGTATAGGTCGCCGACAGCTGGACGGCTGGCGCCTCCTCGGCCGACGCCGCCGTTGCGAAGGCGAGCAGCGCTGCCGCCGCGCCGATGATCCGATGTGCTGCCACGCGAGGGTCCGCCAGTTCCTGCGGACGATGATGGACGCAGCGCCACCCCATGTGATCGCGAACTGGCGGCGCCGTTCGGCGCAGCCGGCGCGTCGCGACCGTTGAATCCGCAGATCATTCTGACGAACGCGTGGGAGAACATGGGTCGCCGCGATCCTCCCCCCGATCGCCGGCGCCCGCCGGCCACGGCCGACCCCAGCCATCCTCGCGCCGTGGCGGCGGGCAGTCCTCAGGACCTTGAATGAGTGGTGTCCGACGGCGAGCAACCACGGCGCTGGCGCCGACTGCCGTCTGAGGTCTGGTTTCGGCAAAAGATGCGTCGGCAGGCCCGGCGAACGGCACGTGGACTTGCCCAACGCGGGTATCCTTCGAGGCCTGAACAGGATCACTACGGGGAGTACCGAATGCCCACGTTCCTTAAGGTCCTTGGCGCGGCGGCGACCGCCGCGGCCGCCTTCGGACTCGCGGCCCCGGCGGCCGACGCCCACGCCATCTGGTTCGCCCAGCGCTCCAAACAGCTCGCCTTCATCTACGGCGTCGGCGCCGACGACTTGGATTCGGTCAAGCGGCTGCCGCTCGTCGAGAAGGTCGCGGGCTACGACGCTCAGTACAAGGCGGTGCCGACCAAGCTGCGCGTGGCCGGCCCCATGGTGATGGTCGACAGCGACAGTCCGGCCACGGTGATCACCGGCGTGATGAACAACGGCATCTGGGCGAAGATGCCGGACGGCGAATGGGTGAAGAAGACCAAGGCCGAGGCGCCGGACGCCACAATCACCACCAAGAACTACAAGTACGCCGTCTACCTCAACGGGCCGCTCAGCGCGCCCCTGCCGACATTCCCGGACCAGGTCGTCCAGATCGTCCCGGTGGACGCGATCCCGGAGAAGCTGGGCGAGCCGATGAAGGTGCGCGTGCTCTACAAGGGCAGGCCGATCGCCGGGGCCCGGGTGATCGCCGACCTGGTCAACGACCCCGACGCCGAGAAGATCGTCACGGGCGCGGATGGCGTCGCCACGATCCGGGTGCGTAACCAGGGCCTGAACGTCGTCAACGCGATCTACGACGGCCCGTCCGACGAGCCCGCCAAGGCGGCCAAGATGGAGCATGAGGCCACCCTGACCTTCGTGCTGCAGCACGCTCCGGAGTGAGGACCATGGCGATGATGACCTGGAAGACCTTGTCCGCCGCGGCCGTCGGCCTCGCGGCTCTGGCCTTCGCTGCCGGCGCCGAGGCGCACGGCAGCATGAAGCCGCAGCACGGCGGCGTGGTGCAAATGACGGGCGAGACCCGCTTCGAGCTGGTCAACGCCCCCGCCGGCGTCGCCCTCTACGTCAAGGACGACGACGAGGATGTGGAGAGCGCCGGCATGACGGCGCGGCTGACCATCACTACCAAGGCTGGGCAGACCTCCAACGTCCAGATGGCGCCGGCCGGCGGCAACAAGTTCGAGGCCAAGGGCGTCAAGCTCGCGCCGGGTTCGAAGGTCGGCGTGATGCTGGTCAACAAGGCCACCCAGGCCCGCGCGTCCACGACCTTCACCATCAACTGACGACCGCAGGAGGCCTTGCGATGCGCAGGCTGAATGGTCGCGTGGCCTGCTGGGGCCGGCTGGCCGGCTGGCTCACCTTCGGGATCGTGCTGGCGCTCGCCGGCGAGGCGGCCGCCCACGGCGTTGCCGAGGACGACAAGGCGTTCATCCAGGGCAATCCGGGCGTCCACATCGCGCCCTACATCTACCTGGGCGCCAAGCACATGGTCACCGGCTACGACCATCTGCTGTTCCTCTTCGGGGTGATCTTCTTCCTCTACCGGCTGAAGGACGTCGCCCACTACGTGACCCTGTTCGCGGTCGGCCA
>NZ_DASWTE010000022.1:0-2574 GCF_036402295.1 Phenylobacterium sp.
CGGGTGACGGCCGCCCGAGGTGCGGCCTTCGCCGCCGCCGTGCGGGTGATCGATCGGGTTCATGGCCACGCCGCGAACGTGCGGCCGACGACCCATGTGACGCGAACGGCCGGCCTTGCCGAGGTTCTCGTTCATGTGGTCGGGGTTCGAGACCGCGCCCACCGTCGCCATGCAGGTGTCCATGACCATGCGTAGCTCGCCCGAGTTCAGGCGGATCTGCGCGTAGCCGGCGTCACGGCCGACCAGCTGGGCGTAGGCGCCGGCCGAACGGGCGATCTGGCCACCCTTCATCGGCTTCATCTCCACATTGTGGATGATGGTGCCGATCGGCATGCCGCGGAGCGGCATGGCGTTGCCCGGCTTCACGTCGGCCTTCTCGGCGGCGATGACGGTGTCACCGGCCTTCAGGCGCTGCGGAGCCAGGATGTAGGCCAGCTCGCCGTCGGCGTACTTCACCAGGGCGATGAAGGCCGAGCGGTTCGGGTCGTACTCGAGGCGCTCGACCGTCGCGGGGACGTCGAACTTGCGGCGCTTGAAGTCGACGATGCGGTAGAGGCGCTTGGCGCCGCCGCCACGGAAGCGGACCGCCACGCGGCCGTTGCCGCCCCGACCGCCCGACTTGGTCAGGCCTTCGACGAGCGTCTTTTCCGGCCGGCCCTTGTGGAGCTCGGACTTGTCGACCAGCACCAGCTGGCGGCGACCCGGCGACGTCGGATTGAATTGCTTCAGAGCCATCGGATCAGAGCCCCGTAGTGATGTCGATCGACTGGCCTTCGGCCAGGGTCACGATCGCTTTCTTGACGTCCGAGCGCCGGCCCACGATGCCGCGGAACCGCTTGGTCTTACCCTTCACGTTGATCGTGTTGACCTTCGTGACGTTGACCTTGAACAGCGCCTCGACCGCCGCGGCGATCTCGTCCTTGGTGGCGTCGCCGGCCACGCGGAAGACGACCTTGTTGTGCTCAGAGAGCAGCGTCGCCTTCTCCGTGATGATCGGAGACAGGATGGTATCGTAGTGACGAGCGGTGGGTTGCACGGCCATCACGCGGCCTCCTCAGGCTGGAAGCGCGCCTGGATCGCAGCGACCGCATCCTTGGTCAGGACCAGGGTGCGGCGGCGCAGCACGTCGTAGACGTTCAGGCCGGCGTTCGGCAACACGTCGACGTTCGGGATGTTCCGAGCGGCGAGCTTGAAGTTGTTGTCGACCTCGGCGCCGGCGATCACCAGGGCGTGCGTGACGCCGATCTTGCCGAGCTGCTCGCGCAGGGCCGCCGTCTTGGCGTCCTTCAGCGCGACGTTGTCGACGACGATCAGCGAGCCGTCCTTGGCCTTCGAGGACAGCGCATGGCGCAGGGCCAGGGCGCGGACCTTCTTGGGCAGGTCGAAGGCGTGGCTACGGACGACCGGGCCGTGGGCCTTGGCGCCGCCGACGAACTGGGCCGCCCGGCGCGAGCCGTGACGGGCGCCGCCGGTGCCCTTCTGCTTGTACATCTTCTTCGAGGTCCGGGAGACCTCGTTGCGGACCTGGATCTTGTGGTTGCCTGAGCGGCGCTTGGCCAGCTGCCAGGTGACCACGCGCTGCAGGATGTCGCCGCGGATCTCTTCGATGCCGAAGATGGCGTCCGGCAGTTCGATCGAACCGCCCTTCCCGCCGTCGAGCTTGATGACGTCGAGTTTCATTACGCTTCCCCAGCTTCGGTCGCCTGGGCCTCTTCGGCCGGGGCTTCGGTCACCGCCGGCTCTTCAGCCGGCGTTTCCGCGGCGGCCTGGGCCGGCGTCGGTTGACCGGCGGACTTGAAGGCGCCCGGCTTCGGCGCGTCGGCCGGCAGGGCCGACTTCACCGCATCGCGGACCTTCACGTAGGTGCCTTCGGTGCCGGGGACGGCGCCCTTCACCAGGATGAGGCCGCGCTCGACGTCGACGCGCCAGACGGTGACGTTCAGGGTGGTGACGGTTTCCGAGCCGAGATGGCCGGCCATCTTCTTGCCCTTGAACGTACGACCCGGATCCTGACGCTGGCCGGTCGAACCGTGCGAGCGGTGGGAGACGGACACGCCGTGGGTTGCGCGAAGGCCACCGAAGTTCCAGCGCTTCATGGCGCCGGCGAAGCCCTTGCCGACCGTGGTGGCGGTGACGTCGATCTTCTGGCCGGGGACGAAGTGGTCGGCGGTGATCTCCGCGCCCACGTCGATGAGGTTGTCCTCGGACACGCGGAACTCGACCAGCTTGTGCTTCGGCTCGACTTCGCTCTTGGCGAAGTGGCCGCGCATGGCCTTGGACGTGTTCTTCGGCTTCTTGGAGCCCGCGCCAAGCTGGAGGGCCACGTAGCCATCCTTGTCCTGGGTGCGCTGGGCGACGACCTGGCAGCCCTCGAGGCTGAGCACGGTCACCGGTACGTGGGCGCCAGCTTCGTCGAAGAAGCGGGCCATACCGAGTTTCTTGGCGATTACGCCGGTTCGCATCGGATCAATCCCCTTAGAGCTTGATCTCGACGTCCACGCCGGCGGACAGGTCGAGCTTCATCAGCGCGTCCACGGTCTGCGGGGTGGGGTCGACGATATCGAGCACGCGCTT
>NZ_DASWTE010000023.1:0-23139 GCF_036402295.1 Phenylobacterium sp.
TCGTGGTCGGCCGGCAGGAACAGCGCCTCGGCCGCCCCGCCCACACGGAACCAGGTGAACGGCCCCAGCGGCTCGTCCCGCAGCAGCTTGCCGCGGACGGCGGGCAGGTCGTCGCGCCAGTCGCTCATTCCGCCGCCGCGCCCAGGGCTTCCAGCTCGCCCGGCAGGGCGTAGGCCCAGCTGGTGATGTCGCCGGCGCCCAGCAGCACCACCAGGTCGCCCGGGGCGGCCTCCTCGCGCACCAGCCCGGCCAGCTCCGAAGGCGCGCCCAGCGGCAGCACCCGGCGATGGCCGTAGCGGCGCAGGCCCGCGACCAGCCCG
This sequence comes from Phenylobacterium sp., assembly GCF_036402295.1. Lineage (GTDB taxonomy): Bacteria > Pseudomonadota > Alphaproteobacteria > Caulobacterales > Caulobacteraceae > Phenylobacterium. The sequence continues at coordinate 321 of NZ_DASWTE010000023.1, forward strand.
TCCTTGCTGGCGCCCTCGATCGGCTGCTCGCCGGCCGGATAGACGTCGGCCACGATCACCGTGTCGGCGTCGGCGAAGCAGGCGCAGAACTCGTCGAACAGGTCGCGCAGGCGCGTGTAGCGGTGCGGCTGCACTACGGCGATCACCTTGCCGGTCGAGACCGCGCGCGCCGCCTTCAGCACCGAGCCGATCTCCACGGGGTGGTGGCCATAGTCGTCGACCACGCGGATGCCGTTCGCCACACCTGTCGTCGTGAAGCGGCGCTTCACGCCGGCAAAGGCCTTCAGACCCTTGCGGATCGCCGCCTCGTCCAGGCCCAGCTCGCGCGCCACGGCCACGGCGGCCAGGGCGTTCAGCACATTGTGGTGCCCCGCCATCGGCAGGTGCAGGTCCTCGTAGCGGATCGCCCCGTTCCCGCGCGGCCGGATCACCACGTCGAAGTGGGCGCCGTCCGGGCCCATGCTGATGTTCTCGCCGCGCACCTCGGCCTGGGGATTGACGCCGTAGGTGACCAACCGCCGGTTCTCCACCCGCGCGGCCATGGCCTGGACCTCGGCGTGGTCGGTGCAGACCGCCGCGAACCCGTAGAAGGGGATGTTCTCGACGAAGTCCCGGAACGCCTTCTTCACCGCGTCGAAGTCGCCGTAGTGGTCGAGATGCTCGGGGTCGATGTTGGTCACCACCGCGGCGGTGGACTTCAGCTTCAGGAAGGTGCCGTCGCTCTCGTCGGCCTCGACCACGATCCAGTCGCCCGCGCCCACCTTCGCATTGGTGCCGTAGGCGTTGATGATGCCGCCGTTGACCACCGTGGGATCAAGTCCGCCGGCGTCCAGCAGCGAGGCGATCATCGAGGTGGTGGTGGTCTTGCCGTGCGTGCCGCCCACGGCCACTGAGAACTGCAGCCGCATCAGCTCAGCCAGCATCTCGGCCCGGCGCACCAGCGGCAGGCGCCGTTCGCGCGCGGCCACCATCTCCGGATTGTCGGGCTTCACCGCGGTCGAATAGACGACGGCGTAGGCGCCCTCGACGTTGGCCGGGTCGTGGCCCACGAAGATCTTCGCGCCCAGCTTCTGCAGCCGCTCGGTGTTGGCGGACGCCTTCGCATCCGAGCCCTGCACCGTATAGCCGGTGCGCATCATGATCTCGGCAATGCCGCTCATGCCGATGCCGCCGATGCCGATGAAATGCACGGGACCGATCTCGAAGGGGACGGGGCGGCGGTTCATGCCGCACTCCTAGGACGCTTCCCGGCGTTTCGGAAGTATCCCCGCCCCTATTGGAAGGCGGCCGCCGTCTTCTCCACCACATCCGCCAGCCGCTCGGCCGCGTCCGGGATCGCCACCGACCGCGACGCCGCGGCCATGCGGCTCAGGCGTTCGGGGTTGTTCAGCAGGACGGTCAGCGCTTTGGCCAGGCTCTCGACCGTGAGCTGGCCCTCGCGGGCGATCTCGGCGCCGCCGGCGTCGGCCAGCAGCTTGGCGTTCTGGCCCTGGTCGTCGTCGATGGCTATCGCCAGCGGCACCAGGATGGCCGGCTTCCCGGCCACCGCGAACTCGCAGACCGTGCCCGCGCCCGAGCGGCCGATCACCAGGTGGGCGTCGCGCAGGCGGCTGGCGATATCCCGGAAGAACGGCGCGATCTCGGCGTCCACAAGCGCGTCGCGATAGGCGCGGCGCGCCGTGTTCATGCTCTCGGCGCGGGTCTGCTGCTGGATGGTGAGGCGCTTGCGCAGGTCCTCGGGCAGGGCTTTCACCGCCTCGGGCACCAGTTCGGAGAGCAGGCGCGCACCCTGGCTGCCGCCGGTGACCAGCAGGCGCACGGGCCCGTTCGGCTCGGGCGGGATGTACGGCACGTCGGCCAGCGCGCGGATCGGGGGCCGCACCGGGTTGCCCACCACGATGGCGCGCTCGGCCACCTTCGGCGGGGCCTTCTGCAGGGTCGGAAAGGCGCAGGCCACCGTCTTCACGTGGCTGGCCAGCATGCGGTTCGCCCGCCCCATCACCGCGTTCTGCTCGTGGATCACGGTGGGCAGCCCGCCCAGCACCGCCGCCACCAGCGACGGCGCCGACGGATAGCCGCCGAAGCCCACCACCACCTGCGGCCCGATCTCACGGAAGGCATGGCGGGCCTGCAGCACGCCGCGGGTGATGGCGAGCCCGGCGCGGACCATGCCGATGGGATCGCCGCGGCGGAACGTGGCCGCCGACAGGCCGATGCGGCGCTCGGCCGGAAAGTCCTGCGCCAGGCCCGCCACGCGCTCGTCCGACGCCAGCACGATCCCCCAGCCGCGCGCGATCAGCGCCTCGGCCAAAGCCTGGGCCGGGAACAGGTGCCCGCCGGTGCCCCCGGCGGCGACGACCGCGATCCTACGCATGGGGGGACGCTCTCAACTGAACTCCCCGGCCTTGGCAAGGCCTTCGGACTGCGCGTACGCGCCCGGCCGCCGCCGCGTGAGCGCCAGAGCCAGGCCCATGGTCAGCCCCATCGCCAGCATCGATGAGCCGCCATAGCTGATGAACGGCAGGGTCATGCCCTTGGTCGGCATCATGTTGAGGTTGACCGCCAGGTTGATGATCGCCTGCTGGCCCACCAGCACGAACAGGGCCGCAGCCGCGATCTGCTCGAATGGGTCCGACAGGCGCATGGCGCGAAGCAGGCCGCGCACGACCACGAACGCGAACAGCGAGATCACCAGCAGTAGGAACACCAGGCCGAACTCCTCTGCGCCCACCGAGGCGGCGAAGTCGGTGTGCAGGTCGGGAACCTTGCGCTTCATCACGCCCTCGCCCGGGCCGCGGCCGAACAGGCCGCCCGCGGCCTGCGCCACGGCGGCGGCGTCCACCTGGTGGGTGTCGGCCTTCTCGGGCGAGAAGAAGCGGTCCACGCGGCTCTGCACGTGCGGGAACATGAAGTAGGTGGAACTGAGCCCCGCGATGGCGGTCGCGCCCAGCAGCATCACCCAGCTCATCGGCACGCCGGCCATCCAGAAGGCTGCGCCGAAGGCCACGGTGATCAGCACCGTCTGGCCCACGTCGGGCTGGATCAGCAGCAAACCTACCGAAACGGCGAAGAGGCCGAAGGCGATGGAGACGCCCGGCACCCCCTGCCCCTTCTGGCCCTCCGCGAACATCCAGGCGACCAGGATCACTAGCGCCGGCTTCATGTATTCCGACGGCTGGAAGGTGAAGCCGCCGAACTGGATCCAGCGCGTGGCGCCCTTGGCCTCGTGCCCGATGAACGGCAGCGCGATCATCACCGCGATAGCGGCCAGCCAGATGACGAAGGCGGCCCTTCGGACCCCCCTGACGTCCAGCATCGAGACGCCCAGCAGGATCGCCATCGACAGGACGGCGAAGACGCACTGGCGAACGGCGAAATGGAACGGGTCGCCGATGTTCATGCGCGCCGCGGCGGCGGGGCTGGCTGCGAAGGCGATGACCACGCCGATCGCGACGATCAGGGCCACTACGCCCAGCATCCAGCGATCGACCGTCCACCACCAGACGCCCAGCGCCGTGCGGTCCGAGCGTGCGAAGGCGTGCGCGTTGCTGACCGTCGTCATGCGGCCCCCTCTGTAGCCTTGCCGGTAGCGAGACGCTGGACCGCGGCGCGGAAGGCGTCGCCGCGCTGTTCGAAGTCGGCGAACTGGTCGAACGAGGCGCAGGCGGGCGATAGCAGGACGATGGCGTCCTTGCCGCTGGCCTGGGCGTCGCGGAAGGCCTCCTCGGCGGCGGCGGGGATCGTGCCGCAGGCCACGGTCTCGGCCTTGCCCTTCAGCGTCTCTGAGAAGGCGTCCGAGGCCTCGCCGACCAGGTAGGCCTTGATGACCCGCGGAAAGAGGTCGGCCAGGTCGTCGATGCCGCCGGTCTTCGGCTGGCCGCCGGCGATCCAGTAGACCTTGGGATAGCTCGACAGCGCCTGGCGCGCGGCGTCGGTGTTGGTGGCCTTGCTGTCGTTGACGAAGCGCACCTTGCCGATGACCGCCACGGTCTCCATCCGGTGCGCGAGGCCCGGGAAGGTCATCAGGGCGCGCGCCGCCTGGTCGGCCGGAATGCCCAGGCCCCGAGCGGCCGCATAGGCCGCCGCCGCATTCTGCCAGTTGTGCCGGCCGGGCAGCGAGCGGGCCCGCTTCAGGTCGGCCACCTCGGCCGCCCTCTCGCCCGAGGCGTCGTACAGCAGGCCATCCAGGGCGTAGACGCCGCGGCTCATCGCCTTGCTGGCCGAGATAGGCACGATGGTGCGGCGGTTGGCGGCGGTGATCTCGGTGCAGATCTGCTGGCCCCAGGCGTCGTCGACGCCGATCACCGCTGTGTCGCCCTTGCCCTGATTGAAGAGGATGCGCCGCTTGGCGGTGACGTAGCCCTCCATGTCGCCGTGCCGCTCGAGGTGGTCGGGCGAGATGTTGAGGATCACGCTGACGTCGGCCTTCAGGCTCGAGGTCAGGTCCAGCTGGTAGGACGACAGCTCCAGCACGTAGACCGCGCCGCCGTGCATGTCGTCCAGCGCCAGCACGCCGGTGCCGATGTTGCCGCCCACGCGGACGTCGCGGCCGGCCTCGGCGCAGATGTGGCCGATCAGCGCCGTGGTCGTCGACTTCCCGTTGGTGCCGGTGATGGCGACCACCTTCGGCCGCTTGTGCTCGGGCGCGGCGTTCACGGTGCGGGCGAAGAGCTCGATGTCGCCCAGGATCTCGACGCCCGTCGCCCGCGCCTTCTCCACCGTCCAGTGCGGCGCGGGATGGGTCAGCGGTACGCCCGGTGACAGCATCAGGGCGGCGAACTGCGACCAGTCGGCGACGCTGAGGTCGGTGACGGTGAACCCCTCGGCCTGGGCGGCCTCGCGGGTGGCGGCCTTGTCGTCCCAGAGCGCGACCTTGGCGCCGCCGGCCATGAGGGCGCGCGCCGCCGCCAGGCCCGTGCGGGCCAGGCCGAACACGGCGACCGTCTTCCCCTCGAAGCCACGGACCGGGATCATGAGACGCTGACCGAGGCCCTCCCTAGCGCAGCTTCAGGGTGGCGAGGCCGACGAGGGCCAGCATCACCGCGACGATCCAGAACCGGATCACCACGGTCGATTCCGACCAGCCCAGCTTCTCGAAGTGGTGGTGCACCGGCGCCATGCGGAACACGCGCTTGCCGGTCAGCTTGAACGAGGCCACCTGCACCACGACCGACAGCAGTTCGGCCACGAACAGGCCGCCTATGATCGCCAGCACGATCTCGTGGCGGGTCGCCACCGCCATGGCGCCCACGGCGCCGCCCAGGGCCAGCGAGCCGGTGTCGCCCATGAAGATCTTGGCCGGCGGGGCGTTGTACCAGAGGAAGCCCAACCCGGCGCCCAGGAGCGCGCCGCACAGCACCGCCAGCTCGCCCACGCCCGGCACGAAGTGGAGCTGCAGGTAGGTCGAGAACACGAAGTTGCCGACCAGGTAGGCGATGAGGCCATAGGCGGCGGCCGCGATCATCACCGGCACGGTGGCGAGGCCGTCGAGGCCATCGGTGAAGTTCACCGCGTTCGCCGCGCCCACGATCACGAAGGCCCCGAACAGCAGGTAGGCCCAGGAGAGATCGAGGAAGTACTGCTTGAACACCGGGAAGGTCACCGAGGTCAGCAGCTCCGGCGCCTCGGGCGGCTTGGCGGCGAAGACGATGATCAGCGAGATCGCGGCCATGGCGATCATCGCCTCCAGGCCCAGGCGCACGCGGCCCGAGATGCCGGCCGTGGTCTGCTTGGTGACCTTGGAGTAGTCGTCCATGAACCCCAGCATCCCGTAGCCGGCGGTCACCAGCAGCACGGCCCAGACGTAGACGTTGGTCAGGTCGGCCCACAAAAGGGTGCCCGAGAACAGGCCGGCCAGGATCATCACCCCGCCCATGGTGGGCGTGCCCGCCTTCTCGACGATGTGGCGCTCGATACCCTCGGCCCGGATCGGCTGGCCCTTGCCCTGCTTGGCCTTCATCCAGCGGATGAAGCGCGAGCCCAGCAGCACGACCACCAGCTGGGCGGTGAAGATCGCGAGGCCCGTCCGCGTGGTCTGGTACTTGAGCAGGTTCAGGACCGGCACGTACTCCTGCGACGCGAACGTCAGGTAGAGCCAGTAGAACATCTAGCGGGCCTCCGCGGAGCCGACGGCGAGGAGGGCCTGGGCGATCTGCCCGGCCTTGGACCCGTTCGACCCCTTCACCATCACGACGTCGCCGGCCTCTACGGCCTGTGCGATCTGCGGCGCGAGGGCCGCAGCCGTTTCGGCGTACCCGCCCCGACGAGTCGGCGGAAGGGCGTCCCAGAGTGATTTCATCAGAGGTCCGGCGCAGAAGACGAGGTCGATTGACGCAGACTCCAGCGGCTCGGCCAGGCCGGCATGGAAGGCCTGCGCCTCGGGGCCCAGTTCCAGCATGTCGGTGAGGGCCACAATGCGGCGGCCGGCGCCCGCGCGCGCGCCCAGCGTCTTGATCGCCGAGGCCATCGAGATCGGGTTGGCGTTGTAGCTCTCGTCGATCAGCGTGAAGGCCCCGCCCGGCGCCGCGACCGTGCTTTCGGCGCCCCGGCCCGCCAGCGGCTCGAAGTCCCCCAGGGCCGCCAGGCTGTCGCCCAGATCGACGTCGAGGGCCTCCAACATCAGCAGCACGGCCATGCTGTTCAGGCCCCAGTGGAAGCCGGTCTGCAGGATCGGGAAGTCCAGGCCCTTGCCGTTCAGCCGCGCCTGCACCACCGCATGGCCACCCCCTTTGCCACTTGGGGGAACCTGGAAGTCGATCAACCGCGCATCGCAGCCCTCGCCGGTCCCGAAGGTGCGCACCGTCGCGCCCGCCCTCAGCGCCTCGCCTTTCAGCAGGTCGAACCACTGGTTGTCGGCGTTCAGCACCGCCACGCCGCCGGGCTCCAGGCCCTCGAACACCTCGGCCTTGGCGCGGGCCACGCCGGCCTCGCCGTCGGGGAAGTTCTCGGTGTGCACCGGCCCCACCGTCGTCACCACGGCGGCGTGAGGGCGCACGAAGCGGGTCAGCGGCCGGATCTCGTCGGCGTGGTTCATGCCGATCTCGAACACCGCCCGCTCGGTGTCGCGCGGCATCCGCGCCAGGGTCAGCGGCACGCCGATGTGGTTGTTGTAGCTCTTCACCGACGAGTGCGCCCGCCCCGCCAGCGTCAGCCCCGCCATGATCGCCTGGGTGACCGAAGTCTTGCCGACCGAGCCGGTCACCGCGCCCCGCCGCGCCGCGGGCGCCCGCTCGCGCGACGCCACGCCCAGCTGTTCCAGCGCCTTCAGGGTATCGGCGACCTTCACCCAGGGCCCGTCGACGTCCTGGCTGACCAGCGCCCCGGCCGCGCCTTTCGCCAGCGCCTGCGCGACGAACTCGTGCCCGTCGCGCACCCCGGCCAGGGCGACGAACAGGTCGCCGGCCTCCAGTGTGCGGGTGTCGATGGAGACTCCGGTGGCGCCGAACCCGCCGCTCGCCGTCCCGCCCGTCGCCCTCGCAATCTCCTCCGAGGTCCAGAGCGGGTCAGCCATGGACCAGCTCCAGGGCCTTGGTCGTCTCTTCCACGTCGTCGAAGGGGTGCACCACGCCGGCGACCGTCTGGCCCTGCTCGTGGCCCTTGCCGGCCACCACCAGGACGTCGCCGTCCTGCAGCATCGCCGCGGCCACGCGGATCGCCTCGCGCCGGTCGCCGATGTCCTTGGCGCCCTTGGCGCCGGCCAGCACCTCGGCGCGGATCGTGGCCGGGACCTCCGAGCGCGGGTTGTCGTCGGTGACGATGGCCACGTCCGCCAGCGCCGCGGCCACCTGGCCCATCAGCGGGCGCTTGCCCTTGTCGCGGTCGCCGCCGGCGCCGAACACCACGATCAGCTTGCCGCGCACGTGGGGCCGGAGCGCCCGCAGCACGGTCTCCAGGCCGTCGGGCGTATGGGCGTAGTCCACATAGGCCTCGCCGCCGCGCGGCCCCGCGCCGACGCGCTGGAGTCTGCCCGGCGCGCCGGTCAGCCGCTCGATACCGGCGAAGGTCTGCGCCCACGTGAGGCCCGCCGCCCGGCAGAGGCCCGCGGCCACCAGCGCGTTCGAGGCCTGGAAGCCGCCCGCCAGCGGCAGGCGCACATCGTAGACGTAGCCCTCGGCGCGGACCTTCAGCTGCTGGCCGTCGGGCAGCAGCGTGCGCTCCAGCAGCCTCAGCGCCTGGCCGCCCTCGCCCACGCTCATCACCCGCTGGCCCGACACCACGGAAGCGGCCGCGAAGAACGGGAAGGCGTCTGAGTCGGCGTTCAGCACGGCGGTCGCGCCCCGCGGCATCAGCTGCTCGAACAGCCGCAGCTTGGCCTTCAGGTAGGCGTCCATGGTGAGGTGGTAGTCGAGGTGGTCCTGGGTCAGGTTCAGGAACCCCGCCGCCGCCAGCCGCACGCCGTCGAGGCGCCGCTGGTCGATGCCGTGCGAGCTGGCCTCCATGGCGAAGTGCGTCACGCCCAACTGGGCGATGTGCATCAGGAGCTCGGCCACGTCACCGGCGTCGGGCGTCGTCAGCCCGGGCGGCGTCACCTGCAGGTCCTCGCCCTTCGGCTTGGACACTGTCACGCCCAGGGTGCCCATGCTGGCCGAGACGTGGCCGGCCCCGGCGAAGATCTGCCGGCAGAAGTTGGCGACCGAGGTCTTGCCGTTGGTGCCGGTCACCGCCACGCACGTCTGCGGCTGCTTGCCCCAGAAGTTGGCGGCCGCCAGCGCATAGCCGCGGCGGGGATCGCGGCAGACGATCGTCGGGACCGCGAGGTTCAGGTCCTGCTCGGCGATGACCGCCACGGCGCCCGCCTCCACGGCCTTCGCCGCGAACGCCGCGCCGTCGACCTTCGAGCCCGGCAGGGCGGCGAACAGGAACCCCGGCTTCACCTTGCGGCTGTCGGCGGTGACGCCCGTCACCTCGGGGTCGCTCCCCAAGTCGCGCTTCACCAGCTTGGTCAGGCGAACGCTCATCGGCCGTCCCCCGCCTCTTCCGGCTTCGGGGGCTCGACCGGAATCGCCTGGCCGACGTCGTTGCGGCGCGGCACGCCGAGGAACGGGGCGATGCGCTCGATGATCCGGCCGGCGGCCGGCGCGGCCACCCAGCCGCCGGTAGAATAGCCCGCGCTGTTGGCCGACGCATGCGGCTCGTCCAGCAGCACCAGCACGAAATAGCGCTTGGCGTTCACGTCGCCCGTGGTCGGGAACACCGCGGCGAATGACGAGACCTGCTTGGCGCCGTTGTAGCCGCGGATCGCCGGATCGTACTTCTCGCCGGTGCCGGTCTTGCCGCCAACCGACAGGCCCGTGATGTTGGCCGACGTGCCGCTGCCGCCCGTCACATTGGCGCGCATGATCGACAGCATCTGCAGCGAGGTCTTCTCGGACATGATCCGGGGACCATCCACCTTGGCTCCCGGTTCCAGTTTGTGGATCGTCAGCGGGATGAGCTTGCCGCCGTTCAGCACCGTGCCGTAGGCCCGCGCCAGCGCCAGCGGGGTCACGTTGATGCCGTGGCCGAACGAGGTGGAGGCCACCGCGTCCTCGTTCCACACCTTGGGCGTCAGCGGCCGGGCGTTCTCGATCAGCTCGACCTTCGCCGGCTTGGTCAGGCCCAGGCCGTCGAAGTACTTGCCCATCCGCTCGGGGCCGATGCCCACGGCCAGCTTGGCGGTGCCGATGTTCGACGAGTGCTGGAACACCTCCACCAGCGTCAGCACCTTCCGCGCGGCGTGGTAGTCGGTGATCGTGCGGTAGCCCAGGTGGAAAGGCTGGGTGGCGTCGAAGGTGCTCTCCGGGTTCGCCACGCCGGAGTCGAGGCCGATCGCGACCGTGAAGCCCTTGAACGTCGAGCCCATCTCGAAGACCGAGGCTGCGGCGCGGTTGGTCTGGGCGTAGACGCCCGCCTTGCCCGGCTTGTTCGGGTCGAACACCGGCCAACTGGCCATGCCCAGGATCTCGCCGGTGTGCACGTCGGTGACGAGGCCCACCGCGCCCTTCGGCTTGAACTCGGTGACCGCCTTCCAGAGCTCGTCCTCCAGCGCGCCCTGCACCCGCAGATCGATGGCGAGCGGCACCGCGCCGCCGCCGCGCGCCTGGGCGCGGATGTCGTCGTTCAGCGCCGCCTCGGCGCCGGACAGGCCCTCGCCGCCCGCGTCCGCGAAGCCGATGATGTGCGCCGCCGACGGGCCCAGCGGATAGACGCGCCGCTGCTCGGGCTCGAAGGTCACGCCGGGCAGGCCCAGGCCATGGACGCGGTTGCGCTCCTGCGGCGTGAGCGCGCCCAGGACGAAGATCCGGCGGTTGCCGCGCAGCGCCCGCTCCAGCCGCTCGGGCTCCAGGTTCGGCAGCGCGGCCAGCAGGCTGCGGCGGGTCTCGCCCTGGTCCCAGATCTCGCGCGGGTCGATGTAGAGGCCGTAGTGCAGCAGGTCGGCGGCCAGCAGCATGCCGTTTCGGTCGACCAGGTCGGCGCGCGAGGCGCCCAGCCAGGCCCCAGCGCCCGACAGCCGCGCGTCCGAGAACAGCGCCGCACGCGTGGCGCCCATCGCCAGGCTCAGGAAGCCCAGCGAGAACAGCACCAGCACGAAGAAGATGCGCAGGCGCGTGTCGTCCTCGACCTTGCCCGAGGCGCGGGCGCGCTCGAAGGCGTGCTCGAGGCCCCAGAGCCGCTCCATCAACCAGCGCGGCAGGCCCGTGCGACCGAGGCTCTGCAGGCCCAGGCTCATTGGGCCGCCCCGGGCTTGGCCGGAACCACGGCTTCCGCGACGCGCACCGGGTTGGCTTCCGGCGGCGGGGGCGGCGGCACGCCGGGGATGGCGTCGCCGCCGGTGACCATGGCGGCCACGGCGGACGGCGCCTTGGCCTTCTTCGGCGGACCGGCGCGGGCGACATCGATGATCTGTTCGACCGTGGCTTCGCGGTGCGCGCCGACGGTCTCCATCTTCAGGTAGGTCACCGCCAGGCGCTCGATGCGGCCGGGCTGCTCCAGGTGGGCCACCTCGGCCTGCAACAGGCGGATGCGCGCCTTCTCGGCCTTGATCTGGCGCTCGACCTTGGCGATCTCGGCCCGCTCGCGCCCGGCCATCGTCTTGGCCAGGTAGACGCCGAGGATGATCACGACCAGCAGGCCCAAGCCGACCAGGTCGACGAGCCGGAAGCCCCGGACCTTGCGCGTGAACACGCTCATGCGGCCTCCTTCCAGACCGGCGCGTCCGTGCGCACGGCCGCGCGCAGCTTCGCCGAGCGCGCGCGGGGATTGGCCTTGGTCTCCGCTTCGGACGGCCCCTGGGCGCCGTTGAAGAGCAGACGGAAGCTGGGCTCGGCGCCCTTCGCCACGGGCGGCGCGTGACGCGAGCCGGCCGGCGTGCGGCCCGCGCGCACCGCCAGGAAGCTCTTCACGATTCTGTCCTCGAGGGAGTGGAACGTAACGACGCACAGCCGGCCGCCCGCCTTCAGCGTCCGTTCCGCCGCCACGAGGCCGGCCTCGAGCTCGGAAAGCTCCTCGTTCACCGCGATCCGCAGGCCTTGGAAGGTGCGCGTCGCCGGGTGGATCTTGGCCCCGCGCCGCCCGCCCAGCGCCTTCTCGACGAACTCGGCCAGCTCCAGCGTCCGGGTGAAGGGCTGCTCCTCGCGCCGGCGCACGATGGCGCGGGCGATGCGGCGGCTCTCGCGCTCTTCCCCATAGACGAAGATGATCCGGGCCAGCTCGTCCGCCTCGGCAGTGTTCACGAGGTCGGCTGCGGTCGGGCCGTCACCACCCATCCGCATGTCGAGCGGCCCGTCCTGCATGAACGAAAAGCCCCGGTCGGGCTGGTCGATCTGCATGGAGGAAACGCCGAGGTCGAGGGCTACGCCATCGGCGCAGCCCTCGCCCAGCACCGCGTCCATCTCCGAGAATCGCGCTTCCACCAGGCGGAAGCGGTCTTCCGGAAATCCCGCGGCGAAACGGCGGACCGTAGGGTCGCGGTCAAACGCCACGACCTTCGCGCCCGTCGCCAGGATCGCGCGGGAATAGCCCCCCGCGCCGAAAGTGCCATCGACGATGGTGTCGCCCGGCCCGGCGGCCAGGTTCTCGATCACCTCGTCGAGAAGAACCGAAACATGCGGGGATTCGCTCATCGCGCATTCCCCGACAGACGTGCGGCGCGTTGCTGCACCCGCATCTCGGCGAGGCCCGCCCGCGCCTTCTCGCGGTCGGCCGCCCGCTGCGCGCGGTATGCGTCGCGCTCCCAGATCTCGAAGCGGTCGCGCAGGCCGACCACGGCCACCCAGTCGCTGATGCCGTATTGCTCGCACAGCGCTTCCGGCAGGGTGATGCGGCCCGCTGTGTCGAAGCTGAGCTTCTGCATCTCGCCGAAGACGTTGCGCTCGATGGAGTCGCGCAGCTCGTCGCCGAACTCCAGCTCGTCGGCCATGGCGCCATAGCGGTCGAACAGGGCCTGGCCGCCGCCTTCGATGCAGTCCGAACGGATGGAAGGGAAGACGAAGACGCCGTCGGCCGGACCCGAGAGCGCGGCGCGATATTCCTGCGGCACAACGATGCGCCGCTTCGCGTCCAGCTGCTTCTCAAAGGTCGAGAGAAACATCCTCGGCCCATAACCCCCTACCCTTCGCCAGCCCCTGAGCCCGCGCCCGACCCGCTGCCCGACTGCCGAATTACATTTGGGTTAACATGGGACCAAGTGGGTTTCAATGACACTCAGTGACTATTTGGGCGAAAACAAAGGCGTCACCACGCCGCATGCTTGGCGGTGAAGACTTACCCACAGAACATACTCGGAACTGTTAGTTAACGGCGCCGCTTCTACCTCAGGCGCGGACGGCTTCTGTCGCTTTCGGCTTACGGCGGCGTCGGTGCGGCCGGCGGGCAGGGGACGAGCTTCAGCACGCCGTTCGGCTGACGGATCCAGCCACAAGGCTCGCCGGGCTTGGCGCGTGGCGCCGCCGCCTTGCGGGCGGAGCGCTTCGGCTTCGGTTGGGGACGGGCGGCGGCGTCGCCCTTCGCCTCGGCCGATTTCACGGTCGCGGGCTGCGCCGCCACGGGTGACGCCACTGGAGGCGGCGGCGGCCGGCGGAGGACGAACGGAAGGCTGAGCAGGATCACCAGCAGGAAGATCGCCAGCCAATCCATCGCGAGCCACGCCCGCGGCCTGATGTCCAGCGGCGGCTCAACGGGCGCCGCATCGGCCCGCGGCGGGATTTCGCCCGGCTCCACGTCGGGATCGACGATGGCCGCCACCGCGCGCTTGTACCGCTCGTACGCCTCCACGAAGAGGCGCGCCTTGGTGTAGTTCGAGACCACATAGGCCGCCAGTTGGCCGTCCGGGACCTTGAGCGACAGTTCGCCGTACTCGACGACGGGAAGCGGCGTCTTGGGCTCCTTGGCGTTCGGGTCCGGCTCTTCCGTCGGCCACGCCTCGCCAACGACCCTGGCGTCCCCCGGCAGCGTCTCTTCCTCGACGAAGCGGGCGCGGGTCACGTCCAGCTCGATCTCGCCGTGCTCGAGCACGACCGCGTCGGCCGCCTCGCGCAGCAGGACGAACCCCGGGAAAATCTGCAGGGCGTATCCGCCCCCGCCAGGCGCCAGGAGGACGTCTTCGCGGCAGGCCACGATGTCGGAGGCGCCGACCGAGAAGGCCACCGGGACGCGGCCGACCTCCCCGTCCGCCGTGACCGCGCCGGCGTCCCAGATCCGACCGTATCCGGCGAGATCCTCGAACGCGCGGGTCAGGGCGGCATAGCTGACGGTCGTGGCCGTATCGATCGAGAAGTAGACTTCGACCCTGCCCGCTTCGCGCTCGGCCCGGGCGCGGGCAAGGCTGGCGAGCGCCGACTGCCCCTTCTCGACCAGGCGGCGGATGCGATCGGCCATGACGAGCCGGATCACGAACAGCTGCGCCACCCGGAGTTGGGCGCGCACCTCGGCCACCGTCGCCTCGTTGTCGGCGATTTCGCGGCTGAGATCGGCGTGCCGCAGAGCTGCGGCGTCCAGGATCCTCTTGAGCTCGCCGACCCCCGGGGTCCGGACGATGGGGCCGACCGCCTCGCCAGCCTGTCCCTTGCCCGCAACGAGGCGCTCGCGCACCAGCGTGCTCACGCCGCCGCGCCCGAACTCCAGCAGAACGGCAGGGAATGGCCGCGACCTGTGGCGCCGTCCCTCAGCCATACACATTCCCCCCAACACCGGACGAACAGACTATCCGAGGCCGGCGATTGGGGAAGAGTCGGACGCCCGTCGGCGGGGAGGGAAATAAGATCAGACGGCCTGTAAGCCGGGTTCTGTGCCGCCCCTTGCGGGACGCGGCGGCCATTCCTCTGGACCGACCCTCGCGGGCCGGTTCTCGCGACCTACCCGGATCCCTCGGAGCGGCGACGCTCCTACCTGCCGGTTTCCTTGCGGACCTGGCGGGCGCGGGATCCCTATTCGGTCTTGCTCCTGGCGGGGCTTGCCATGCGATCCCTGTTACCAGGGACCCGGTGCGCTCTTACCGCACCCTTTCACCCTTACCCTCTCCGGAGAGAAGGCGGTCTGCTCTCTGTGGCGCTATCCCTGGGGTCACCCCCGGCGGGCGTTACCCGCCGCCATGTCGTCGTGGAGCCCGGACTTTCCTCGACCCCCGAGGGGGCCGCGACCGCCCGGCCGTCTGATCCGGGCGGAAAGTGGGGGATTGTGGCGGAGAGTCAACCTTCCCTCCTCTACGAGAGGGAAGACATCCGTAGCAGCGCGATCAGCCGCGCCCGGGTCTCGCCGTCCGCGATCCCGTCCACCCGCTCGGGCCGCCAGTGCCGCTGGAACGCCCGCACCACCGCGGTCGTGTCGGCGTCGAACCTGCCCGACGGCGGCAGGTCGTAGCCCAGGCGCGTGAAGCCGGCCTGCAGCGCGAAGACCGCTGCGCCCTCCTCGCCCTCGCCGATCGACTGGCCCGGCGCGGCGGGCGCCTCCGCCCAGAGGCCGTGGCCCGCCTCGGCCAGCCGCTTCCAGGGGAACAGCTCGCCGGGGTCGTCCTTGCGCGCCGGCGCCACGTCGGAGTGCCCGACGATGTCGCGGTCCTCGATCGACCAGCGCGTGCGGATGTCGGCGAGCAGCTCGATCACCGCGGCCACCTGTGCGTCCGGGAACGCCCGATAGCCCCACTCGTGGCCCGGATTGACGATCTCGATGCCGATCGAGTCGCCGTTCACGTTGCGCCGGCCCCGCCAGAACGAGGCGCCCGCATGCCACGCGCGCCGCTCCTCGGGCACGAGCCGGAAGACCCGCCCGTCCTCCTCCACCACATAGTGCGAGCTCACCCGCGCCTCGGGATCGCGCAGCCGGGCGATCGCCTCCTCGCCGGTCTTCATGCCCGTGTAGTGCAGCACCAGGATGCTGGGCGTGACGGTCCGCGGGTCGAAGTTGGGCGACGGGGCCTCGATGAGGTTCATAGCGTGCGGTTCCGCATGGCCAACAGCAGGGACATCACCTGACTTCCCCTGAGCGCGATGATCAGGACGCCGGCCAGCGCCAGCGCGCTGCCGATCACCAGGCGCGGCCCGAACGGGTCGTGCAGCACCAGGACGCCCAGGGCGATAGTGGCCAGCGGCGTCACCAGGATCAACGCCGAGATCAGGTTGGCCTCGTAGCGCTGCAGGAGTGTCACATAGACCGTGTGGGCGACCAGGGAGACGATCAGCGCCGAGAACGCCAGGGCGGCCCAGAATTGCCAGCCGGCGGCGAACGCGATGTCGAGGGCCTCGGGCTCGAGCCACGCCGACAACGCCGCCATCGGGAACAGCGACGAGAGGCCCACCCAGGCCTGGAAGGCGATCGGCCGGATGCCCTCGATCTGCTTCGTCATCACCGTCCCCGCGGCCGCCATCAGCGTGGAGCCGGCGATCAGCACCAGGCCGCCCGACAGCGTCAGGCCCTGCGGGTTCCACATCACGGTCAGCACGCCGGCGAAGGTGAGCAGCATGCCGAGCCCGCGCCGCCAGCGGACCCGCTCGCCTAGGAAGATCATCGACAGGATGAGCGTCGCCGGCATGCCGAGCTGCAGGACCACGGCGGCGGCCGAGGGCGTCGCGTCCTTCAGGCCCACGAACATGAGGCCGAAGCTGCCGGCGCCCATCAGGAAGGCGGTGACGATGAGCTTCCAGAGCGGCTTCGGGGCCGGGAACAGGAACGGGATCAGCGCCACGGCGACGATGAGGAAGCGGGCAGCCGCGTAGAACAGCGGCGGCACATCCAGGATGCTTACCACGTACTTCGAGATGATGTTGTTCACCGCCCAGACGAGGCACATGGCCATGAGCAGGGCGAAGTCGCGGAGGGCCATCGGCTCTGCCTAGGACGGAATTCGCGCCGCGACGCAAGGCCGGGGTTTGCGATTCGTCATGCAGGCCGCGAACCGGATAAGCTCACCTCGACGCGAAACGGATCGCCGGCCTGCGGGAGGCTTCGACATGCGCGCGTACCTGCTTCAATTGATTTTGCCCTTGTTGCTCGGGTTCGGCCTACCGGCCGCAGCGCAGGACAAGGCCCCCGAGCGACGTCTCGGCGACGACCTCTTCGTCGCCGGCTCGGACGTCCGCGTCGTACAGGGCGGCCTCGAGGACGTCTTCGCGGCGGGCCGGGATATCGCCATGACCGCGAACGTGCGCGAGAGCGTGCACCTGTTCGGCCGCCGGCTGCGCATCACCGGCGCCGTCGGAAGCGACGCCTACGCCGCGGGCCAGGATGTGGAGATCCGCGGCCCCGTGACCGGCGACATAACCGCCGCCGGTGAGCGCGTGGAGCTGGCCGGCTCGGCCGGCGCCGACATCGCCCTGGCCGGGAAGGAGGTCATCGTCACCGGCCCCGTTGGCGGCGACGCCAGCCTGGTCGGCGAGGTGGTGGAGATCGCGGCGCCGATCACCGGCTCGGTGCAGGTCCGGGCCGAGCGCATCCGCTTCGGCCCCGGCGCACGGATCGACGGCACGCTCGCGTACTGGAGTCCTAATCGCGTGGACGTCCCCGCCGGCGTGATCGCGGCGAACCGGGTGACCGGCGTGCGGACCGAAGCCGCCCAGAAGAAGGCCGAGACGAAGGTTGTGCCGCGCGCCGTCCGCTTCCTGGTGGGCGTGGCGGTGTTCCTGGTCCTGGCGGCGATCCTCGCGGCCGTCGTCCCCGCGCGCCTTGCGCAGGCGCACGAGCGGATCGTGGAACGGCCCTGGTTCAACCTGCTGCTGGGCGTGATCGCCACGTCGGCGCTGTGCGGCTCTATCCTCGTGCTCGCGCTCTCGATCGTCGGCCTGCCGCTGGTCCCCATCGTGCTCGTGCTGACACCGTTCGTGTGCGCGCTCGGCTATCTCACGGCGGCGTTCGCGGTCGGCCGCCTGTCGCTCGGTCTGGCGCACGTGCGGCCGATCGAGGGCTGGCTGGGCGCCTTCACGGCCATGGCGACGGGTATCGTGCTGCTGGCGGTGGTTCGGCTGATTCCGATCGTGGGCTGGCTTGTGCTCGTCTTCGCGGTGATCGTCGGCCTCGGCGCCTGGTTCGCGCTGTTCCTGCGGCCCCGCCCGGCCGCGGTCTGAGCGCAGGGGCTCAAGCGCGGAAGAAGGCCTCCAGGTCGGTGTTCAGCCGTTCCATGTGGGTCACGAAGAGGCCGTGCGGGGCGCCCGCGTAGACCTTCAGCTCCGCGCCCTTGATGCCCGCCGCCAGCCGCTGACCGGTGATCGCGAGCGGCGCCGAGGCGTCCTTGTCGCCGTGGATCACCAGGGTGGGCCGGTCGATCTTCGCCAGGTCCGGCCGCAGGTCCTTGTCGATCAGCGCCTTGAACGCGGCCACCGCCACCGGGACCGGCGTCGCCAGCAGCTGCTCGGTCAGCCAGGCTTTCATGGCCGGAGAGGTCTCGGGCGTGAAGAACGGCGCCTGGTTGTCCATCGCCCACTTCGGGAAGTCGGCGGCGTACTGCTTCAGCGTCGCCTGGTGGTAGGCCATCGGCGCGCCGTACGGATTGTCCGGGGTCTGCACCACGTAGGGCCCGACGGCGGCCACCAGCACCACCTTCCTCACCATCGCGGTCCCGTGCTTGCCCAGGTACCGGACCACCTCGGCGCCGCCCATCGAGTGGCCGACCAGGATCACGTCCTTCAGGCCCAGGGCGTCGATGACGGCGGCCAGGTCGTCGGCGAGCGTGTCCATGTCGTAGCCGCGCCCGGGGACGTCGGACCGGCCGTGTCCGCGCCGGTCGAACGCGATGCAGCGGAAGCCGCGCTCCGACAGGTGCGCCACCTGGTAGGCCCACATTTCGCTCGAGAGCCCCCAGCTGGAGACGAACACCACCGGCTGCCCCTCGCCCCAGTCGCGGTGGAACAGCCGCGTGCCGTCCTTGGCGTAGACCGTGGCGGGCTTGCCCGCCTGCGCGGCGGCGGCCGGGCGGGCGTTGGCGAGCGCGGCGACCGATCCGACGGCCAGGCCCGAGGTGAGGATGTCGCGGCGGTGCATGAGCTGTCTCCCGTGTTGCCGGGAGATGACCGCAAGCCGTGAGGCGGGTCGATTACGCGGGAGGTAATGGAAGGCGCGCCGCCCGCCTCGGCGAGGCTGGCAGTTTGCGTTCGGTCAAACGAGACACGCCAACGGCGCCTAGACTTCGACAAGATGCAGCATCGCCATTCGCTGGGAACGGGTGAACCGGTTCCCCCCGGATCAGCCGGGCAGACACCCCCGCGCAGCTCGAGGCGCGCGGCGCTGGCGGCGACGCGCGCGTCGTGGATCGCAGGTATCCTCGTGCTCTCGATCGCACTCGCGATCCTGACAGCCTGGGCGTTCAGGTCGATCGGCGCGCCGGCGCCGACCTGGGTCTACCGCATGAACCCGACGACGGCGGCGGCCCTCATCCTCGCGGGCGTGTCCCTGCTGTTGGCTCGGACGACCCTTCCGTGCGCGGCCCGCCACACCAAGGCGCTCCTGGGCGTCACCATCGCCGCAATCGGCGCCGTCCGGCTGAGCGAACTCGCCATCGGCGCCGGCCTGGCCATCGACCTGATGTTCTTTCCGAGCGAGGTGCTCTCTTTCAAGCTCAGTCGCATGGCGCCCACCACGGCGGCTGCATTCACTCTGCTGGGTGCGGCAATCGTCGCCTCGACCTTGCGGGGACGCGCCGTCCGGGTTTCCCAGGCGCTCGCCGCCGGCGCCCTCGCTGTGTCGACCCTGGGATTGATCTCCTACGCCTACGGCGCCTTCGGCCTAGTCGAATTCACCAGCGCCAGCGCCATGGCCCTGCAGACGGCGATCTGCCTCTCCGCCGCGTCGGTCGGGATTCTCTGGACCAGGCCGCACCGCGCGATCACGGGCCTGATCACCAATTCCACCCTCGGCGGCGCCGTCGCGCGCCGCGTCCTTCCCGTGATCGTCTTGATCACAGTCCTACTGGGTGGAACCCGCGTGGCGATGGCGAGACAGGAGATGCTGAACGAGGTCACGGGCATCGCGCTGCTGATCACCGCGATCCTCACCACGCTCGTGGTTGTCTTCCTGATGCTGGCGGACGGGCTTCGGCGGTTGAGTCTGAGGCTGGCGGCCCGTGAGCGGGCGCTCGTCGCCACCGCCGAAGACCTCCGGCTCGCGCGTGACGCCGCCAACATGGCGGCGCGGGTGAAGGCCGACTTCATCGCCAACATGAGCCACGAGATCCGCACGCCCCTGACGGCGATCGTCGGCTACGCCGACCGACTGACCCGGCGCACCGACCTCGGCGAGGGGGTGCATCGCGAGATCGTCCGCGTCGACAAGGCGGCCCAGGCGCTGCTCTCCATCGTCAACGACGTGCTCGACTTCTCCAAGCTGGAGGCCGGCCAGGTGACGCTCAGGCTTCAGCCGGTCGACCCGTCCCGCCTCATGGCCGACGCGCTGCACCTCTTCGAGCAGCAAGCGGCCATCAAGGGGGTCTCCCTCGAGTTCAGCCCCCAGGCCGATCTGCCGAAGTGCCTCCTCCTCGATGAGGACCGGATGCGCCAGATCCTGCTCAACCTCGTCAGCAACGCCGTCAAGTTCACGGACCGCGGCGCCATCCGCCTCGCTGCGGCCTACGACCCGGAGGCGAGCAGACTGGACGTCAGTGTGACGGACTCCGGCCCGGGAATGGACGCCGAGCAGATGGACATGCTCTTCCGGCGCTTCTCGCAAGTCGACGCGTCTTCGACGCGCCGTTTTGGCGGCACGGGGCTCGGCCTGGCCATCAGCAAGGGACTGGTCGAGGCGATGGGCGGCGAGATCGGCGTCCGCAGCTCGCCGGGCCAGGGCTCGACCTTTCATTTCGAAATACCTGCGGCGATCGGCGAGTGGCCGCTGCAGGCCCATGCTGGCGGCGGCGAGGCGCGCCTCGCCGGGGCGCGCGTGCTCCTGGTCGACGACGACACGACGATCCGCGAGCTCGCGCGCGACGTCCTGGTCGGCCTGGGCGCAACGGTCACCGAGGCGGGGGACGGTCTCTCCGGCGTGGCCTTGGCTTCCGCGCAGCCGTTCGACGTCATCCTGATGGACATCCGCATGCCGGGCCTGGACGGAACGACGGCGGCGGCGCGGATACGCGACACGAACGGACCGAACTGGGCGACCCCGATCCTCGCGTTCTCGGCAAACGTCGAGCCGGGCGCCGACGGAGCCGTCGGCGGCTTCGACGGCCACATCCGCAAGCCCTTCTCGAGCGCCGACCTCGCCGCCGCAGTGTCGGCCTGCCTTCCGGCTTCCTCGGTCGCCCCCGCCTAGCGCTTGCGCCGCACGAACCGCAGCGCCGTCAGGGTCTCCGAAAAGCCCGCGACCTTGTTGTCCACCAGGCCGAATGACTTGGCGGCCGCCATGACCTCGACGTCCTTCACGGTCGCCGCCTTGCCCTTCTTCGAGACGATCCAGAGCGCGCCCTTCTCCGCCAGCGCCGGGATCAGCTCGTCGATCCGCGCCAGCTCGTGGACGCTGTCGGCGGCGTAGAAGAAGAGGTCCAGGTCGGCGAAGTCGTGGACCACCACGGCCTCGCGCGCCGCCAGCTCGCCGGCCAGCGCGTCGTCGTCGACGCCCAGGACCGCCACCCGCATCCCGGGCTTCACGCCCAGCTTGTCCAGCCGGCCCTTCGGGTTGTTGATCGCCTGCGCCCAGCGGCCGGCCTGCACCTCGCCCAGCGCGAACCGCGAGCCATCGGCCAGCACCAGGTCGCCGCCCTCGGCGCGAACACCCTTCAGCGCCTCGCCCTCGAACACCCGCCGCCGCGCGCCCCGGAACAACAGCTTCGGCGGCTCGTACTGCAGCCGCCCCTCGTCCGGCCCGTCCGCGAACCGCGCGGCCACCTGTGCGTCCTTGCCCATTTCCAACCTCGTCATCCCGCGGCTTGTCCGCGGGACCCATGATCTCCGCGCAAGCAGAAGGCCCGCAAGCGTCCCCGCCGCGGGCCTCCAGCAACCTCGGTGTTCATAGGTCCCGCGGACAAGCCGCGGGATGACGAACTACGCCGCCTTCCCCAGGCTCAGGAACTCGTACCGCGCCAGGTGATGATCCACCGATCCGAACGCCGTCTCGATCATGGTGGCGCGCTTAAAGTAGTGGCCGATGGCCATCTCGTCGGTCATGCCCATGCCGCCGTGCAGCTGGATGGCGTTCTGGCCGACGAAGCGGCAGGCCTTGCCGATCTGCACCTTGGCGGCCGAGGCGGCCTTGGCGCGCTCGGCGTCGTCGCTGACCTTGATGTTGGCCATGTAGGTCATCGAGACCGCCTGTTCGACGTTGATGAACATGTCGACCATGCGGTGCTGCAGCACCTGGAACGAGCTGATCGGCACGCCGAACTGCTTGCGCTGCTTGGTGTATTCCAGCGTGCCCTCGTGCAGCTTGCGCAGCACGCCGCAGGCCTCGGCGCAGGTGGCCGCGATCGCCTCGTCCACCACCTTCTCGATCAGCGGCAGGCCGTTGTCGGCCGGCCCCACCAGGGCGTCGGCGCCCAGGCTCACGTTCTCGAAGTAGACCTCCGAGGCGCGGAAGCCGTCGACGGTGGGGTAGTCGCGGGTGGTCACGCCCTTGGCGTTCTTCTCCACGATGAACACCGAGATGCCGCCGGCGTCGCGCGCGCCGCCGCTGGTGCGGGCAGTGACGATCAGGTGGGTGGCGAACGGCGCGCCGATCACCACCGCCTTGTGGCCGTTCAGCGTCCAGCCCGCGCCGTCCTTCTTCGCCGTGGTCTCCAGGGCGGCCAGGTTGTAGCGGCCCTTCGGCTCGGCGTAGGCTAAGGCGAAGATGGTCTTGCCCTCGATGATGCCGCCGATCAGGTCGGCCGCGCCGGCGTGGCCCGAGTGCTTCAGGAACCCGCCGCCGATCACCACCGTGCCGAGGTAGGGCTCGACGACCAGCGCCTTACCGAACTCCTCCATCACGACCATGTTCTCGATCGGGCCGCCGCCCAGGCCGCCCAGTTCCTCCGAGAACGGCGCGCCCAGGATGCCGAGCTCCTCGGCGAAGGCCTTCCACACGTCCGGCCGCCAGCCCGGCTCCTTGCTCACCGCCGCGCGGCGCTTGTCGAAGTCGTAGTGGTCGCCCAGGTACGCGGCGACCGTGTCGCGCAGCATCGACTGTTCTTCGGTGAAGGAGAAATCCATGCTCGGCGGCTCCGGTCTCGGGATCAGGTCAAACGCTTGTTCGTCTGAACCGCATAGCCCGGTCCAGGCGTACTGTCAGCTAAGGTTTTGGCTCAGAGCCCCAGCACCATCTTGGCGATGATGTTGCGCTGGATCTCGTTGGAGCCGCCGTAGATCGAGGTCTTGCGGCCGTTGAACATCTCGCCCGCCAGACCGTCGGCATAGTCCGGCCCGACCGTCAGGTTCGAGCCCGACAGGTCGCG
>NZ_DASWTE010000024.1:0-14028 GCF_036402295.1 Phenylobacterium sp.
GGGTTGCCCGAAGACCTGGCCGACCGCTGGCCAGACCTCCCCGAACCCACCTTCTTCCCCGACCCCGAGGTGCGCCGTCGCGACCCGGACGACCCCGAGTTCGACGCCGCGCCACCTATGCCGGAAGACACCGACGACCCGCCGGTCCCTCTCTCCGACACCGGCTGACGGCGCGCAGCGCCCCCTCAATGGCCCGCGGAAACACGCGGAAGGACGCGGAAAGAGCAGAACGAGCCCGGCGCCTCGCCAGGCCCGGCGCCCTTCCGCGTCCTTCCGCGGGCAATCATGACAGCGCCTGCGGCGCGCGAGGGCGCCGCCGGCCGGGTCAGGCCGACAGCAGCCGGGTGAAGAACGAGCGGTAGCGGCGCAGCGCCACGCGCAGGTCCTCGGTGGAGACGTCGTCGCCGCGGTCCCACTGGCCTTCCAGCCGCGCGCGCTCCTCGGCGAAGCTCTCGGCCAGGCGCTTCATGGTGGCGGCGACCAGGTGGTCGGCCTCCTCGACGGCGCGGCGCGGCTCGTCGACGAAGCTGGCCTGGATGGCGTCCCACTCCACGCGCAGCGCGTCGGCCTCCTTCTCCGGGAACACCGGGGCGGCGCCCTCGGCCTCCCAGTCCGGCCCGTCGAAGGTGCGGGGCTCGCCGGCCGACCTGTCGGCCCGCCGGTCAGCCTGGTCGCCGGCGCCGGCCAGTTCGGCGGTACTCAGCTTGTCGTCCCGCTCAGGCTCGAAGTCGGTGCGGGGTTCGCGCGGCTCGCTCATGGGATTCTCCTCAAAGGCGCTTGTCTGTTGTCGTTGGGCTCAGGACGCGCGGCGGTGCTCGACCGGCGGCGGCTCCTCGAGCAGGTCCTCGAACAGCGCGCGGTAGTGGATCATGGCCTGGCGCAGGTCTTCCGTGCCGGCCTTGCCCTCTCCGTGGCGCAGCGCCACCTGGTGGGCGACGCGGTAGTCGTGCACCAGTTCGCCGTGGTCGACCGACAGGTCGGCGGCCCGCTGCTCGAAGTCGGTGACCGGATAGCCGCGCGCGGCCATCAGTTCGCCGATCAGGTCGTCGGCTTCCTGAACCGCGGGGCCGGGCTCGTCCACGAACCGGGCCTGCACGGCCTTCCACGCCGCGGCGTACCGGGCGCCGCCGCCCGGGGGCAGGGGGTGGATGTCGAAGTGCTTGACCCGCTTGGCGCGCTCGGCCAGCTCGTGCTCGGCCTTGCTCTTGCCGCCGGTCTCGATCACGGCGCGCTCGTATTCGGGGCCGAACTGCGACTGCAGCGACTTCGAACGGCGGCTCTTCATGACGAAGAACGCCGCGGCCAGCACGACCAGCACGGCGATGACGATGACGGCGAGGGTTGTTGTGGTGTCCATGGCTCCCAGCCTCTCTTAGGGTCCGGCCCCGGACGCCGGCCTTGCCGCCAGCCCGCAGGCCGCCCCCCAAACGGCCCCGCGGTAACGCGGTTCCGTCGGCGGCGTGGTTCGGACGACAGCGCCTGCGGGGCCTCAGTCCCGCGGCGCCCAGCGCACGTCGCGCCGCGACTGGATGCTGCGCAGGTAGCGGACGATGGCGACCAGCTCGTGCGGCTGGAAGCGGAACTCCGGCATGGCGGGATGGCGGGTGAGGATGCCCTTGGCCCCGCCTTCGCCCAGCATCTCCACGTCGCCGCGCTGGTGCAGCTCGCGGAACGGCGGGGCCTCGGGGCTCGGGCTGGCGCCCGCGCGGCCGACGGCGTGGCACATGGCGCAGTTGCGCTGGACGAGCGCGCGGCCGAGCGCGACCGACTGGCCCTCGGTGAGCGGCCTCTGCGGCGGCGCCTGGACCTGGGCCGACGCCGGGGCGGGCAGGGCGACCGCGCAGGCGAGGCCGGCGACGATCAACGCAACGGTGGTCCTCATGGCGCGCCTCGCTGGGATCCAGGCTGCCGCAGCCTGCGCCCGATCCCGGGCCGGCGACTTGACGCCCGTCAAAGCGGCGCGGGTCAGGTCCCGGTGAACCGCACCTGCCGCTTCTCCACGAAGCTCGCCACGCCCTCCCTGAAGTCGTCGCTCTTCAGGCTGAGCGCCATCTCGTGGTCGGCGTCCTTCATGGCCTCGGCGAGGTCCTGGACCAGGGCGTTCCACATCTGCCGCTTGATCACCCGCATCGAGCGCGGCGAGACGTTGTCGGCGAGGTCCTTGGCGTACGCCTTCGCCTCGCGGAGCAGGTCGGCGACCATGAACACCCGGTCGGCCAGGCCGATGCGCAGGCACTCCTCGGACCCCACACGCCTGGACGACAGCATGACGTCGAGCGCGCGGCTGTGGCCGACCAGGCGTTGGAGCATCCAGCTCGTGCCGTGCTCGGCGATCAGGCCGCGGCGGGAAAACGCGCTGGTGAAGAACGCCCCGTCGGCCATGAACCGCAGGTCGCAGAAGAGGCTGATGCAGAGGCCCATCCCCGCCGCCGGCCCGTTGATCGCCGCGATGATCGGCTTGCCGACGGCGGCCAGGTAGGTTTGCGGATGCTGGAAGTCGGGCCGGGCGGTGGGGTCGAAGGGCGGGGCGGTCGACTCGGCGCTCTCGCCGGCCGCGGCCACGTCCTGCAGCAGGTTCATGTCGGCCCCGGCGCAGAACCCGCGCCCGGCCCCGGTCAGCACGATCGCGCGCACGTCCGCGTCGGCCTCCGCCCGCTTCAGGCTGTCCCGCAGCCCCGCCGCCATCGCGGCCGTCCAGGCGTTCAGCCGCTCGGGCCGGTTCAGCGTGATCGTGGCGACACCGTCCGCCGCCTCGTACAGCACATCGCTCATCGTGCGTCCTCCCGCCTGCCGGGCCTCCGCGTCTGCGCCCACGGCCCAGTTCATCTCCCTAAACCCCTGCTGAACGGAAGTCGCCGACCCCGTTCAGACACCGCCCCGTACGGTCGCGCGCAAGGACGGGCCAACGAGGAGATCCAGATGAAGAAGCTCGTCCTGGGCGCCGTGGCGGCGCTTGCGGCGCTCACCGCCGCCGGCGCGGCCGCCGCCCAGCCGTACGGCTATTACGACCGCGGCGGCTACGACCGCGGATACCACGACTATCGCGGCTACGATCGAGGCGACTACCGCCACCACCGCCGCTACCGCGACTCCGACCGCGACGGCATCCCGGACTACCGCGAGTGGAACCGCGACCGCGACCGCGACGGCCGCCCCGACCAGTGGGACCGCTACGACAACCGCCGCCACCACCGCGGCTGGCACCGCGGCCATGACCACTATGACCGGTACGATCACTACGACCGGGGCTACGACCACCGTCGCTGGTAGCCGAACCCCGGAAGGGAGCGCCCCGTCAGGTCCGTCCGCCTGGCGGGGTCAGCTTCGCGAAGGCGCCGGCGTGCGCGGGCCGGGCGGCGCGTGCTTGGGCAGGACCGGCAGGTTGCCGATCATCCCGTCCGGCCGCGCCTTGGCCAGCATCCGCTGGTAGGCCGGCCGGGCCTCGACCTTGGTCTTCCAGGCGGCCACCGCCGGGAACTGCGCCACGTCGACGATGTTGAGCCCCGTCGCCACGTTGAGCGGGAACAGCATCATGATGTCGGCGGCCGAGAACTCCGCCCCGCCGAACCAGGCGTGGGTCTTCAGGAACTCGTCGGCGAACTGCACCGTGGCCTCACTGTCCACCAGCGGCGAGCGCCGCGTGGGCGGGTTGGCCATCCAGGCGCGGTAGTCGGAGAACAGCCGCGCCGCCAGCGAGCCCTCGGCGTAGTGCATCCACATCAGGTGCGCCGGGTAGTCGCGGCTGTCCTTGGCCGGCATCAGCCGCCCGCCGCCGTGCCGCTCGAGGATCATCTCCAGGATGGCGCCAGACTCGACGAGGATCTGGTCGCCGTACTTCACCGTGGGCGCCATGGGCACGATGGGGCTGAGCGCCCGGATCTGCGCCATCGAGCCCGCCAGGTCGCCCCGCTTGAACTCGAGCTTGTAGGGCAGGCCGAGCTCCTCCATCAGCCACACCACCCGCTCGGACCGGCGGCCCTCCAGGTGGTAGATCACGACCTCGGGCAGGGCGGCCTTCCTGGCAGCTGCGCGTGCGGCCGGCGCTGCCGCCAGCGCAGCGAGCAAGCCAAAGGACGCGCGGCGCGCGGGTGAATGGTGCATGGGGGTCCCTCCGACGAGATGGTGTTCTTGTTGACTCGCAGAACAGCGTAGCGCCCCGAAACGGATGCGTACGGACTTTTCTAAAGGTCGAACCCCGCCCGCCAGAGCGCGCCCTCAGCCGGGAAGCTGAGCTCGGTCGCCGCGCCGGACTGCGCCGCCAGCGCCCGGGTGAGCAGCCGCGTGCCGAAGCCCTGCCGCCCGACCGGCGCCGGCTTGGGCCCGCCCGTCTCGCGCCATTCGAGCTCCAGCCGCCGCCGCCCGCCCGCCTCGTCCACCGCCCAGGCCAGGCGCACCCGCCCGCCGTCGGCCAGCGCCCCGTATTTCGACGCGTTGGTGGCCAGCTCGTGCAGGCACAACGCCAGCGCCACGGCCACCTCGGGCGAAATCTCCACCGGCCCGCCGTCGACCACCAGCCGCCCGTCCACCGGCCGGAACGGCGCCATCGCCTGGGCCGCCAGCGTATCCAGCGTCACCGCCCGCCAGCCGGCGTCGACCAGCAGGTCGTGCGCGCCAGCCAGCGCCACCAGCCGGTCGGTGAACTGGCGGCGCGCGGCGTGCGCGTCGGCGGCGTCGCGGAACGTCTGCTCGGCCAGCGACTGCACGACGGCCAGCGTGTTCTTCACCCGATGGTGCAACTCCAGCTTCAGCAGCCGCTCGCCCTCGCGCGCCGCCACCTCGCGCAGCAACGCCGCGCGCAGGAGCGTGATGATCCAGATCACGAAGCCGCTGCTGGCGAGGAAGAAGGTGACCGCGAACACGGCCCGGCGCACGGCGACCGCTGGCGCCGCCGGCGCCAGCATCAGGACCCCGCCGCCGGCCAGCAGGACCACGGAGGTCACGCCCGCGATCACTCCGCCGAACACGGTGGCGACCAGCACGGCCAGGATGAAGGCCCCGAACGGCGCGCCCATCCCGATCAGCGGGGCGAGCGCCAGCCGGATCCCCAGCGCCACGGCGGCCAGCGCCAGGCCCAGCGCGATCCGGGCCATCGCGCCACGCGGCTGCCGCGCGATCCTCCGAACCAGGAAATCCGTCATGCCAGGCGCCCCTAGCCGCGCACCCGGCGCCGCCTCCAAGGATCGCATTCTAGTTGAGCGCAGAAATTCCGCACCCCGGCGCGAGGTTCCGATCAACGGTGCGACCGGACCTGACGTATCGGCCTGTTTCGCTGCGGCGATGCAGACCGTCTACTGGGCCCCGCTCCGCGTCTCGCTCTCCGCCAGCAGCGAGCCGATCGCATCGTGCGCCTCGCCGGTGGGCGCGGCGGCGACCTGCTTGGACTTCGCCGGCGCAGGCTTGGCGGCCGGCTTCTTCGGATCGGCCTTGGCGATCGCCTTTCCGGCAGGCTTGGCGGTGGACTTGTCCTTCGCCGCCAACTTGGGCTTCGCGTCCTTCCTGGCGGCGAGCTTGGCCTTGTCGGCGGACTTCTTGGCGGCCACGGCGGTCTTGGCCTTGGGCTCGGCCTTCTTCTTGGCGAGCCTGGCGGCCGGCTCCTTCTTGTCCTTGCCGGCCTTCGCGGCCGGCGTCTTCTTCTTCTCCGCGAGGTGCTTCGGCTTCTCGACCTTCGCCTTCGTCACGTCCTTCTTCTCGGCGAGCCTCTTCTCGATGGCCTTGGGCGCGGGTTCCTTCTTCTCGATCACTTTCGGCGGCGGCGGAGGAGGTGGTGCGACCTCGGCCACTTCGACCGGCTCGGGCTCCGGCTCGGGCGCGACGGCCACCGCGGGCAGCGGATCCGGCGGCGGCGCCTCGGCCACTTCCACGGGCGGCGGCGGCGGCGGTGGGAACGGCTCGGGCGCCAGCACGCTGGCCACGGCGTCGGAGCTGGCGGCGGGGGCAGGCGGCTTCGGTCGGACGATCGGCACGGGCGCAGGGGCCCGCTCGGCGACGGTCACCTTCGGCGGCGCAGAGATTCCGATGGTCACCGGCAGCCGCCAGCCGCTGTCGACGCCCGCGAAGGCGCCGGCGGTCAGCGCCGAGCCGGCGACTAGCCCAAAGAGCATCGCCGAGACGCGGCCGCTCCCACCGCCGCTCGCGCCGCTTCTGCGTGGCCGCCGATCGGGCAACTCCAGCTCTGGTCGGCGGAAGGCGCGGATCTCGTCGATGGTGACGTCGCCGTCCTCGATGACCGCCGCCGCCTGGCGGCCCAGGTCGACGCCCACGCGGCTCTCCAACGCCTTGCGTTGCGCGATCTCCCATTCGACGCGGTCGATGAGAAGTCCGTCATGGCGTCCGCGGGCGAGGCGCAGGAGCTGGCGGAGTTCGGGAGCGGTGAGGGTCGACAGGTCGATCCCCGGCATGGTTTGGCCCACCTGCCGTTTGACATCCCTCGCCCATGAGAGGACGCCGAGACGGCCCTCCCGTCAACCGGCGTCTGTGTCGCGCTCAGCCCGGCACATAGGCCCCGCCGTTCACGTGCACGACCTGGCCCTGCACGAACTGGGCGGCGTCGCTCAGCAGGAAGTCGACGACCGCGCCATAGTCGGCCGCTTCGGTCAGCCGGCCCGACGGGTTGGACCGTGCGCCGCGCTCCAGCACCCGCTCGGCCGCCGCCTCGCCGCCGGCCATCTTCGCGACCGAGGTCGTCGCCACCAGCCCGGGCGCGACGGCGTTGATCCGCACCCCGCGCGGCGCCAGCTCGGGCACCAGGTAGCGGACCAGGCTCTCGGCCAGCGCCTTGCCGCAGCCCAGGGCGGCGTAGTTGGCCAGCGTCGTGCGTGCGCCGGCGCTGGTGATGAAGACCACGCTGGATCCGCGGGTGAGCCACGGCAGCGCCGGCTGCACGAGGTAGAGCAGCGACAGGCCGTTGGTCTCGATCGCCCGCGTGAACGCCGGCAGGTCGGCCTCGAGCAGGGCGGTGGGATAGATGGCCGCGGCGCTGTGCACGATGTGCAGCGGCCCGTCGCCACCGGTCCCTGCAATCCGCACCAGCTCGGCGGCCTGGCCGATGTCGCCCACGTCGGCCCGCACGGCCGAGACCGGCGCGCCCTGGCCCGCGAGCTCGGCCACCGCCGCCTCGGCCGCCGCGGCATCGCCATGCCAGCCCAGCACCAAGGGCTCGCCGCGCGGCGCGAGCTGCCGGGCGATCCCCAGCCCGATGCCCTTGGTCCCGCCGGTGATCAGGATGGTCATGCGTGCGCCTTCAGCCAGGTGAGGAGGTCGGCCACCACCTCGTCGCGGTTCGTTTCGTTGAGCATCTCGTGACGCCCGCCCGGATAGACCTTGAGCGTGACGTCCAGGCCAGCGGCCCGGTAGGCGTCGACCAGCGGCGTCAGGCCCGCGAGCTTCTGGTTGATCGGGTCCTGGTCGCCGACGAGGACGTAGACCGGCAGGCCCGCCTTGACCTTCGCCAACGCTTCCGGCGTCGGCTGCCGCTCGCGCAGTTCCATGAACGAGGCCCGCGACGCGTCGGTGAACTGTATGCCGCAGAAGGGATCGGCCAGGTACTTGTCCACCTCGGCCGCGTCGCGCGAGAGCCAGTCGTAGGGCGTGCGGCCCTCGAAACCCTCGTTCAGTTTCTCCGGCGCGATGCGGGCGGCCGGTCCCGTCGTGCCCGACAGCACCAGCGCGTCGATCAGGTCAGAATGCTCCAGCACATAAGCCTGGGACAGCATAGCCCCCATCGAATGGCCCATCAGGACCAGCGGCAGGTCCGGGTATTCGGCCCGCGCCCGGCGCGAGAGGACGGCCATGTCGGCGACGACGGCCGGGGCGCCGCCCGGGCCGAAATCGCCCAGGCTGCTCATGCCCGACGTCATGCCGTGCCCACGATGGTCGGCCGCGTAGATCACGAAGCCGGCCTCGACGATCGGGGTCATCGGCCCGAGGTAACGCCCCGCGTGCTCGCCGGCGCCGTGCGCCAGCTGCAGTACGGCCCTGGGCTTGCCGCCGGCCTGCCAGCGGAAGCCGGCCAGGCCGGTCCCATCCTCGCCCTCGTACCGGAACCGCGTCTCGTTCACCGCCATCGCCTAAGCCTTCGCCCTCCGTTCCGCCAGCAATGCCGTCTCGCGTTCGGGCGAGAGCCCGGTTCGCGGCTTGGCGCGCCGTTCCTCGGGCAGGGTCTTCCACCACGCCAGCGTGTCGGCTGCGGTCGTCTCCAGCGGGCGGAGGGTCAGGCCGGCGTTGATCGCTGCGGCGTTGCTCCGCCGGTGGAAGCCCGCCGTCCGTCCCTGGCCCGGAAGCCAGACCGGCAGGTCGCTCCAGCCGTTGACGTTCTTCTCCGCGAGCCAGTCCGCCGGCGCCCAGACGTAGGTGGGCTTCGCCCCCACGCCCTTGGCCACGCCGTCCAGCAGTCCCTTCGTGGTGAGCGGCCTTGCCGGCCCGATGGCGTTGAACGTTCCGGCCGTCCGCTGCTCCACCAGGCGGATCGTCCACTCGGCCAGGTCGCGGGCGTCGACGTAGAGGATCGGGTCGCTGCCGTCGCCCGGCGCCAGCACCTCGCCACCGCGCGCCAGGCGCACCGGCCAATAGGTGAAGCGGTCGGTCTCGTCGCCAGGGCCCACGATCAGGCCCGGCCGCACGATCGTCGTCGCGCCGGCGCCGAACTGCGACCGGGCCTCGGTCTCGCTCACGGCCTTCAGCGGTCCGTAGAGCTCGGGCTTCGCCGGCCCACGCTCGGCGAAGGCGTCGGCGCCCGCATAGGCCGCGGTCGGCGCCGTCTCGTCCTCGCCCGGGCGATCCTGCGTAGCGTAGACCGACATCGTCGAGACGAAGAGGTAGTGGCCGACGTTGCCCTTCAGCACCTTGGCCGCGTCGCGCACCCAGAAGGGCAGGGTGGTGGGATTGTCGATGCAGACGTCCCAGGTCTTGCCCTCCAGCGCCTTCAGGTCGGAGGTGTTGCGGTCGCCGACCAGCTCCTCCACCTCGGGCGGGAAGTCGTCTGGCCGCCGGCCGCGGTTGAAGACGGTGACCTTGTGGCCACGGGAGAGCGCATGGCGCACCTGGTGCGGGCCGATGAAGCCGGTGCCGCCCAGGATCAGGATCCGCATGGGTTTCACCTTGGGCTGGGCCGTGGCAGAGGCGCCGAGCGCCGCCGCGGCCAGGGTGGAAAGCGCGAAGGCTCGGCGCGTGGCGGGCATCGGGCAGTCCTGACGGAGCGAGACGGCGGCCACCTTAGGGCTCGGTCGCGAGGACGAAAACCTTTGGAAGCTGGGCCGAGGCGGCCCTACGTTCGCCCACATGGGCCGGACACTTCGGATCTTCGCAGCCGCGCTTGCGGTCGCACTGTCATTCCACCTGGTGGCCGCGGCGGCGGCGCGCGAGCGCAACGTGGTGCTGGTCACCCTGGACGGCATGCCGTGGCAGGAGGTGTTCCGGGGCGCCGACCCGGCGCGGGCGGCCGACCGGGCCTTCGTCTCTGAGCTGCGGGAGCTGAAGAAGGATTTCCTGGACCCGCCCGATCGCGCGCGCGCCCTCATGCCGTTCCTGCACGAGGTGGTGGCCAAGCAGGGCGTGCTGCTGGGCGACCGCGACCACGGGGGCTGCATGGCGGTCACGAACGACCAGTGGTTCTCCTATCCCGGTTACAACGAGCTGCTGACCGGCAAGCCCGACCCGGCCATCCGCTCGAACGAGCACGGGCCGAACCGCAACGTGACCGTCCTGGAATGGCTGAACCGTCAGCCGGGCCTCAAGGGCCGGGTGCAGGCGTTCGCCTCGTGGGAGGCGTTCCGCGACATCCTGAATCCGGGCCGAAGCGGCGTCGCGGTGAACGCCGGCTGGGACGCCGCGCCCGGGACCCAATTCGCCCGTCTGCAGGCCGAGGTCCCGCGCCTGTGGCCGGTGGAGCGGTTCGACGCGTTCACCCACGTCCTGGCGCTGGAGGCGTTGAAGGGCCAGAGCCGGCCGCGGGTGCTCTACATCGCCTATGGCGACACCGACGAGTTCGCCCACGAAGGCCGCTACGACCAGATGCTGTGGGCCGCGCGCCGCTCGGACGCCTTCCTGGCCGAGCTCTGGAAGACCCTGCAGGCCCATCCCGCCTATGCCGGCAGGACCACCCTGATCGTGACCACCGACCATGGCCGCGGCGTCGGCGGCAAGGACGCCTGGCGTCACCACGGCCGGGGCGCCTTCGCCCAGTCGAACGAGACCTGGCTGGCCGCGATCGGTCCGGACGTGGCGCAGGGCAAGCGTCCTGGCGGCGAGTGTGCGAGCAGCAGTCAAGTTGCGGCGACCGTCGCCAGCGCGCTGGCGCTCGACTGGCGGGCGTTCGATCCCGCGGCGGCCCGGCCGCTCGACATCTTCCGCTAGAACGGCGGGTCCTCGGGGGCCGGCTTCGCGGGCGGTGGTGGCGCGGGCGGCGGCCTGGCGGACGCGGCCTCGATCTCGCGGATGCGGCGCTGGTAGCGCTCGGCCAGGGCGTTGCGGTCGGCGATGTTCTCGCTCTCGCCGCGCCAAACCGCCTGGGCCCGGTCGAGCTCCCGCCGGTCCGCCCCGCTGGCGAGGGCTTTGTCGTAAGCCGCGCGCAGCTGTCGGTCCTGCGCGGCCAGTACGGGATAGCCGCAGGTCAACCGCTGGGCCGGCGTCGGAAGGTCGTGGCAGCGCTTGGCGCGCGCGGACGCCTTGGCGGGCGCGGCGCGCGCCATAGGCAGGGGCGCGCGGGGCAGCCGCGCAACAGGTTCGTCGCCGTCGACGTCGACGTGGTCGACAACCGGCGCGGGGGCGGGCAAGTCGGATTGCGGACGCACCGGGGCGACGGACGTGAGCATCACGGCCGCGCGTGGCGCCGGTTCGATCGGCTCCTTCGCCGCGTGCGGCGTCATGGGCACGCTGAGCCCCCAGGTGACGCCGGCCGAGACGAACGCAGCCAGCACGGCGGTGGCGACCATCACCCCGCTGCGGCGCGGGCGATGCGGCTCGTCGGCTGGCTCGAACGACGGCTCGAACGCCATCTGCGCGCCGTAGCCCGCCGGGATGGGGTTCCAGTCCACGGCGCGGCCGGGCCGCATCTCCAGCTCGGCGACGAGCTGTTCGGCGAGGGCGGTCTGACCGCGCGCCCGGGCGCTGTCGAGCAGTCGTTTCAGCTCCTGGGCGCTCAGCTCCGAGAGTTCGATCCGCAACATGACGCTCGCCCAGCCTCCAGCGCCCTAGCCCCGACGCCTCGGGTTTACACCCTACAGTATAGCATGCGCACGCTCCGGTATCACCGTGACGTGTGCTGGGCCGCGCCCGCCGCGAATTCGCTGACCGGATCTCCGGCGATCCGCGAATGGTGCATGACCCGCGGCCGGCTCATATCCCAGGGGCAGGCGCGATGCATCAGTCGCCGGTTGTCCCAGATCACCGCGTCGCCGGGCGTCCAGCTGTGCCGCCACACCCGCGGCGGCCGGCAGGCCTCAGCGCAGAGCTCGTCAAGGAGGCGTTCCGACTCCTCGGCCTCCAGCCCGGCGAGGCCATAGGCATGGCGCCCGATCATCAGGCAGGGCCGTCCGGTCTCGGGGTGGACCTTCACCAGCGGCCGCAGCGGCGGGTCGTCCACAGTCATGCCGTAGCCGGAATAGGCGCTGCCCGCCTGGTGCGCGTGGCCCAGCTTGCCCTGGCTGTAACGCAGCGAATGCAAGGCGCTGAGGCCTGCGATCCGCTCCCGCACCGACGGCGACAGCGCTTCGTAGGCCGCGGCCATATCCGCCCACTCGGTCTCGCCGCCCTCATCCGGGACGACCTGCGCCGTGAACACCGCGCCCTTGGCCTGCACCGGCATGTAGGTAGAATCGCAGTGCCAGCCCATGTTGCCCTTCAGCACCTTGATCACGTCGTCGCCCTCTTCGGGGCGGACTGTGCCGTCCGCGCGGACGTTGCTGATCGGGGTGATCTCGATCTCCAGCGGCCCGAAGCGGCGGGCGAACGCGACCTGCTCGTCGCGGGTGAGGTGCTGGCCCGGGAGGATCAGCAGGCCGTATTCGAGCCACGTCCGGTAGAGCTCGCGGAACGCCGCTTCGTCGAGCTCGGCCAGTCGGGGCCCGGTCATCGTCGCCCCGAACGTCGCGGGCAGCGGCTCGACGTGGAAGGCCGTCTCGGACACTGCGTTCATGGCCGAACTCCATGGGTGCTGCGACGATCCTACGCCCCGTCCGTGGCGGAACCGAAGCGCCGGTGCGCGTCTTTCTGGGCCGAGGAGCACCATGAGGAACGACACGCCGACGGGGCGCGGGGGCGCAGCCGAGGCCGATGCTGCCGAGCGGGCCGAACTGGCCCGGCACATCGACGCGCTCATGGCGATGCCGCCTCGGCGGTGGCCGAGCATCATCGTCCTGGGCGACGAGGCGGTGTTCGGGATCACGCCGGCCGACTGACGTGGGCGTCAGAAGACCCCCATCGCCAGCCCGGCGGCCAGGGCGGCGCCCAGCTCCTCGCAGCGGGCGAGGTCGGCGTCGGGCACGGTCTTGGGCGCCAGGATCGCCTCGGGCGCCTGGGCGTGGGTGCAGACGATGATGGGCTCGGCGATCGGCTTCAGCCGCCAGCCGGTGGCGATCCGGGCCATCTGGCGGACGGCGTTGGTCCCGTCGCTGCCGGCGGCGATCAGCATGCCGTAGGGCCGGCCGTTCAGGCGCTCGAGCACCGGATAGTAGTTGCGGTCGAAGAACTCCTTCATCGCGCCCGACATGGCCGCGAGGTTCTCCGGGCAGGCGAAGAGGTACCCGTCCGCCGCCAGCAGGTCGTCGGGCCCCGCGGCCTCGGCCATCAGCATCCGCGCCTCGACGCCGGCCTCGGCGCCCGCGCCGCGCGCCGCGGCGTCGGCCATGGCCCGGGCCGCGCCCGTGCGCGAATGCCAGACGATGAGCAGCCGTTTCATGGCGGGAGGCTAGCGGCGTTCGCCCCGGATTGCCGACCTGAAACTCACCCGTGCTTGCGTGGCCGCGCGCGCCGCCTAAGCTTCGTCCCAACAAGTGTTTGGGAGGGGATGGATATGCTGCTTCGCCACAGTGTTCGGTTCGCGGCCGCGCTGACCGCCGTCGCTCTGGCGCTGGCGCCGGTCCAGGTCTCGGCCCAGGCCGCGAAGAAGCCGGCCGCCGCCGCGGCCAAGGCGCCCGCCGCCCTCTCGCGCGCCACCACGCCGGAGTCCGTGGGCTTCGACAGCGCCCGGCTCGCTCGCCTGGACGCCTACATGCAGGGCGTGGTCGCCGAGGGTCGTGTGGCCGGCATGACCACGCTGCTCGCCCGCCACGGCAAGGTCGTCAGCTTCAAGACCTATGGCAAGCAGAGCCTCGCTTCGGGCCAGCCGATGACCGAGGACACGATCTTCCGCATCTACTCGATGTCCAAGCCCATCACCGGCGTGGCGATGATGATCCTCTTCGAGGAGGGCAAGTGGCGGCTCGACGATCCGGTCACCCGCTACATCCCCGAATTCAAGAACCTCAAGGTCATGACCGGGGTCGACGAGGAGGGCAACGGGACGCCCGTGCTCGTGCCCATGAAGCGCCCGCCGACCATGCGCGAGATCATGAGTCACACGGCCGGCTTCGGGTACGGGCTTCAGGACAAACATCCCGTCGACAAGCAGTTCCGCGAGCAGTCCGTGCTGGGGTCGAACGGCCTGCAGGACATGATCAGCAAGACCTCGACGATCCCGCTCATCTACCAGCCGGGAGAGTCCTGGCGCTATTCGGTGACCGTCGACATCCAGGGCTACCTCGTCGAGAAGCTGTCGGGCCAGCCGCTCGGCAAGTTCCTCGAGGACCGCATCTTCAGGCCGCTGAAGATGAACGACACGGCGTTCTATGTGCCGGCCGACAAGGCGAGCCGCCTGGCCGCGGTCTATGCGCTGAACCGTGAGACCCGGAAGATCGAGGAGGCCAACGCGATCTTCGACCGGCCGCTGCCGACCTACCTGACGCCGCCGGTGATGGAGTCCGGCGGTGGCGGCCTCGTCGGCGCCACCATGGACTACGCCCGCTTCGCCCAGATGCTGGCCAACAAGGGCGAGCT